>NZ_CP026112.1:300228-600457 GCF_002902925.1 Paraburkholderia terrae | reverse complement strand
TCAGCGTGCCGCCCGCGACAGGCTTCGATGACTGCGCGCGTTGTGTTGTCGTGTCGGCGTCCGACTTGCTGCAGCCGCTCAATGCGAGCATAGCGCCGGCAGCCAGCGTGCCGAGCAATACGAAAGTGGTTTTCTTCGGGTTGAATGCGCGTGCGCGGGTAGAAGCGTCGTGAATCATCGGGAGAAGTTGGGAGATTAATCCCACAGCGTAATTAAAGACTTTCGCGTTCTCCAACGAATCAATCCTGCTAACGATATCTGACGCGTACGCAATGTGAAAAGCGCACTCGCTTTGGTGATGATTTACGCCAATATCGCGGCGCCTATGTCCGCGATGTTCTCTGTTTCATGAGAATAGCCACTCGCTTAGCAGCGTCACTCGATTGCAAAGCGCAAGATATCCTAACCTTTCATCTCCGGCGAACCAGGCTGGCGTACGTAGGCAATGTTTCACACGCGTTGCGCAAGACGACGAACCAGGCGGTCGCCCGCAAACTGCACGGCCGTGACGATCGCGATCAGCAACACGATGACCGTCACCATCACGGTCGTGTCGAAACGCTGGTAGCCATAGCGGATCGCCAGATCGCCGAGCCCGCCCGCGCCGACGGCGCCCGCCATCGCCGACGAGCCGATCATCGCGACGACCGTGATCGTGAATCCGCCCAGAATGCCCGGCAATGCTTCCGGCAGCAGCACGTGCCAGATGATGTGGCGGCGCTGCGCGCCCATCGCTTGTGCTGCTTCGATGAGACCGCGATCCACCTCGCGCAGGCTCACTTCCGCGACGCGCGCAAAGAACGGAATCGCCGCGATGGAGAGCGGCACGATCGCAGCCCATACGCCGATCGTCGTGCCAACCAGAACGCGCGTGAGCGGCAACAGCGCGACGAGCAGAATGATGAAGGGCGTCGAGCGAAATGCATTGACGAGCGCGCCGAGTGTCGAGTTCACCGCGCGCCGTTCGTAGATGCCGCCGCGCGTGGTCGTGACCAGCACCAGCGCGAGCGGAATGCCGACGATCAGCGCGACGAACGCCGAAATGCCGACCATCAGCACCGTGTCGCGAATCGCGCCCGTGAGTTCCGAAAGCCAAAGCTCAGACATAGCCGAGTACCTCCACGTGATCTGCGTGTCGCCGCGCACGCTCGATCAATGCGGCGATACGGCTCGCGAACGCGCCTGCTTCGCGCCCGGGCCCGGACAATTGCGCGGCCACCACGAGACGGCCCTGCGCATGACCCTGAATGCGATCGATGCCGCCGTGTACAAAGCTCACGCGGCCGCCGTCCACGGTCAACGCCGCGCTCAGCGCCGTGAGATCCGGATCGTGACCGTTGGCGCCCGTGTAGTACACGTCGAGCAGAACATCGGTGGCATCGCGTGGCAATGCATCATCGCTCGCGGGCTTGAGGCGGGCGGCGAGATCGTCCGGAAGGTCGTGTACCAGCGTGCGCAACAGCGCGCGCGTCGCAGCGTGCTTCGGCGCGCCGAACACGCGCCACACTGCACCCGTTTCGACGACGGCACCCTGTTCGATCACGGCGACGGTATCGCACACTTCGCGTATCACGGCCATCTCGTGAGTGATGAGGATGATCGTGAGGCCGAGACGCCGGTTGATATCGCGCAGCAGCGCGAGAACGGACTGCGTCGTTTCCGGGTCGAGCGCGGAGGTCGCTTCGTCGCACAGCAGAATGTCGGGATCGTGTACCAGCGCGCGTGCAATGCCGACGCGCTGCTTCTGCCCGCCCGAAAGACTCGCCGGATACGCATTGCGCTTGGCCGACAAGCCGACGAGTTCGAGCAGGGCAGCGACTTTCTTCTCGATGGCTGCTTTGGGCACGCCCGCGATCCTGAGCGGCAACGCGATGTTGTCGTACACCGTTTTCGCCGACAACAGATTGAAGTGCTGGAAAACCATGCCGATGCGCCGCCGCAACGCAACGAGCCCGCGCTCGTCGAGTTCGCCGACGCTCACGCCGTGTACGCGCACCGCGCCCGACGTCGGCTTTTCGAGTCCATTGACCAGACGCAGCAACGTCGATTTGCCCGCGCCGCTGCGGCCGATGATGCCGAATATCTCGCCACGTCGGACATCCAGCCGCACGTTCGCCAACGCGATTGAAGGCTCGCCGTGTGCTGTGGAAAATACCTTGCCTGCATCGTCGAAGACGACGGCGGGCGCGGTGTCGTCCCGCGGCGCCGGCTTGATGGCAAGTCCCGGGCTCTCTTCGATGAAACCCGCTACGTCGAGCAGATGGGTCATGTCGTCGGTTCCTTTTCAGGCGGCTGGTTCACGCGAGTACACGGGCACGCACGCGCGGCCCGCAACGAACATCGCATCACCAGGCAACGGCGTACAGGTTGCCGAACGCCTTGTCGAGCGCTGCGCGCACGGCGGGCGAATGCTGATAGATCGAAATGAACTTGCGGATGCGGGGGTCGTTGACGCTTTCCGGACGCACCACCCATTGAATGGCGAAGTTCTTGTTTTCGAGGCCGTCGAAAAGCAATGCGCTATTTGGGTCGGTCGTGCCCGCGAGCTTGATGAAGCTCGGATAGCCCTGCGCGAGGTCGACGTCGTCGAGCGAGCGCGCCAACTGTGACGCTTCGAGCGCAACGATCTTCAGATGCTTCGGGTTATCGACGATATCCAGTGTGGTCGCGCGATAGTCGACACCCGGCTTCAGCTTGATGAGTCCGGCGCGTTGCAGCAGCAACAGTCCGCGACCGCCGTTGACAGGGTCGTTCGCAATCGCAACCGTCGCACCGTCCTTCAGATCTTCAAAGCGCTTGACCTTCTTCGAATACAAACCGATCTTCATGATCGTGCCAGGCGCGATCGGCACGAAATCGTAGCCGCCCTGCTTCTTCGCGTTTTCCAAGAAGGGAATGTGCTGGAAATAGTTGACGTCGATGTCCTTGTTGGCGAGTGCGGCGTTCGGTGTGTTCCAGTCCGTGAACTCGATGATCTTGACGTCGAGGCCTTGCTGTTTGGCCTCCTGAGCCGCGATTTTCAACGCTTCGATTTGCGGGCTGGTTGCCGTGCCGATCTTCAGGGTCGGCGTGTCGGCGGCAAATGCGGGAGCGGTATTGAACACGAACGCAGCGAGGATGGCGTGGATTGCCGGCCTGTTCCGCGCAAAGAGGACACGCTTTAATGCGGACAAAAATTGACTCATGCTCTACTCTCGACAATGGGATGTTCCGGTTCCGGGCGCGTGCGAATACGGGCGTGTTGGGTCACGCCCGGATGGGATCGCAGTGCTCGGGAAGACTGTGTGTCCGCCGACGATGGGCGCCGCGTGCGGACGGCCGCCGCGCTGGATCAGCGCCGACAGTGGGAAACGGGACGGGTCATGGGATGAATCATTGCCTCTCTCCAAATGAGGTCAAACGATCATAGAGGGGCGCAGAAAAGCGGTCTACCAAGCGATTAGCAAATGGAAATCGCGAAACGCGATATGTGAGGTGTCGGTCGACGGGGCTCTTCTTCAAGCTCTGGTCTCGATTTGACATTCAACCGTCATCGCCACCGCTGGACTACATTTAATTGAATGAGTAATCTGTGAGCGCAGGATGACGTTTGTTGGCCACGCCGACCTTGACCTTCGTCCCGGGGAGGACTCATGGAAGTGAGCACCGAAACGCTTGTCGACATGCTCGGAGAAGTCGAAGCAGAAGATCCCATCGACTATGCGGACCTGCCGTTTGGAGAGCAGGAACTCAAGCGCCTCATCGTCAGTTCGCTCGTTGAACGTCACCACAACGTGGAGACTGACATGTCCGTCTCCGATATTCATGCTTTATATCTGCTGAGCACCGCAAAGCTCGTCCTTGAAAACACCGTGCTCCATGCGCGATTGCTGCTTCTTCAAGGACACCAACTCGACATCGAGTCGCTGTTGGCGCCCTTCACCCTCAAAGGAAAGCGTAGCTGACTGACAGCACCCGGCCACGGGCGACCTACCCCACTCCGGCTACGGTGCCCGGCCGTTTCCTTTTCCCGTCAACGCTTATGGGCTGAAGTAGTGGCCCAATGAGCCGTCCGCGTTTTCGTCCGATTTGAGTCTGCTGGCGGCCAGCATCCTGCCTGGGCATGCGCATTGCGCTACAAGAAGTCTACCCATCAGGAGCAAAATCATGACACCACTCGACCCGAACACGCAGTCGCAGTCGCAGTCCCAGTCGCAATCGGCGGACCAGGGTGCGGGTATTGTCGGCATTGGCGTCGGCGACGGCCCCGGGCCTGAAGTGATGGCTGCGTCTACACTGGATGGAACCAAAGTCGTAACGGCCGACGGCGAGCATGTCGGCAAAATTTCGGACATCATGCTCGACGTTCGTGACGGGCGGATTGCGTATGCCGTGCTATCGGAAGGCGGCTTTCTCGGCATGGGAACAACGCTTCACGCCATTCCATGGAGCGCACTGACGCTGAACGTCGATGAAAAGGTCTTCCTCGTCAACCTGATGGCAGACGAAATCAAAAACGCGCCCGGATTTGACAAGGACCACTGGCCCTCGATGGCAGACCCGCAATGGGGTTCGTCCGTCCACCAGTACTACCGGCAACAGCCTTACTGGGACGCCACCCGCGATGCGGTAGAGGAACGGTCCAGCAATCTGTAACTGTCTGGTCAACCGATGAGCCTGCGATACGCGCTGAGATGCCGCAAGAGCCCCTGCTGGTCGCCGCGTATCTCGCTGAGCCGGGCAAGGTTGAAATGCGCGTCGGCATGGTCGGGGTCGAGCTGGAGGCATCGCTCGTAGCCTTCCATCGCCGACCCGTAGCGTTTCAGCTCCTCCAGAGCGACAGCGCGGTTGAAATGCAGCAGCGCATCGTCGGGAAAATGCTCTAGCGCGCGCTCGAACACGGACAGCGCTTCTTCGCAGCGCGTTTCAGTCTCGCAAAGCAGCACACCGAGATTGGTGTACGCGTGGTAGTGCGGTGCGTCGGCTAACTCGAGCACCTTGCGGTACGCCTGCTCCGCGCCGACCACATCAGAGCCGGCGAGTTGCTCTGCGAGGGCGAACCATTCCTCGGCCTGTTGCTCTCTGCTTCGCAGCGTGCGGGGCGCAGTGTCAAGAAAGGCAACGTCGCCCCGAAGCGGTGCGACCTCGAAATCGAGCAGATGCTGCCCTGACGTCGCGTCCCATTGGGACTGCCCCGTCTTGACCGCTATGGTGTCACCGACGGCAGTGATACGAATGCCGGAAAGGGGAAGCTCTTCCGGAAGATCGGCCTTCAGCTTGGCAAGCGCGCGCAAAATCTTGCGGGAGGTGATTTTCGCCGCTTGCAACTGAAATGCTGTGCGCAAAACCACGACGTCCTGAAACGTAAAGCGCAACTCGTTGCGCCGACCGCGAGAAGGCTCCACGAATCCGGCTGCGATTAGCCCGGAAAGCACACGTCGCGAAACGCCAAGCAACGATTGAAGGCTGCGCAGCGAGTAATCGTGTGATTGATTGCGGCTGCTCACTTTCGGGCTCGAACCTTTGCCGGCGGCGCTTCTTTGACTTCGGGCGTCGATGCGGCTCGCCTGGCGGGCCGACGGGGTTTGCTCGCAAGCACCTCGACGTCGACAGGCGTCCCTTTCTTGGACGCAGGCGTCTTCGCTGGCCCGGCTTTCTTCGTCTTGTTGGCGCCGAGACTCGCGCGAAGCGCCTCCATGAGGTCGATTACCTGACCGCCCGAGTCCTCGGCGGGCGCTTCTGGCGACACGATCTGCTTACCGGCAATCTTCCGGTCTATGGCTTCCAGAATCCGCTTCTTTTCCTCGTCTTCGTATGCCGACGGGTCATAAACATCTTCTGAAACCTGATCGATTATCTGTAGCGCAAGTTGTAACTCCGCATCGGTCACGGCGATTTGCTCGATGTGCAAGTCGGCCAGTCCGCGCACTTCGTCTGCGAACAACAACTGCTGAAAAACCATGCCTTCATCGGCCGGCCGTATCTGGACGATACGGGTCTTGCCCTTGGACGACCATTTGGCCAATGCGCAGCGTTCACTTTCTCGCATGGCTTGCTGCAGAAGGCAGTATGGTTTGCCGCCGCGCTTGTCGGGTGCGATGAAGTAGGCCTTGTCGTAATAGAGCGGGTCGACTGATTTTTCCGGGACGAAAGAGACAATTTCTACAACGTGCGACGCACCTTCTTCCAGGGCTTTGAGCTCTTCCGGTGCGAAGACGACAAACTGGCCCTTCTCGAACTCGTATCCCTTCTTCATATCTACCCGTGCCACGACTTCGCCCGTGGCCTCGGAAATGTACTGTTGCTTCACACGGCCGCCCTCTGGCGTCAGCAGATTGAAGCCGACTCCAGATGCAGTCTCGGTCGCCGAATACAGCTTCACCGGTATGGAGACCAGCCCGAAGGAAAGCGTGAGAGATGCGATTGAACGCGCTGTCATGACATTCTCCTGGTGGCCACCGGATGCGGTCGCACGGCTCGTACGAAGATCCGGCTTGTCGACCCGGGCGGCTGGGCGCGGCCTTGACTGGATACCGTGCCGCACCCGTTCGTCGAGCAGTTGAGCACTTGATGTGCCTATTCTACGACCAACCTGCAAATCGCCCCTTCAATGGCGCGGACGCGCATAAGGCCAGGTCCGCCGGGTAGAGGTCTTGCGGACTCCGGCATACTGGCGAGTATGCCCGGGCAACCTCGACAGTCTTTGCGTATCGAGCCCGGTTTCGACCCCACACCACCTTCCAATGCGATACGCCTCCTACTCGCGGCGCGCAACAGCGCTGACGATCGATTCAATCTGGTGGACTGCCATCGTGCTGCTCGTCCCGCTCGGACCCTCGACAGAGGACATCCTGCTGGCCCCCGAGTCCTACGCTGCGACCATCCTTTTCTGGCTGGCCATCGGGCAATGCCTTCCCATCCTGTTGACGGGTGTCATGTGGGCCGTATGGGGCACGTCTCCCGGCAAACGCGCGTTGCGTCTTCGGATCGTGGATGCCGATACCGGACGCGCGATGACCGTGCGACAAGCCGGTCTGCGCACACTCGGATATCTCCTGACATTCGCGACTTGCGGTGCCGGATTTCTATGGGTGCTGTTTAACGACCGGAAGCAGACTTTGCATGACCGGATGGCCAATACGACGGTGGTCGAGGATGAAATTCGCGAGCGCGTCGGGACTTGAGCCATCCGGAAGACGCGGCGCGATACGGCAAATGCGGGAGGCTTTTGCGTTGTCGCGCCGATCTACGTCCTCAAGTCAATTTCCCTTGCCGGGGTAAGTAGTCGTTTTGCATCCGTTGCGCTTTGCACGCCGTATACGAGGTCAGAACGTATCGAGCGCTTGCACTTCGCCGCTATGCAAGCATCCTGTTCAGCGGCACATTGAATCCAGCGACACGGAAATATGCGCTGGCACGCCCAGGAGTCATGCCATGAAACACGCAACGTGGAAAGTTCAGTTGGCGCAAGCTTTTGTCGTCGCGCTTTGCGGATGCGCGGCAACGATCGCGCATGCGGGAGGGAACGGCAACGGCGGAAACGGCAGCGGCGGCGCTCACGGTGCGGCGACGGCTGGGATGACGTATCACGGTGAGCCCGTGTCCAGCCCGTGGAACCGGACTCCCGGCGATATGTCCCGGAAGGCAACCGGGAGCACAACGGATGTGCCCGGCATGACGCCCGTTGAAGGTGTTGATAATGTAAAGACCGTTCAGTAGTTGCAGTAGCGTCCGAGGCTGGCAGCGCATACTTCGATCGTTCGCGACTGACTACCCGGTCCGTCTCTGCCCTGAAACAAGGAATGCCGTTTGTGTGCTGAGGGCTGCCGTCCAGAGACGGCAGCGCCGGTTGAAACTTCACACGCAATCCGGCACGCCGGTTAATCGATCAGCGCAAGTTCCTCTGTCACCGCGAGGAAGCGAGCGATATCGCGAGCGGTATGGCAATGCAGCGGCGACACCCGCACAGCGCCCTCCAGACCGAACGACTTCAACATCCGCCCGGAGTAAAGGCTCGTCCCGATCCGCTCATACACGATCACACCGCGCTTTTCGTATTCACGCACGGCGGCGGCGGGATCGAGACGGTCGAATCCGATGCCGGCAATCAGATCGCGTTTCGTCAGGTCGTCGTGATCCCAGAACACACGTACGCCCTTCATCGCTCGCAACCCGCATTGCCCGTCCGTGCCATCGAGCAACACCGCAAGCAGCGCGCGTTCGTGGCTTTCGATGCGCTGCATCCCTTGCACGAACAATTCCCGACGGTCATCCGCATCGCTGGATTGCCCGCCGATCCATGCGACGTAATCGACGATCGCGCTCACCACCGCAAACTGCGCAGGCGCGGGACTGCCGAGTTCCCATACGCCCTTCTGCTTCGCTTCGAGACGATGATGCGGCAGCTCCGCCAGCCGCGCGGACAACCACGCGATGCCCGAACCTCTGCATCCAAAGAACTTGTACGGCGCGACGTTGATGCCGTCGACGGGCGTTTTCTGCAGGTCGATTACCGCATGCGGCGCGTGCTGCACGGCGTCGACGATGATGAAAAGATCCGGCCGCTTTGCGCGCGCACGTTCCACGATGGCAGCGATATCGAGCTTCGCGCCCGAAATGTTCGACGCGTACATCACGCTCAGGAGTGCCGTGTCTTCGTCGATCAGCGACACGATCGCATCGACATCCACGCCCCCGGTTTCCGGGTTGCTCGGCGCGATGCGCAGCGCTTTTCCGGTGCGTTCGCAATACAGCTTCATGGCATCGAACGACGACGGATGTTCGAGTATCGTCGTGACGGCATTCGTGCCGGGCACGTTCTCCATCACGGCGCGCACCATCTCGAACATCGCGGCCGACGCTGTCAGAGACGGATAGACACTGCCGCCTCGCGCATTGAAGATCCGCCGGATATCCTCTTCGCCGCGCGTCTGAACGTCTTGCAGGTAACGCGCACGCTCGTGAATGCGCTCCGGACAATCCGGCAGCGCGTCGACGCTTGCAAACGCCTCCAACGCCGCCTTGAGCCGGAACGAACCGCCCGCGTTATCGAAGAAGAGCCGCTCGCGCCCGTCCATGTCGTGATCGACGAAATGGAACCGGCTCTTGATCTCCTGCATGAGGGACTCGGGAAAGAACTGCCCCTGGTTGCTGCTCATCTGAATTTGCTCCTCGATAGGGTGCTTTTACCTGCGTTCAGGCGTCGAGCGACGCGAGATACGCCTTGCCTTTTTCCGCGTCGTACTGTCCTTCCCACTTCGCGATGACAAGCGGCGCGAGCGCGTTGCCCACGACATTCAACGCAGTGCGTCCCATGTCCATGATCCGGTCCACGCCCGCGATGAACGCAAGCCCTTCGAGCGGCAGGCCGGCGCTGGCGAGTGTCGTCAGCAGGATCACGAACATGAAACCCGGCACACCGGCGGCGCCTTTCGACGTCACCACCATCGTCAGGATCAGGACGATCTGTTCCTGCACGCCGAGATGCACGCCGTACAGTTGCGCGACGAACAGGGTGCCGATGCCGAGGTAAATGGATGCACCATCGAGGTTGAACGTGTAGCCCGTCGGCACGACAAAGGTGGTGATGCTCTTGGGCACGCCGAAGTCTTCCATTTTCTTCATCAACTGCGGCAGCACAGTGGCCGAACTGCACGTCGAAAAGGCAATGATCAGTTCATCCTTGATGACCTTGAGCAGCGTGAAGATATTGAAGCCGAACAGGCGCGCGGTGACGCCGAGCACGAAGACCGCGAACAGAATGATCGCGAGATACGTCACGGCAACCAGCTTGACCAGCGGCAGCAGCGATCCGAAACCGAAGTTCGCGACGGTCACCGCGATCAGCGCGCACACGCCGAACGGCGCGTAGCGCATCACCATGCCCGTGACCTTGAACATCGCGTCGCCGATGCCCTTCAGCGTGGCGAGCACGGGCTTTCTGTACTCCGTCGGCACGGACTGCAAGCCGAGCCCGAACAGCACCGAGAAGAAGATGACGGGCAACAGATCGCCCCGCCCCATCGACGCGACGATATTGTCGGGAATGATATTCAGCAGCAAGGACATGAAGCCGTGATGGCCTTGCGTCTGCGTGGCTTGCTGCAGATGCGAGATGTCCGTGTGGCCGAGTTGCGACATGTCAGTGCCGACGCCCGGCTGCAACACATTGCCGAGCACGAGCCCCAGCACGATGGCGATCGTCGTGATGACCTCGAAATACACCAGCGTCTTCAGGCCGATGCGCCCGAGCGCACGCCCATCTCCCACGCCTGCAATGCCGGCCACCATGCTGGTGAACACGATGGGCACGACGACCATCTTGATGAGGCGGATGAAAATGTCGCCGGCAGGCTGCAGAAAGCCTGTCACAACCGATTCACGCATTTGAGGAAAGCGGTTCAGCACGACGCCGACCGCAATGCCGACAACGAGGCCGATCAGTATTTGCCAGGCCAAGCCGATGCGCGGCTTGCGCTCGATGAGTTCGGCAGGCGGTGTTTCGATCACGGATTCCATGCGTTCTCCAGACGGACCGATTGATATGGATTGACGCGGGAGGCGGCGTGCCTTCTTGCGAGCGCGCTCGTTCGAGCCTGTCCCGCATGTGCTGTGTTTCAGCTCGATGTCGAAACCATAAGCATCCAGAATAAACAAAAAAAGCGATTTTTTTCTATGCGAACATATCGCTTTTATTCATGTCACGGCAACGCGATGCTGACCTTCAAGCAGATGGAAGCGCTGTACTGGATCGTGCAACTGGGATCGTTCGAGGCCGCGGCGACGCGTCTGAATACGACGCAGTCGGCAGTTTCCAAGCGTGTGCAGGAGCTTGAGCGCGCTTTCGATCTCGTGGTGTTCGACCGCGCCCATCGCAGCGCGCGCCTGACCAAAAAGGGAGCGGAGTTTTTCGAGTACGCGAAGGAGTTGCTGGAGCGCCGCGATCAGATCGTCGAGCGCGTCAGTTCGAAAGAGGCGCTCGTGAGGCAGATACGCATCGGCGTCACCGAACTCACGGCGTTGACATGGCTGCCCCGCCTCGTCTCAGCGATACAGGCGGAGTATCCGAAAGTGAAGGTGGAAGCGGAAGTTGAACTGAATGCGACGTTACGTGAGCGGCTTGCCACCGACACCATCGATGTGATCATCGTGCCGCAGACCCAGGGCACGGAACCGTTCGCGACCACGGCCGTTGGCCAGGTCGACAACGCGTGGATGTGTGCCGCGAGCCTCGCGCCGCGGAAGACGGCAATCCCGATCACGGAGATCGCGAAATATCCCCTGATCTTGCAAGGCGGGTTGTCAGGCACCGGCTATGTGTATAGCCGCTTTTTGCAGGACCACGGCGTCAGCCTTCAGAAAGTGCTGGCGAGCAATAGCCTCATCGCGCAAATCGGTCTGACGTTGTCGGGGCTCGGCGTCAGCTATCTGCCCAAAGCCTGCCTGCGACATATGCTGGAGCGGCGTGCGCTCGTAATCGTGCCGACAAGGCCCGCGCTGCCGCCCGTGAAATACATCGCGATGCACCGGGCAGACCAGTCGCATTCGTTGAGTGCGGCCATCGCGAGGCTGGCTGCGCAATCGTGCGATTTCAGTTCGAATCTGCTCGATCCAGGGATGCCGCAACTGGACTCTGCGCAATAGCGATCGCGTGGAGTCAGGTGGCGTCTATTTGGCCCTTGCAATCGGCCTGGTCGATTCGCGCGGGAGCGTCATGCGACCCATGGACGTAGGACTGCCCGACATGTGGATTGCGACGGAAACGGGAACCAGCCCGCGCGCCTCGGCGGCGGCTGAAGCGCCGGCGCGATGCGCGTTCGCCACTTCGTGGCGCCCCGCCTGAACCGCGCGCGCACGCGGTCGAGCGATAGTCTTAGCGCGGACGACGATGCGATTCGGCGATGATTTCGCACACTTCCAGATGGGTGCGCCACGCGTCAACGAAAAATTCGCGTACACGGGCAAGGAAACCGCCTTTCGTAGCCGTCGAGGTAGCAGTAGCGTAGTTCATTGCAAGCTCCATTCAGGGTTATTGCCTAGGTATTAACCCTATAGTACACCCGTCTATGGTGCATTGCAAAATAAAAATCCACGCGCACTGGCACCTTTTTCAGTGATGTTATCTCTTCATGCGTGTCGCATCGAAGCGCGTCAACCCTGGCCGCGCGCTTCTTCATCGATGACCGAACGATGCCGCGTTTCCGGCATCAGCCAATACGTGACGAGCGAAACCGCGGCGCACGCGCTCACGTAGTAGAAGAACCACGACTCGTGGCCCGCATGCTTGAACTTCAGCGCGAGATATTCGGTCGTGCCGCCCATCACCGACGACACCACCGCGAACGGCAAACCGACGCCGAGCGCGCGCAGCTTCGCGGGGAACAGTTCCGACTTCACGAGCCAATGGATCGACGAGAAGCCGCTCAGGATGGCGAGCGCCGCGAGGTTCAGAGCAAAGGCGGCCCACACGCTGTGCGTGCTGCCGAGCGCGTGCATCAGCGGCACCGTGCAGAACGTGCCGCCGATGCCGAAGATCAGCATGACGGGCCGCCGCCCGACCACATCCGACAACAGTCCGTAGAGCGGCTGAAAGCACATGTAGATCACGAGCGCGACGGTCGCGATCAGCGTCGCGGTATCGCGGCTGAAGCCTGTCGTGTTGACCATGTACTTTTGCAGATAGATCGTGAACGTATAGAACGCAACCGTGCCGCCGATGCTGATGCCGATCGTCCATAGCGTTTGCATGCGATGCCGGACCAGCAGCGCAAGCAGGCTGCCGCGTTCCGACTCGCGTGACGCCTGGCCGGCGGCGAGCGTATCGGCACGCTCGAACGCGTCCGTCTCCGCGATGCCGCGCCTCAGATACAGCGCGAACACGGCGAGCGCGCCGCCGATCGCGAACGGTATGCGCCAGCCCCATTCTTCGAGCTCCGTAGGCGTCAGCGCGAAGCGCTGCAACACAAGCATCAGCGCGAGCGCGACGAGTTGCCCCATCACCACTGTCACCTGCACGAAGCCGACGAAAAAGCCGCGCCGCCCGGTCGGCGCCATTTCGCTCAGATACGTGGCACTCGTGCCCGCCTCGCCGCCCATGCTGAAGCCTTGCAGCAGACGCGCGCAGACGAGCACGGCTGGCGCCGCGACGCCGATCGTCGCGTAAGTCGGCGTGAGCGCGATGATCAGCGAGCCGACGCTCATCATCGCCACCGACAAGCTCAACGCGACGCGCCGTCCGTGGCGATCCGCGAGCGCGCCGATCGCCCAGCTGCCGAGCGGTCTCACCACATAACCGATCGCGGCAACGGCAGCCGCGTTCAGCAGCTGCGCCGTCTGATTGCCGCCGGGAAAAAAGGCCTTGCTGAAATAGATCGAGAAGATCGAGTACGCGAGAAAGTCGTACCACTCGATCACATTGCCCGCGCTGCCGCCGATGATCGAGCGCAGCCGCTCGCGCCGCGCGGCGGGGGAAGCCTGAAGCGTCAGATCATGCGGCGTTGCGGCCATCCTGTGTCTCCTTGCGGCTATCGGGCCGCTTTGCTTTGTGCTTGCCGTCGTGCTTACCTGCGGTACTGCTTGCGCCCTGTTGCTAGCCTCGCGTCGAGAGCAGGCGCACGAGTTCTGCGGCGTCCGACTTACTCTCGGCGTGCATGATCCACTCGACGATTCGTTCAATCTGCGCGCTCTCGATACGATGCTCGGCAAGCTTCGTCATCTTGTCGATGATGTCCGCTTCGCTCGCGAACGCATGCTCGCTGCCGCGTTGCGACTCGACAGTTTCTTCGAGCCGCGTGCCGTCGCGCAGCGTCGCCTCGACGCGCACGGTGTGACGCGCGCCGCGGCCGCGTGCGGTGATAGCCGGGTCTTCGAGCACCTGCACGCGGTTCGCCAGCGCCATGCGCTGCGGGTCCGCCACCTTCGCTTCGCTGAACTGGTCGACGAACACATCGCCTTCGAGCAACAGCGTGGCGACGCAGTACGGCAGGTTCAGTTGCGCGGACGTCAGGCCCTGCGGCACATACGGCCAGCCGACATGATCGACCGTCACGCGCGAGCCATGCACGACGATGCACTCGACGTCGTCTGCGCCGAATGGATGGCGCGCCTGCATGGCGCGGATCGCGTCGAGCGTCGTGTGGTTGCTGCCGACGCACGAGTAGAACTTCAGCGCAATGTTCATCGTCTCGAAGCGCTCGCCGAGTCCGTCGATCAGTTGCGTGAGATCGTAGCGGTCCGTCGAGCGCGAGAATGTGCTGCAAAAACCGCCGTACGTGTTCTCGAACACATCGACGATGCCGGTAAAGCCGTTCTGCGCCAGCAGCGCGCCATACAGCCCGCTTTGCGCGGCGCGCCCGGCATGCATGCGCTTGACCATCGCGCCGAATTGCGCGGCCATCAGGCCCGCCGACTGCGTGCCGCCGATGCCGAGCGCATGCACGGTCTGCGCGGTGTCGAGGCGCAGCGCGGCCGCCGCGCCCGCCGCCGCGGAAAACACGCCGACCGTCGCGCCCGAATGCCAGCCCTGCGCAATATGTTCAGGACCCATGCACATGCCGACGCGCGGCCCCACTTCATAACCGGCCACACAGGCGCGCAGAAAATCGCGGCCACTCATGCGCGCATCGGCGGGCAGCGTCTCGGCGACGGCGAGCACGGCGGGCAACGTGACGGCGCCGACATGCAGCACGCCCGCGCGATGCACGTCGTCGAGTTCGAAGCTTTGGATCAGCGTGCCGTTCACAAGCGCGGCGTGCGGCGCGGACAGCTTCATCGGCGTGCCCCATACCGTGCATCCCGGTGTCGTGTCGACGCGCGCGAGCGTGTCCGCGAGGATGCGGCTCCATTCGAGCGCCGAGCCGAACAACGCGCAGCCGATGGAGTCGAGCAGCAACAACTTGATGCGCGCGATCACGTCGTGAGGAATCGCGTCGTAACGCAATTGCGCGACGAATGCCGCTACGCCGCCGGTATAGGGGTTTGTGCCGATGTCGTGGCGCTGGTTCATCGCGTGTCGGGCGCACTGGCGCGGAGTGGAAATTCGATGACCAGTATCCGCACGCGACGGGCGTTTGTGAATTGCACGTGGCGTGATTATTATTGCTTCACACGCAAGAATTGGCAGTCCGCGAATCGCCTGACCATGAGGGCTCATGAACCGCTTTCCCGGCGTCGATCTCGACGCGCTTCGCGCTTTTGTTGCCGTTGCATCGCACGCGTCGTTCAACGATGCCGCCATCGAACTCAGCCTGTCCGCGTCCGCGTTGACACGCCGCATCAAGCGGCTCGAAGAAGCGCTCGACCTGATGCTGTTCGAGCGCACGACGCGCACGGTCGCGCTCACGTCATCGGGCGAATTGCTGCTGCCGCGCGCGCAAAGCGTGCTGCGCGAACTCGATGCGTCGCTGCAACTCGTCACGCAAGCGACGCGTATCCGCACAGGTCAGTTGACCATCGCGTGCATTCCCACCGTTGCGAAGTTTCTGTTGCCGAAGATCGTCGGCAGCTATCACCGGCGACGGCCCGAGGTGCGGCTGCGGCTGCTCGAAACCGATCTTGCGACGGTCGCGCGGCGTGTCGCCGACGGCGACGCGGAGTTCGGCATCGCGTTTCTCGTCAACGAGACGCCGGAGCTCGTCATCGACGAACTGTTGGTGGACCCGTACGTGCTCGCCTGCCCCGCCGATCATCCGCTCGCAAAAAGCGAGCATGTTGCGTGGCGCGAACTGCGCCCGTGGCCGCTGATCGTCTCGGGCACGACGAGCGGCAACCGGCGCATGCTCGATGCCGCGTTGCGCGACATCGACTGGCGCCCGGACCGGTTGATCGAAATTGAACATCTGACGACGTCGCTCGGACTCGTCGAAGCGGGTCTCGGTATCTCAATCATTCCGCGCTGCGCGGCGCCGCGCGACGCGCAATCGCGAATCGCCATACGTCCGCTCGTGGAGCCGACGGTTGCGCGCACAATCGGTTTGATCCGGCGACGTGATGCGGTGCTGTCGGCAGTCGCGCGGGACTTTCGTCTCGCGCTGCGCAGAATGGCGCCGCTCGATCCTTCGATGATGCAGCCGGAGTGATGAAAGACAGGTGTGTGCCGTACCGGCGTTATTTGCTCAATTTGCGGTACAGATGGTTAGCACGTGACAGGTGCGCATGCATGGCTTCGGCAGCCGCATCGCCGTCATGCGTCGCAATGGCGTCGACGATGCGTTGATGCTCCGCCAAGGTCAGCTCTTCCGCGCCCGGCGCACGCACGAGCGGCCGATAGTATTCGCCCGCCCAGCGGAACAGCGACTCGACGATCGACGGGAAAATCGGATTGCCGCTGATCCTCGCGATCTCGCGGTGAAACGCCATGTCGCGCTCAATGAACTCTTCGAGATTGACCATCGAAGCCCGATGTTGCGCGACGCTCAATTGCAGTCGCGCCACGTCCTCTTCCGTCGCGCGCTCGGCGGCCATGCGCGCCGTGCCCGTTTCGAGAAAGAGGCGCGCGTGCTTGAGATGCTCGAGCATCTCCGGGTCAGTGCGCAGCAAGTGCATCGCGCCGCTTGCGATCTGGCCGATCAGCCGGTCGGCCGTCGGCACGACGACACGCGCGCGCTCGCCGTGTACGATCTCGACGATGCCCGAGCGTTCGAGCGTCTGCAGCGCCTCGCGCACGGCAGGCCGCCCGACGCCATAGATTTCCATCAGTTCCCGCTCTGATGGCAGCTGCGCGCCGGGCGCGATTTCGCCCGAGCGGATACGCTCCATCAGACGGTCCACCACTTCCTGGTACAGCTTCCGACGCGGGATGATCTCGCCCATTACATTTCAGCGACAAGCTTCTGGTGTAATGACAATACCATACACCGATCGATTCTTGCGAGGAACCGCTCGCTGTATCCGTTAGCCGCGCAGCGTTCACTCCACGTCGCGGCCCTCTTTGACCAATCCGAAGAACGACGCGCCGCCGATCTGCCCGCCCTTCAGCACGATCTCCAGCCCATCGCGCTGCGCCGACTTCGACCACGCGCGGCACAACGGCGCGCCCGGTGCGAGACCCGCTGCAACACTCAGCGCATCGATGCCCAGCGTACTCGCGACTTCGCCTGAACTGTCGCCGCCCGCGACGACCACACGCGACAGCGGCACGCGCTCCAGCAAGCGTCGCATCACTTCGGCCAGCGCGCCGCCGACGTTGCGCGCGGCCTGCTGACGCGTCAGGCCCGCATCGCGCGCAATCGCGTCGAAGCCGATCACGTCGGGATCGTCGGGGCCTTCCGCGCTATGCACGATGCTGCTCACGCCGCGGCGAAGCGCATCGGCAGCGGCGCCAACCGCGCGCTCGATCTCCGCGCCGCCCGATTGCGAATCGAGCGCGCGGCGCAGATCGAGCCGTTCGACATGAAACCCGTGCGCCCGCGCCCAGGCGATTTGCGACGCCGTGACGGGCGAACAGCTACCGCTCACGGCGGCGATCGTTTCGACGGGCCGGGCGACGGGCAGCGAAGGCGTCGCGGGCAACCAGCCGCGCGAGCGCCAATATGCGGCCAGCGCGTATTGCAGCCCAGACGATGACGCGCTGAACACGCCCTCGCCGCGCCGCTCCCACACGAGGCGCCCCGCTTCGATGAGCGTCTCTTCATCGAGCACGTCGATCAACACGACGGGTTTGTCGTCCGCACTGAGCGCATCGACGCGCGCCGTGCCCGAGCCGTCGCGCAATTGCAGTATGTCGATCAGCTCGATGCGACGCGACGTCTGCCGCCCGAGATGCACGCGCAGATCCGCTTCGTCCATTGGCGTCACGGGATGACGCGACATCGTCGGATGACGGTCGAGCCGATAGCCCGTACCGTTCACGGCGGCAAACAGATTGCCGAACATCTGATAACGCTTCAGGCGCGGCGCGCCAATTACCATCGGCGACCAGCGCGCGCGCATCACGTTCACGCCGATGTCGATGGCCGCGCCGATCGAACCGACTTCCGGCGACGAGTCGAACGTCGAGCACACCTTGTATTGCAGGATAGGCGCGCCGAACGCCGCGAGACTCGCGAACGCGGCTGGCAACTCGTCGCGCATCCATGCAGGGTCACGCCCGCGCGACGAACCCGCCAATCCGACGCAACGAATCTCGGGAAAGCGCGCAAGCAGGTCGGGCGTCGGCGTGTCGAGACACAGCACCGTCGGCACGCCCGCTGCCGTCATCGCCTCCATCGCATCCGTCGAGCCGGTGAAGTCGTCGCCGTAATAGGCGAGCAGCGGCCCCGCCGGAAATGCCGTTTGCGCGGAATCGGACATACGCGTGCTCACTTCCAGAAACCAAGCGCCGCGCGCAGCGCCGGATTGCGCTCCGCGTGCTTCTCCAGCGGCACGCCCTCGATCGCCGCAACCCATGCTTCGCGCAGCGCTTCGACACCCGCCGCGACGCCCTGCGGATGGCCAAAGATGCCGCCGCCCGCCGTGTGGATCAGATCGGCGCGGCCGAGCGCGGCGTACGTATCGGCGGCCTGCAAGCCCGTCTGCCCCGAACTGAAGACGGGCATCGCCGTCATCGGCGCGTCGGGCATGACGGGCGCGAGCACCGCGCGCGCCGCCGCGATGACGCTTTCATCGGGCTCGCTGAACTTGTTGCGCAAGCCGTTCACGTGCAGATGATCCGCTCCCGCGAGCCGCCAGATCATCTGCCACGGCGCGTAATCCCAGCCGAGTTCAGGACTGCGTGACAGATAACCCCAGCCTGCGCGATGCGCATGAATCGGCACTTGCGCGTGCTTGCGCAATTCGTGCAGGCCGACCAGTCCAATCGAATTGAGCACCGCCATCACGCAGGTTCCGCCTTGCGCCAGCACGAGGTCATGCCGCCGGAGCATCTGGTCGAGATCGCCTGTCACGTTGAAGGCGACCATCGCCTTCTTGCCGGTGCGATCGGCGTGTTCGTTGACCACGCGCATCACCGCCTTCACGCGCTCGTCGAACGGGCAATGCGAGCCGTCGCCTTGCAGTTCGTCATCCTTGATGAAGTCGATGCCGCCATCCACCAGCTCGCGCACCTGCTGCGCGGTCTCCTCCGGCGACAGCCCGACGCTCGGCTTGATGATCGTGCCGATCAGCGGACCATGCGTGACGCCGCTCAGCTTGCGCGTGCCGTCGATACCGAACGCCGGGCCAGGATACGCCGCCGCGAACGAAGCCGGCAGCTTCAGGCCCGTGAGCCGCAAGCCCGACACCTGGCGCAGTTCGAACAGATTGCCCGCGATGGTCGACATCAGGTTCGGCAGCGACGGCCCGAAGTTCTCGATTGGCCACGACAGTTCGAGCGTGCAGCGCGTGTACACCCCCGATTTCATGCCGCCCGGCAGGCTCGGTTTATCGACGGTTTCGAGTATGTCCAGGCGCTCGACGCGCGCGCCGGAACGCGCCTTCAGTTCGGGCGTCTCGCCGGGCAGCGCGACGAAGGTGCCGCTCGACTGTTCGCCGGCGATGACATCGGCGGCCCGGCCCGGATCGTCGCCCGTTTCGAGCCAGTAAGTAGCGTGAATGCGTTCGCTCACGATGCAGTCCTGTTGGAAGTCAAAAGAAAACAGCGCTCAGCACGCATCACGTGATACGGCGGATGCTGTCCGCAATCTCCGCATGATCGAACACGCCCTTCCAGTCGTCGCGCATCAGGCGCGGCTTGCCGAACTCGATTGCCTTGTTGCACGCATCGGAGAATGCGCCGGGGATTTCGTTGAAAATCACCGCGCTCAGAATGTTCATGTGGCCAAGCAGGAAATCGCGCGCGGCCTGTTCGGGCACGCCGCGTTTCACGGTTTCGTCCATCGCTTCTCGCATCACGTAAAGCAGCGTCGCGCAGATCGTCTCGGACAAGCCCGGTTCCAGCAGCGCCATCTGGTCGACGGTCAAACGGTATGAACGCAGGATCGGCTGATAGATCGTCTTCGCGACATCCTCGCCGAGATCGAACGCGGACTCGGGGCCTTGCATCAGCGCGCTCGTGATCGACTGCTTCGCATACGCGCCGCCGAAGAAATCGCGGCGCGCTTTCGGGTCGTCATCGTTGTTGAAGATGATGGGATGACACGGATGCGCGACGAAGTAAGTCAGATCGGGCCTGTCGGGCAGATGGCCGGCGAACGGCGCGGCGGCATCGAGCGTCATCACCATCGTGCCCGCCGGCAGCTTCGGTGCGATCTCGTGGCTGATCTTGCCGATCAGCGTATCGGGCACGGCGAGGATCACGACCTGCGCGCCGTCGAGCGCGGCATCGACGGATACGCAATCCACGTTCAGTTCATCCTTCAGGCGCTTGCGGCCCGCTTCGCTCACTTCGATGTGCGCGACACGATAGTCCGACTTCAGCAGGTTGCTCGAAAGACGGAAGCCCATCTTTCCGCCAGCGCCGAACAGTGCAATTTTCTCTTTCATCGTGCTCTCTCCTTGCAGGGGTGCGTCATGTTCATGAATTTCGGTTGATCAGCCCGCGCGCGGGTCCAGCGCGACGGCTGCGTGTTCGTCCTGCGGGCGCGGGCGGCGCTCGCCGCAGAACGCGAAGGCCAGCACGGCGCTCATCAGCATGAAGGCGCCGACCACGAACATCGGCGCGTGATACGAGCCCGTCGCGTCCTTCAGCGCGCCCGTCACGTACGGCGCGACGAAGCCCGCCAGATTGCCGACCGTGTTGATCAGCGCGATGCCTGCGGCGGCGGCCGCACCCGACAGGAAGCGCGCGGGCAGTGCCCAGAAGTTCGGCAGCGCCGAGAAGATCGCGCAGGCCGTGATCGTGATGACGGCGATAGCCGTCGTCGGCGACTTCATGAAAAGGGCGAGCGGAATGCTGAGTGCGCCAACCAGCGCCGGAATGCCGATGTGCCATGCGCGCACGCCGTGTTTCGTCGCGTTGCGGCTCCAGAGGAACAGCACGATCGCGGCAGGCAGATAGGGAATCGCTGTGATCAGCCCTTTCTGGAACACGTTGAACTGCGAGCCGAACTGCGCCTGGAAGCCGCCGATGATGGTCGGCAGGAAAAACGCGAGCGCATAGAGACCGTAGATCAGGCCGAAATACATCAGCGAGAACAGCCAGACGCGGCCGCTCGTCAATGCGGCGCCTGCGTGGTGGCGATGCTGCGACGAACCGGCTGCGCGCTGGCGCTGCTCGGCTTCGAGTTCCGCGGTGAGCCACGCCTGTTCGCTGGCAGTGAGCCAACGCGCCTGCGACGGCCGGTCGCTCAGATAGAACCACGCGACGATGCCGACGACGATCGCAGGAATCGCGACGCCGAGGAACATCACGCGCCAGCCGGCCAGGCCGAACAGCCCATGCGCTTCGATCAGCAACGCGGCGAACGGCGCGCCGATCACGATGGTCAGCGGCTGCGCCAGATAGAACAGCGCGAGGATGTGGCTGCGATGGCGCTGCGGCACCCACATGCTCAGGAACAGGATCGCACCGGGAAAGAAGCCCGCTTCCGCCACGCCCAGCAGAAAGCGCAACCCATACAGCCCCGGCACGCTGCTCACCCACGTGAAGAGCAGCGCGACGATGCCCCACGTCACCATGATCCGCGCGAGCCAGCGGCGCGCGCCGAACTTGTGCAACGCGAGGTTGCTCGGCACTTCGAGAAAGATGTAGCCGATGAAAAACACGCCTGCCGCGAAACCGAACTGCGCGGCGTCCAGCCCCAGATCCTTCGTCATGCCGTTCGGGCCAGCGAACGAGATCGCCGTGCGGTCGAGGAAGTTGATGAAAAACATCAGCGCGACGAACGGCACGAGGCGCAGCGAAACCTTGCGGATGGTCGAGCGCTCAAGTTGGCTCGGGCTTGCCTGTTCGGCGTGCGGGGCAGTTTGCATTGCGTCTCCTCCGATGGGTCTCGCGGCTCTGCGCTATTGCACAGATCACTCATGTGCTGTGCTGGTGTGATGAGTAGACCATCAAGATTAAAAAAGCGGCACTGGGTTTACTACCAACACCTTTCAGCAGTTCATTGGCGCGTCGGCGCGCCTTCGTTATGGGCGCGCGGCGGCGGCGTCGCTCGTTACCGTCGTCGCGATCAGACAGGCAAACGGACGCAGCCTGAATGACGCCGCGCGCGACATGCCGACTTTGCTCCGCAGCGACGCTTCGTCGATCATCACCGCGCGCAACCCGCCCGATGTCAGGCCACGCAGATCGAGCCGCGCGGCGCGCGTGGAGCCGGTCAGATTGGCGACGATGAGATGCGCTTGCCCCTGCGCGTCGCGCGCCGCCACGCACGCGATTTCGCGCGGATTCACGCCCGCGCATGTGAGCCGCGTCGCGCCCGCCATGCCGGCCAGCGCCTTCGCCACATCGAACATCGGATAGCGGCGCACGCCATTGCTCACGTCGGCGAGTCCGCGCGCGCCTGTCAACGCGCCAAGCGTCAACGTGTCGACGCGCGCGCCCGCGAGCGCGGCTGCGTAACCGGCCAGCCACGCGCCGCCGAACAGCGCGCGCTGGCGTGGATCGCAGGCGGCCATCGCGATGCGCTCGCCGTGCGGATTCGGCATCACGCGTGACCCGTACGGGTTCTGACGCATCCCGATCGACACCGGGCCGATGGCATACGGCTGCGCGCCGATCAGCGCGCGACATGAGCGCGTGATGTGCGGTATGGCTTCCAGCGTCTGCATCACGCTGCGATCGTCAGCGGCGTGGACGATCGGACAGGTCGCGTGCGTCGTCCAGTCGACAAGTTCGAGCGGCGGACGCTTGCGATTGAGTTCGGTGAAATAGCTGAGCATGCCGCCGCCGATGCGCAAGCCCGGAAACGCGCGGCGGGCTTCCCGATACACCTCGTCAAGCGCGGGACATGGCGGGCTGACGCTGCCGGGCGGATTCGACTGCCGATGCACCGACGGACTGACGACGATCCCCGTCAACTCGATGCCGGACAACGCGACCAGCGAGGCAAGCGCATCGAGTTCCGCGCGCGGCGCATCGACGCCGGGCAGCGCGTATTCGAGCACGCAGCGAATACCGCTTTCGCGCTGCAACGTCGCGAAGCGTTCAAGCTCATGCAAGCCGTGGCCTGCCGTCGGATCGAAGCTCAGCGTCAGTTGATGCGGCGAGAGTTCAGCCAGCAACGCCCGGTGATCGAGCGCGGCGTCGACTTCGTCGGCTGCGATTGCAATGCCGAGCGCGGGCATTCGTTCGTCCACGCGTTCGTTCAGATCGAGTGTGAGCGTTTGAAGGTGCGCTTGCGTCGATACGTGCGGATCAGGACGAGCCAATGCCTGCTCTTCGACATCAAGCGTCACTGTCTGCGTCATCGTCGCGCCTGCGTCGAGCGTGAAAGGCCACGGCAATTCCAGTGGCCGCGAATAGGTCTTGAACGACGCATCCGACCAGTTGCGCTGGTCTTCCATTTCGAACACATCGCCCGTGAACGAACAGTACACGGTGAGGCCGCACGGCATGTCATGTTCGATCGAGCAGATGTCCTTGAAGGGCTGCCACGGATCGATCAGCGCAGGAAACGCCGCGCTTTCGCGCGTGCCGTCACCGTGCTCGACGCGTGCCGGGGCGCCCGCCACGCCCTCCAGCGGATGCAGCACGCAGAAGCCGCAGCGTGCCGTGAGGAAGGCATCATGCGCAGTCACGGTTGCGCTGAACGCCAACACGTCGCGCCCCATGCAATCGATCGACAACGCGTAGCTCAGCGCATGTCCATCGGGATTCGTGCATTGCGCGCGGTACGCCACACGAAATCCGTTCTCGTTCTCGTCGATCTCGATGCCGCTCAGCGTGGGGCGACAGGTTCCCCAATCCTTGTCCCGCACCAGGAATGCAACCGCGCGGATCACTTCGACGTCGCGATAGCGGATGTCGTGCAGCGCGCCATCGATCAGCAGCGCGGACCACGGCCCCGCTTGCAGACGCCGCGCCTGATCGACAGGCTGACTCGTGCCGTAGTAGGTTTGCGCCAGATCGCCGCTCATCGCGCGACCTGCCGAAGCCCGGCATCCCCGCGCGACGAGGCTCGCTCCAGCTCGCGCAGATCCACGCTGCGCCCTTCGCGCGCGGACAGATACGTCGCTTCGACGAGCGCGAGCGTGCGCAGATTGTCGCGACCGCTCGTCGCCGGCTCGCGCCCGCTGCGCAGGCAATCGATCCAGTGCGACTGGATGTTCAGCACGCTGCCCTGAATCGCTTCCCACGGCGCGCTGGACCACGACAGCGCGGGCGGCGTCGCGTCGCGCAATTCGGTGCCCGCAGCGGTGTGAATCTGCAACTGGTAATCCGCCATGAGCCGTAACGTGCCGGCCGAGCCGTCGACCTCGATCAGCGTCTGCGGAAACAGTTCGTGCGGCAGCCGCGTCGCGTAGCTGCAATCGACGATGCTGTTCACACCGCTTTCATGACACAGCATGATCGTCGCGACGTCTTCGCCCTTGATCGCGGGATTGACGCGCGACATGCTGGCCGTCACACGCGTCGCGTCGCCGAACAGAAAGCGCGCGATATCGAGCACATGAATGCCCAGGTCTTCGACGATAAAGCGCTCGCCTTCTGCCAGATAAGGCTGGCCGCTGAACACGTCGAATGCCGAACGAAACGACACGCGACCCCAGAACGGCCTGCCGATCGCGCCCGCTTGCAACGCCGCGCCGACAGCCTGAATCGCGCTTTGCCAGCGGAAGTTCTCATGTACCATCAGCGGCACGTTCGCTTCGTCGCATGCGGCGACCATCGCGTAAGCGTCGTCGAGCGTGCGGGCGAACGGCTTCTGGCAAATCGTCGCGACGCCCGAGGTGGCCGCCAGTTCGACCAGCGCGCGATGACTCGCGACCGTCGTCGCGATATCGACGAAATCCAGCCGTTCTTCGCGCAGCATTGCAGCGGCATCGGTGTAAAGGCGCTCGATGCCGAACTCGCGACCGGCGGCAGTCAGACGCGCTTCATCTGCATCGCACAGCGCGACGATGTTTGCGCCAGAGACATCGCGCCACGCATGCAGATGATTGCGCGCGAAGAACCCGCAACCGATCAAGGCGCCATCGAATGGTTCGCGCCCACGAAGCGTCGATTCACTCATCGTTCACGCTCCCGTCGCGGCCTGCTTCTGCAACGCGAAGCGTTGCTGCACGCGGCGCTGGATCTGATCGACCACGACAGCGGCCACGATCACGACGCCCTTGATGACCGTCTGCCAGAACGCGCTGACGCCCATCATCACGAGCCCATCGGACAGAATGCCGATCACGAACGCGCCGATGATCGTGCCGCCGATCTTGCCGCGCCCGCCCGACATCGACGTGCCACCGAGCACGGCCGCCGCGATGGCATTCAGCTCGAAGGTCTCGCCGCTCATCGGATGCGACGCGACCAGTTCCGACGAGATGATCAGCCCGACAATCGCCGCGCACAGCCCCGAGAACATGTAGACGAACATCTTCACGCGGTTCACGCGCACACCGGACAGTTGCGCCGCGCGCTCGTTGCTGCCGATTGCGTAAATCTGCCGCCCAAGCGGCGTGCGGCCCGCAATATACGCGGCAATCGCACCGACCACGACCAGCAGCCAGATCGTCAACGGAATGCCGAGTATCGTCGCGCTGCCGAGCAAGGGAAAACCCGTCGTGCCGTAATCGGGATTACCCGTGAGGTTCGGAAACGTCTCGCCGCCCGACGACAGCAACGCCGCGCCGCGCGCGATATACAAGGTGCCGAGCGTCGCGATGAACGGCGCGACGTTCAGGCGCGTGATCAGCAGCCCGTTGACCGCGCCGACGGCAACGCCCGCCAGCAGCGCAACCACGATCGTTTCCGGCACGCTCAGATACAGCGTGTACTCGTCGCCGAGTGGAATGCCGTGCAGGATCAGCCCGCCCGCGACCATACCGGACAACCCGACGATCGAGCCGACGGACAGATCGATGCCGCCCGCGACGATCACGAACGTCATGCCGATCGCGAGAAACGCATTCAGCGCGACGTGCCGCGACATGATCAGCAGGTTTTCGATGCTCAGAAAGTTATGCGCCGCGAACGAGAAAAAGATCGCAACGGCAAACAGCGCGATGAACGTGCGCAGCTTGAGCAGCAGCAGAAGCGGTGCTTCGCCGATGCTCGCGCCCGGTGCTTCGCCCTTGATAGCCATCGTCATGAATAATCTCCAGGGTGTTGCTGGATTTGCTTTGAGACACGCCGCGTCATGCCGCGGCGCGTTGTTCGGTTGATGCCGTGCGGTGTCCGATCGCGGACGCCGCGACGAGTGCGTCTTGCGTCGCTTCGGATGCGTCGAATTCGGCGGTCACGCGTCCGTTCGACATCACCAGAATGCGGTCGGACAGCGCCATCACTTCTTCGAGATCCGACGTCACGAACAGAATGCCGAGTCCCTTCACGGCGAGATCGCGCATCACCTTGAAGATGTCAGCCTTCGCGCCGACGTCGATGCCGCGGCTCGGTTCGTCCATCAGCAGCACTTTCGGCGTGGTCATCAACGCACGCGCGATGATCACCTTCTGCTGGTTGCCGCCCGACAGCGAACTGACGGGCAGCCGCCAGTCGGCGACCTTGATCGCGAGATCGCGGATGTATTGCGTGATCGAGCGCTGCTCGCGCTGCGTGCTGATATGGAAAACACGCGCGAATTCCGCGAGGCTGGACAGCGTCATGTTCTCGCCGATCGAGAGAATCGGCAGCAGCGCATCGGCCTTGCGGTCCTCGGGAATCAACGCGAGACCTTGCGCGACGCGGCGCGCGATCGGCTTGCCCGCAAGCGGCTTGCCGTCCAGCACGATCTCGCCCGTCGCATGCGGATGACAGCCAAGAATGCATTCGAACAGTTCAGAGCGCCCGGCGCCCATCAACCCGTAAATGCCGACGATCTCGCCCGCATGCAGCGACAGCGACACGTGATCGACCAGCAAGCCGCTGCCTTTGCGCGGCAGCGACACGTCGCGTACCGTCAGCACTTGCGCGCCGCGCGCGTGGCCGATCGGGCGCGAGAAATCTTTGGTGTCGCGGCCGACCATCTGGCGCACGATCCACGGCACGTCCACTTGCGCCATCGGCTGGTTGCCGGTGATGCGGCCGTCGCGCAACACCGTGATGTAGTCGCCGATACGGATCAGCTCCTCGAGCCGGTGCGAGATATAGACGATGGCGACGCCATGCGCCTTCAAGTCCGCGATCACCTGAAACAGCACGTCCACTTCAGCCGCGCTCAACGCCGAAGTCGGCTCGTCGAGAATCAGCACGCGCGCGTCGTGCGCGAGCGCCTTCGCAATCTCGACCAATTGTTGCTGGCCGATACGCAGATCTTCGACGAGCGTATCGGGGCTCACGTCCAGTTCGAGCCGCTTGAGCAGTTCACGCACCTTGCGCCGTTGCGCGTCGGCATCGATATCGATGCCCGCGCGCGTGATCTCGTGCGCGATGAACACGTTCTCGGCAATCGTCAGATTCGGGAACAGATTCAGCTCCTGAAACACGATGCCGATGCCGTGCCGCAAGGCGTCAGCGCTGCTCGTCAGCTCGATCGGCTTGCCGTCCAGAAGCAGGCGTCCGGTGCTCGGCTGCTCCGCACCGGCGATGATTTTCATCAAGGTCGACTTGCCCGCGCCGTTCTCGCCGACCAGCACGTTCACAGCCGCGCGCCGCACCGCGAAGTTCACCTCTTTCAGCGCGACCGTGCCGGGATAGACCTTCGTCACGCCTTCTACATGAAGAATCACGTCGTCCACTGCGCCGGCCTCGCTCATGACTTGCCTCCCAGCGCGAGCGCAAGCGGCACGATCTCGGGCTGATCGGCCGATGAGTCATACGAGAACGTGCCCGTCACGGTGATCGGCTTGCCCTTGAGCGCATCGCGCGGAAACGGCTTCATCACATGCGTGGCCGCGTAGCTGTTCAGCGCGGTGCCGAACTGCGCGTATTCGATCTGATTGCGAAAGCTCGTGAACGAGATGAAATCGAGCGTGTCGCGCAGCGTCGTGCCGAGCACGGTCGGACCAATGTCGACGATCACGTCGGCCTTGCCGTCACCATCGATATCGACACCCACGGTGCCCTGGCTCGATTGCGTGTCGACCTCGACGATCGTGCCGTGCAGCTTCGTCGGGAAATTCCACGGCGCGCCGTCGTCCTTGCCGCGATAGCCGTATTTCTTGCCCGCCGTGTCGGGGTCCGCCTTGATCGCGTCGCGCAACGTCGCGTAGTCGGTCGCGCGCTTTTCGACGTCGGGCACGATTTTCGTGCTCCACATCGACGCGACCATCGCGTTCGGATCGTAGCCAGCCGACGCGTATGCGTCGCGAGAATTTTTTGATGTCTGTGCGTCGTGTTTGACCAGCTTGCAGCCTTGCAACGCCCCGCTCGCGGCAATGACGATGATCGCCGCGTACATGCAACCTCTCATGGATGACCTCACGGTACGCCGGATGAGAAAACTGATGTGACCGGTGATGATGCGAATCGGTGACAAAGCGCGGGGATGCGCGTGGCATCCCCGTCGAGTCGAACGATGATTTCAGCGCAGCGCGAACATGTCGAGCTTGCCGGCGTTCGTCTTCGTGATGAGCGAGCAGTTGATCAGCTGCTTTTCCGGCTTGCCGGTGGCGCCCGTCTTCATGTACTTGTCGGCCTGATCGACGGCTTCCGTCGCGGCCTGCGCGGCGGGTTGCAGCACGGTCGCGCGAATGTCGTTGCGCATGATCGCGTCGCGCACGTCGTTGCTGCCGTCAAAGCCGACGACGATCACGTCGGAGCGCTTCGCCGCCTTCAGCGCAGCCGATGCGCCCATCGCCATGGTGTCGTTGCCCGCAATCACGCCCTTGATGTCCGGGTGGCTCTGCAGGATCGTTTCCATCACGCGATACGCTTCCGTCTGGCTCCAGTTGGCCGACTGCCGCTCGACCATCTTCATGCTCGAAAACTGGTCGATCACGTCGTGATAGCCCTTCGAGCGGATGCCGGCATTGATGTCCGCCTCGCGGCCCACCAGCTCGACATAGTTGCCCTTCTCGCCAAGCGCCTTGACGAACGCGCGCCCGCCGAGCTGCGCCCCCTGATAGTTGTTCGACACGATCTGCGACACGGCAATGCCCGTCGCGTTGATTTCGCGGTCGATCAGGAATGACGGAATGCCTGCCGCCTTGGCCTTCTTGACGGCGGCAATCGATGCCTCGGAGCCCGCGTTGTCGAGGATGATCGCCTTCGCGCCGCGCGCAATGGCCGTATCGACGAGATTGGATTGCTTGTTCGCGTCGTCGTCGTGGACGAGGACGATGGTGTCGTAGCCGAGCGCCTTCGCACGCGCGTTCGCGGTGTCGGCTTCGGCCTTGAAGAACGGGTTGTCGTGTGAGGGAGTAATGATGGCGATCAGATTCGCCGCCTGCGCCGTGCCGCTCGCGCCGACGACCGCCAAGGTGGCCAACGCGAGCGCGAGCCACCGCTTCGATGCTTTCATCGTTTTGTCTCCTTTCTGGTTAAACGCCTATGCACTGCCTGAAACCAGTCGACGGTCGTGTTTTGTCGTTACAGTCTACTCATCACTTGTGCCGTCATGATGTCATCATACCAGTCACATTGCGGTCGACAAGGAGAATCGAGCCAGGGTTTTCGCCTGGTATGGGCAATGTTCTGGTGAGGTCGTGTAGAACAGGCTTCGGCGGTCGAGCCTTCGCTGTCACGGGGCGTTCAGCGCGTTGGCGGGCCGTAGCCGAACCAGGTCCGGCCGTTGGTGGGCGTCCCGCGGGCGGGGACTTCGAGATTGGAACCGGTTTCGTTGGTGGCAAAAAAAATGACCCCGAAGGGTCATTTTCTAATACTGGAAACGCGTTACTGCGGCTGGATGTTCGCAGCCTGCTTGCCCTTCGGGCCCTGCTTCACTTCAAACGTCACTTTCTGGTTTTCCTGGAGCGATTTGAAACCGCTCGACTGGATTTCCGAAAAATGTGCGAACAGGTCTTCACCGCCGCCATCCGGCGTGATGAAACCAAAACCCTTTGCATCATTGAACCACTTCACCGTACCTGTTGCCATTTTGCAAGATTCCCAAAATTAATATTGCGCGTCGGTGGCGCTCCGCCAGCCGTGCGATGCACTTTTTAACATGGAGTCGTGGTTCCTCACAATCAGCATTTTTGCTTGGGCCCGCTGGCACAACTGGAAACCTGCTGACGGCGCGCGATCTGAATTGCATACACTTTCATCGGCTCCCGTCCCGAGACCGTTCATTCCGTGGGCATCAGCGCGATTTCGCCGCTCTCGATCACCTGTTTGAACTGAAAATTGAAACGGCCGTTCGACGCTGGAGATACCAGTTTGACCCGATTATTTTCTACCGCCTTCGTCGGGTTTCATCGAGCATCCGTCGTCGTCCCGTTGCCCGCCTCGCCCCGACCGGAAGGCGATCCCTGCGGAGTTGGCCGGACCGGGCGTGGAGTCCTCGATGACTTGAGACGGCGCCACATTGCCCCTTGCTCCCGGCGCGAACGCGAGAATGCGCAGGTTCTGTTGGGCAACGAAGAGCCGTCCATCCGGTGAGACGGTGATCCTGTTACCCGGGAACGCCAAAACCTGGCCGATGATTCCCGTGGCTGGACCGCTGATTGTCCGTATCGGTCGCACGTTGCCATTCGCCTTGGCGGCGAAAACGCTCACCTGGGTCTGGGTCGCATCCGCGGTCGTGTTGTAGACGAATAATTCGTCCGTGCGAGGATCGATAGCAATCGACGTGGCGATCTGTGAGAAAAAAACATCGCGGCCCGAAAACAGGCCGGTTTTGGGACCTGTGAGGCTGCGCAGAAGCGAGGGCGCGGTCACGCTTCGGCTCGTGCCAAACGTGTCGATGATCGCCGTTCCCTGTATGTCATAACCCGCGATCAGCAGATTGTCGTCGCTGTCGATCGCGATGCTCTGGTACTGGGTGATGTTCGGATCGGTAATGCGGACCGGATTGGGTATATCCCCAGAACTGTGGACGGGAATGACCATTACGCCCGCCGTCGATGGGCGAACGCTCATGACGAAGTCGTTGAGGCGGGAATCCACCGCAATGCCGGGCAGGTCATTTGTGTTCGTCAACCTGAACGAGCGATCGGGTGCCTGATTGCCCTCAGCCTTACGCGGAAAGATGTCGACCGTGCTCGCGCCAAACTGCGCAATGTGAAAGGCGTCCTTCCTGTCGATCACCGTCGCCCCGGCCGACATCAGGGTGGTGAGCGGCCCTTGCAGCACCTGGCAGGGCTCGGTCGCTCCGTTGGCGCGCGCAGAGTAACCGCGAATCTGATCACCGAGCGCGACAAAGACGGCGTCATGGGAGCAGACAGCGTGCGCCAGCTGGGCCCCGAAAACCATACTGGCGATAGCGACACATAGCGCGGGTTTCATGCACGCCTCCTTGGTCATGTCGAGCGAATGCGCCGATAAAGCATAGACGCCAGCCGGAGACCGAAGGAGCTTCCGCCAGTTTGAACCTGTGTTTTGGCGGGCGATGCGAGGGAACACCCGTCGATATTGAACGGTGGTCCAGCGTGCTGACGGGCTATGGACCTGTGTCGCACGTGCATGGCCGGGTTTTTACTGACAGTCAGCGGAAACTATCCGAAAACCCGTACCCAGGCCGCCCGGATTCGCCGCGCGCGGTCTTCAAAGAGATATGAGGCGGCCAGCGCGAGCAGACCGGAGACGACGCCCGTCGCAACGTGCTCGACAACGGGAAGCCGGTAGTGACTCGCGTGCGCAAACGCGTCGCCTAAGGCCGTCAGACAGCCGACGATCAACGCATTGCCATATCGATGCGAGTAGAGTTTCGCGGCTGGCGTGAAAGTCAACAGTACCGCGAGGACCCCGGTGAGCAGCCCTGTCTGGAGTGCAATCGTCCAGTGTACAAGGCTCAAGACGTTGCCCCAACTCCCCGGCATGCAGGTCATGCACGCGCTGGTGGGCTGCCAGAAACGCTGGACAAACAGGCGCATCCGGCGTTTCCATTCACTTGACATGATGCGCTCCCCGTCATGGATGCACGGAACGCGCGCCCGAGGAAATCAGGATCCAAAGAGCAGCGTATCCACGGTGGAATCATACCTCGCGACCAGATCTACGCCCCGTTCATGTGTGACGGTAACTCGAAGGCCGCATGACCGGCATCGCCTAGCTGTGTTAGAGCAGACCTACCCACGAGATCGTGTTGTAGATGCTGTGTTGCGCCTTGTTAGTCGGATACCGGGACTGCTTAGTAGCGGCCATGGTAATTAATACGGTATCCGTATCATTTCGACGCAAATGAATTGAAACGAAGCCGCGATTTCGTCGCCAACCCGCAGAACCATTCCGCATGAACCGGTTGGTGTGTTCTTGCGTAGCTAGCTGGCAGGGAGCCTGCCGGATTGGCATACGGTAGGGATTTCACCAAGTATTCGCGAACCGACTGCTGTGCGACGCTATGTCTCATGCCATTCCTCATGGAGACAGGCATGCAATCTGAGACACACAAGAAAGCAGCAGTCGGAGCCTTTCTTAATCGGTCGGCTCTGTTCCTGCTGATGTTGCCAGTTGCCTTCTTTCTCTGGGCGCTCCACGCCTACCCGCCTCACGAAGCATGTTGGCTCGGCGTCGCCTCTGCCATCTATGTCTGGCCTGTGGCTGGAATCCTCTTTGTCGTCGCCGCAGGCTTTCACGTCGGATCCACCAGTCGACGACTGGGTACAGCCGGCGAATTGCGGAAGGCGCACGGGCACTAGCTCCCGGCAGTGACAGGTGCGATGGACTCGACGGCCTCGGAAGAGGCCTCGTCGATGACGAGATTCGTCAGGCGGAAATCGGTGCAGTCCAGCAAAGGCGCGCATACCGGCGTGTACGGAAGATGCGCGGGAAATTCGCAAGCTGGTCTGTGACGGGTCGCGTCTCCGCTACCCCTTCCACCCGTCATGCCATCGCGGCACGGTCTCTGAAAACACAATGCCCCATAGTCTCCTCGACAGGAGGCCCGGGGCATTTTTAATTGGCGCAAATTATTCTGCTATGCGTTTGAAACTGGCGTAGTAATCCTCGGTGTAGTAGCAGTCGCTGGTTTGCTTGCGCGGTCCACCACATACGATGCGGCGTAGTCCGCGATCCGTTGCACCAGGCGTGCGAACTGTATATGCGTGGTAATAGCCGCGCGGATGCTGCGGCAGCAATGCCGCGCTGTTGCGGAATAAGACACCGTCCTCGCCAAAAGGGAAAGGGCCGCCCGCTTTGATCAGGCGCAGTGTTTCGGCTGCTTCCGCCGGCAACTGCGCCTTGGTGACGGCGGCCGGCCCGCTCGGCGCCTGCGCGCCCGATGCAGCCGTTGTGCCGCTCGCGGCCTGCCCAGGCTGACTCGCCGCCTGACTCGCGGAGGCGCCCTGTTCCTGAGTACCACTTTCCGATCCGTTCTTGCCGCATCCGCCGAGGATCGCGTTCAAGGCGAGGATGCAGGAGAAAGCCCACGCTCGCTTCACGAAATGGTTGTCTCCGGGTTGACTGGCATTCGACGTTCACGAACGATTCAAGGGTATCGCTAATGGCAGAGTGAATCAATGTTCGGCCCGAAATAGGCGTTTTTGCCCGGCAACCAGGCTGATGCGCGCTTCACGGCGTTCGAGAAGCAGGCAAATCAAGCAGATCGCGGTGAAGCTTTGAGGTGTGAGAAGCTATGGCTCAACCGGAACATCCCGGTCGTCCCCCATCCCGTGATACCCACCTTGAAATATGACAGTCACGTTGCGGGGGTTGTCTGCACGATAGACGTTGGCATAGATGGGGGTCGCCACGATGCCCGCGCCGCAATCGAATTTCAGATCCCTGTCGATTTGTCCACTCTTGATGTTGATAAGACGCAGGCGGACCATCGACAACGAACAATCCATCGAAGACTGGTACACACCCAGCAACAGATGGTTCTTCGTGTGATGCCACATCGGTATTTCGACAACACCGACCACTCGGGGTGTTTCGAGGCCGGTATCGTTGAGACTGCCGACTTGATGCAGCGCGATCGGCAGGACTTTTTTGCCATCCCGCCACTCCCCCGATGCCTTCGTATCGCTGATTGCTAACGTGATAGGGCAAGGAACAGGGTGCGTCGGCGAAGCGGCAGGCACCGTTGGCGAATCACCAAACGAAACAGGCTCTACTGCTTCGCATAACTGCATCTCTCCATTGGGTTGGCGTTTGCCTTGCAATGGAATGGGAACACGATGGGCATCGTAGTAGTAACTGCCATCTACGCGCCACTGACCAGAGGTATTTCGGTTGATGTCATCGTAGGTCTGTAACGACACATGAACAGGGAGGCTACCAATCGTCCCTGCATAGTTCCTGATCTCATACCACCCGGCATGGGCCGACGAAGCGGTGAACAAAATCACGCATAGGATAGTGCGAGAGATATTTCGTTTGCGTTTCATCGGTTATTTTCAGTTGTCGCCGATAGTTATGCCCGCGGACCGGTATCGGCCATTCGCGGCCAATTCACTCGATTACAAACACCGCTGCCTTCCTTTCGCGCAATTACAAAACATCAAGTCTCACGCGAGGGTCCCGATAACCCGATTGTACGTCGCTACCGTGCATTCGATTTTCGACCGTCCCTCCAAGCGCTGAACAAAGGAAGCATCAGCCCCATGTCGCCTGATCCGATCAACACGAACACGTCAGTCACCACACCGCCACCGCCCGAGCCTCCTCCATCAAAGGATGCTTCGTCGACGGCCAGCACGTCCGACCGCAGTAACGATGCACTGATGGCAGCACTCAAGCGCACGTTGACGCGACTCGGCATCGATGCATCAACGGGCTTGACCATCAGCGACAGCGTCAACGACAACTCCGACGCCTTGTCGTTACCCAGGCGCGTGAGTGCGTCGAGCGCATCACTGATCGCGGCGCTCTACCAGGCACTCGAACTGCAGCAGTCAATTGCCCTGGCCAATGGCCTGAGCATATCGGGCAAAGAGACGAAGGATGCGCTTTCCGTCGTGACAGATATTCAGCCGTCTAATTCGGCCGTAAATGGCTATCGCGATCTCGGCGCTCAGATTGCCGGTCTGGCGAAGATGTCCGGTTCGGTGGCAAGCGACGACGATGCCGATACGGACGAATGGGATTTCGATATCGACGATTCCGCAACCATCTCTAGCGCTGACACACAGCCGGGCGACCCGATGACAGCTGCAATTGGACAATTGAATCAGGCGTTAAAGGATCATGTCGTGACGCTCGCGCAGAATTCAAACGCGAAAGTCTCGCTGGCTGCGGTACTCGACGGATTATCAGACGAGACTAAGGGAGTCCAATGGCGACCGCTTGGCGTGCTGATTGACGTGCGGGCGTAATACCTGATCAACGCCTCATGCCCGAGAGACCTGCCTGCACCCTGAAACAGGCCGACGCTGTATGCATCCGGACGCGGCAATCGAAGCCACTCGCCACGTCCCTCCGGCGCAGATTTCATTCACGCATGCCTTCCGGAGGACAGCAGCCTCAACGGCCGTTCGGAATCTAGAACGTCAATGGCCGCTCCGCAGCGCATTTCGGTCGTCGAAATCTAGTCGAGATACGCGAACGGCGCATGCGAATCCATCCAGTCATATCGACTGCTTGACGTCGTCCACGCCCACTTTCGCTCGGGATCGAGACTCATCTTGCCGGATTCGTCAATGCGCTGATTTTGCGTGCGATTGCACTGGCCGTTACTCTGCCGGGCAGCGTGTTTTTCCTCTGTTTCGTGTTTCATGATTAACGTGTTTCAATGTAGTTGATGGTATGCATCTTGTGTCTGCCGCTCTAGCCGAGAGGAGACGAACTATTCAAGGCGAACTGCATCAGTCCGCATATCGTTCGCTATGCCTTCTGTCGGAGCACAGTCGTCAATCTTCGGCACCACCCATGTAAATGCATCGATCCCTCCGTCCAATTTCGAGACGTCTATCGTCGGTTGTCGGTATTGGGAGAAGGGACCGACCACGAGCCATCGTGTACCGTCGATGCCTACCTTTTTTGAATGAGGCGCTTGCTCTTAACTGCATTAGACGCGCCCAGGTTTTCGAAAACCGCCGCGATGCCCAGCACGCCGCCGATTCAACATCGTCACAAGCGCATACCGGTCGTTGACAGGCTGGAACTCGTATAGCGCCTTGACGGTGATCACCGCACCCGTTGCGCCGATCGGATGACCGAGCGAAATGCCCCGAGCCATTCGGATTCACTGGCCGGATTCCAGCTCGAGCAGTTGCATCACAGCGCCTACCTGCGCGGCGAATGCTTGGTTCGACTCGACGACATCGAGGTCCGCCACATGCAACCGGCACGCTGCAGGGCGGCACGCGTGGCCCGGAGAACATTTGAGTGAATCGTATCCTTGGAGGGCGCAGGCCGGGTGTCCAATCTGGACGATCTATTGACATCCCTGGCCACGTCGGGGCGGTTCGGGTACTCCGAACGGCGTTCTACCAGCTAACCGAGCCGTATGAAAAGGGGTAGCATTAGGGCGTTATCGAACGTCAGGCTCATTTGCGCCTGAGCGTGTAACGTCTCCCTGGTAAGGTGGCCTTGCCATGATCCTGTATCACACCGAGCCCGATTCCCCGGTCATCGAGATTTCCGTCGAAGGTAAGATCACCGACCACGATCTGCGCGAAGCCATTGAGCGTATGCGTGGGGATCTCGAACTGAACGGCAAGACCCGCGTGCTCGAACGCATCGAGCGTTTCGCCGGTATCGAGCCGAGGGCGCTGTGGACCGATATAACGCTCGGCGTTTCCCTGGCCCGCAAGGTCACGCGCGCCGCCGTGGTGGCCGATGCGGGTTGGATCCGCGCCTCGATGCATCTGGCGCGATTCTTTACGAAGGCCGAAGTCAAGGCGTTCCACGTCAGCGAGTTAGAGCAGGCGCGCATCTGGATCAACACCTGAGCGCCGCGTGGCGAATCTCGTGGTAGACCGGCTGGCCGTCATAGCCCGTGCTACTCGAACCGACCCATTGCGATCTCTCGAGTCTGTGCAAAGCGGTCGTTCGATGTCGCGAATCAAGGCAACACGAAAGCCCGCTGCCACCATAATAAAATCGATTAGGCAGCGCGGGTTCATCGTCAATATCGCTTCATCCTCGTCGGTGCGGATTTAGTTCCAATAACTCGCGCGCAAGCCGACCTGTAATCACCCGGCCGCACGTTGCGCAAAGTCCATCGTCAGTTTGCTTGCCACAACAGGGGCAAAACCAATTTCCAAGCTTGAACGGCATTTTCCCCGAGGGCAGAGGCGCGGCGCTGAATGCAAGCTGCTCGAATTGATCCCGAACGGAAATGCTAAATAATGATCCCGTAAGCGGGCACTGAAGTTCGCGACCACGGAATTCAATCAGCTGTACAGAGCAGTAAGGGCAGTACATAGGCGGAATAGAACAGTTTTGTCTAATTGTCGACAATCTTGGCGGTGCCCTTGACCGGCCGATTTGGTCGTTGCAGCACTGCGTCGTGCAACGTACATCATGCATGCGGTTGCGCGCCTAGTCCGGATTCGTTCTCAACGCGCCCATCGCATCGCTACAACAGCCACGAAAATTAGGACAAGCAGCACAAGTAACATATACCATCCCCTCCTCGAAAGCGGCGGACTCGCGCCAAGCCCCTCAGTTGCACTTAGCAACAAAAAGACCACGCCTACTGCGACGATAAGCCATCGACCTATCGTCGCAAGCGTACTACACAAACGACTCTGTAAATTCCCGCGGCGATAGGGGCCTGATGTAGGTCCACGGAATGTAGGTCTCTGGTCAAATGGCATTCGACATCCCAGTCGGGGCATTTTTATATTCGGGAATCATTGTCGACGATCCTGACCGTGCCGTCGACTCACCGAAACTGGCCGCAATTCGTCCTCGCGGTCGTCCGGCTACAGGTAGTCGACCTGCGCCGACCTGCGCTCCTTTAACAACGTAGCCATATATTTTGAAGCCGTTCCCGGTCTTTACACCGGGGACATGCACGGACTGGAGTAGACGCGGTACAGCGTCGTGCTGTGTCGATGAGGTCACCTCGATCTAAACCCATTCATCCTCTTCATTCCCACCCGTATTGTTGACGATTCTCGTGGCGGTGTCGAATGACCGGTAGTGGCCGCGCACTGCCTCATGCAATCGGCATGCGCAGCGCGAACCGTGCGAGCCGGGGATCGACAGTGCGCGACCCGAAGCGGTCACTCGTTGTTCTCAAGAGCGGTCATTCGGAGGCGCATCAATCCTCGACATAGACCGGTATGCGCCCGCAGTCATCTTCAGTGGACGTCCCGCCTAAAGGTACTTGAACTTTTTGACCCGGACTTCGCTACTAAATCGAGCGGCCTTGAATTGAACTGGCTCCATTGTGTTTGCTACTGTTCGCTCCATAATCCACGGAATCGGTCGATACGTTAGCTTTCGGCCGTTGATAAGCAAGTCCAGTATCTCGAATTCCTCCACGTAGGCACGCGTCAAATAGCGTCCACGTGTTTGCCACTCCCAATGGGCGGGCACAATTCGCTTTGCTATGACCTGGGCCATTCCGGTCTGCGTCTTCACCCCAGCGAAATTGGCAATCTCAAACAATGCCTTGGCGATACAGGCGAGCATGATCGCGTAGAAGAAGAACAACACCGCTGCAGCACCCAACTGACCGCGATTCAATGCCGTGAATGGAAGCAGCACAACGTTATGCACAGACACTCGTGATCTCCAACTTGGAGGAAGACCAGTGAAACGCGCCGATTGACGCTCACCCGCCGCCGGGCCCGCAAACGGCCGTTCGGTGTTCACACGCCTTGGTTACCTTTTCGATGAATTAATCGTTGATTGGCGTATCCGGCTCGAAGACATCCTCCGACACCCATTGCATCTCGATAATCGGCATGGATACCGTCCGTTCGTTGATCTGTGCGTCCGGCAACCTCAAACGATATCGGGTCCGCGGACCAGACTGTGTTGCGCCAATGGTCATTTCCGACGTTACTTCGAGCCACCGGCTGTAGCCCAGCAGCCAAGTCGTGGTGACCTTCCTTAACTCCGCTCCACGAAGCGAGCTTGTAGGCACAACGTTATAGACAGACATTGTGCCCTTTCCCCATGAAGATTCACGGGTGACGACTGGGCCGTCCGAAAGAGATGTATCAGTAATTGAGCACACGCGTCCCGGCGGTGGTTTGCAATAGTTGGTGAATCTCATCGACGCGATTTCGCCCGTCGATATCGTGACTCCTTCATTGTCAAGCCACGCCAAACTGCTCGAAGTCCATCTGAATGTCGTACCACTTTCAAGCCTCATCGACGAATAGACAAGAGGCAACCCGCCAGGTCGTCCCTGTACCCAGAACTCCAGTAACACACCTTGCGCGGGACTAAAGCGAGCGTGTCTTGGCCATGATGTGTAATCGCGTAGAGTATCAGGCCGATCAAGAACCGTTACCCGATAGAAGGACTCTCGTACCGTATGCCCACACCCGGCAATTACAACCGTACATAGTACCGCCGTAGTCATGAGAATTCCGCGAGTATTGCGCATGGTCTGCTGCGTTACGCTTGTAGTGACGTGGATTGGACGATGCAGATAAGGTTGCCGAACGGCAAAAACTGGCCGCACACCGCCTCGCGCCGCCCCCGTCACCATCCGCCTTGTTGTTGCCTCAGTGGATCAATGTGGCGGGTTCTCAATCGTCTCGAGGAGTGGATTGAAAATCTGAACGATCTCGGCTTGGCCAACGATCACCGGATCCTCGCCGACGTCTAATAACCGTCCAATCCATAGCGAATGGGGATACGCCTCCGGCGTAAGCAGCGAGACCTCAGCCAAACACCGCTCTCCCGTTGCAACCCTACCTTCCCCAAAGAATTCGTGGTGAGCCGACGACCAATAGTCGGCCCTTACATTGCAGGTAGGACGGTAACCCGACCGAACCAGCTTCGATGTGCATTCCGATGAAAATGCAGTCAGCGCAAACGTCACTAGCAAGTCGGGTTGGCGAATCGGACGCGTCATGTACCTGAACAAGTTGCGAATATCGACGAGAAATTGTCGACGATTCTTAGACGAATGTCGATCGGCTGCTTTTTGGCCGATTGCTGAAATTCGGACCGCGACGGTGATCGCGGTTGGCTCCTCAGGCACGAGTTTCCGTAGTCGACCGTTGCGGCGATAACACACTCCGAATTTTTTGCTCAGGTACGGCCGCAAACGATTGCTTATACTCTGCAGACCTCTTTTATTCGAGGCGCATGGAATGCGGCACGAATGGCTTGAATATGTTCAGCGACTTAGCTGGGACACCCCAATAACTGTGGCGCTGACATCGGCGACCGTAGGCTCAGTGATTGCGCTCGCGTGGATCACTGCATCAAACGCGCGTCGTCGTAAGCGTCAGCGACGTGACACGGCGTTGGAACTCGCGTTGTCGCTGGAAGGACATGCTCGCGCCTGCCGCACGATGATGCACAAAGCCGTGTGGGCACTAACGGCGTCATCAGCTCATGCTCGCCACGAAATCTGCAAGGATGTCACCATCCCGTCTTTTGTTTTCCCAGATAAGCTTGATTGGCAGGTTCTCAGCCAAAAGGCTATTTCTGAGCTGCGAGAGTATCCTGCGATGGTGCATGCAGCCCGCGAACATCTGGAAGCTTTCCGCGAGTTTGGTGAACCAGCAGAATTCTGCTGGCAGGTTGAATTCGAATGCGCGAAGGCCGCGATGTCTGCGTTAGTGCTAGCCCGTGCTACGCGCCGCCGGTTCGGTACCGCAACGTGGAAACCCGGTGCCAGGGACTCTGCTATCGAACGCGAACTGTCTGACTTCATCGCGAATGCGGAAGCAAGGCGCAAAGCGTCACTTCAAGAACCAACGCGGTTCGCATTTGAACAGAAATTGGAAGTGGACCCGATAGTCGCACGCACCAATGGAATCGCTGCGAGCGTCTAAACTTGAAGTGTTCAAGCGATGGTATTTATTGACCGCAGGCGCTGAGCGTCGTTCGGACCGCGGAAAGCGATGCCGCAGCAATGGCAGGACCATCTGCTTGCAGCGCCGCAGGATACACCCACAAGTTACTATCCTGCCACGCAGGCGAACGTCAGCTCAGCTTCCTGCGGCGTCCATCCGCGGACACCATGCGTTTGCATATCAACCTGGTGCATCTGCTTGCCCCGCTCCCTGCAGTATTCGTCCGCTCGTTTCAAGCTTGATGCTTTCACCTCACCCCACGGGGTCATCCCGCCTCGCACCTGCGTTGTCACGGTGTAGTGTCCGTCGCGGGCCGGCGTCACGTCGGAGATCGATGTGCAGGCTGTCAACAGAGCCAGAATGATAACGCCAGCAAAACGTTTCATATTTCGTGGGTGGATATTACGGACGAGCGAGAGCGGCCAGCAACTCGGCGAGGTTTCCTTGCCCTGCAGAGTCTTCGAGCAGACCAAGGTAGATCCGGTTGTAGAGCTGGTCTTGACGGGGGACGGGAAGATCGACGCGAGCACGCACGATGGCCTGCGCAGCATGATGCGCGGCACTTGTAATCTGTCGAGCGGTCTCTTTGTCCATGTCTGCGCTAACGGCGCCGCAGGACAAAACTTGAGGTGCGAATTGGACGATTTGCGGACGTCCGATTTTTTAGCCGGAATTGGCGCACAAAAATCGAAAAGCCCGCCAGGCGGCGGCCCGAATACCGCGAGCGATCTCATCGGATAGAAAAAGCGCCAACCCGTATGGGTTGGCGTTTTGCTTGGGGTATTGCTGGTATCAGAACTGGTTCATAGTGTTGTCCTTACCCGCCGCTTTCAGGGCCGCTTCGCCGCTGAAATACTCCTTGTGGTCGTCGCCGATGTCCGAGCCGGACATGTTCTGATGCTTGACGCAGGCGATACCCTGACGGATTTCCTTGCGCTGCACGCCAGCGACATAACCCAACATGCCCTGGTCGCCAAAGTATTCCTTAGCCAGGTTGTCGGTCGACAGCGCGGCGGTGTGGTAAGTCGGCAGCGTAATGAGGTGGTGGAAGATACCTGCTTCGCGTGACGCGTCGGCCTGGAAAGTCCGGATCTTTTCGTCGGCAAGCTTCGCCAATTCGGTCTGGTCGTATTCCACGCTCATCAACTGTGCGCGATCGTATGCCGAGACATCCTTGCCCGCTGCCTTCATCGCGTCATACACCTGCTGGCGGAAATTCAGCGTCCAGTTGAACGACGGGCTGTTGTTGTACACCAGCTTGGCGTTCGGGATGACCTTGCGAATCTCGCTAACCATGCCGCCGATCTGGGCGATGTGCGGCTTTTCGGTTTCGATCCACAGCAGGTCGGCGCCGTTTTGCAGCGCGGTGACGCAATCCAGTACGCAGCGTGCTTCGCCCGTGCCGGCGCGGAACTGGAACAGGTTGCTAGGCAGGCGCTTGGGACGCAGCAGCTTGCCGTCACGCTTGATGATGACATCGCCATTGCCCAGTTCGTCGGCCGACAACTCTTCGCAATCGAGGAAGGAATTGTATTGGTCGCCCAGGTCGCCCGGCGTGCTGGTCACGGCGATCTGCTTGGTCAGGCCGGCGCCCAGCGAGTCGGTACGGGCCACGATGATGCCGTCGTCCACGCCCAGCTCCAGGAAGGCGTAGCGGATGGCGCGAATCTTGGCAAGGAAGTCCTCGTGAGGCACGGTGACCTTGCCATCCTGGTGGCCGCACTGCTTCTCGTCGGACACCTGGTTTTCGATCTGAATGCAGCATGCGCCCGCTTCGATGAACTGCTTGGCCAGCAGATAGGTTGCTTCCGCGTTGCCGAAACCCGCGTCGATGTCGGCGATGATGGGCACGACATGGGTGACGTGGTTGTCGATTTTTTCCTGGATCGCGGCCTTGGCGGCGCCTTCGGCGGCATCCAGCTGGCGGAACAGGCCGCCCAGCTCACGGGCGTCGGCCTGGCGCAGGAAGGTGTACAACTCGCGGATCAGTGCGCTGACGGAGGTTTTTTCATGCATCGACTGGTCCGGCAGCGGGCCGAACTCGGAGCGCAGCGCGGCCACCATCCAGCCGGACAGGTAAAGGTAGCGGCGCTCGGTGCTGTTGAAGTGTTTCTTGATGGAGATCATCTTCTGCTGGCCGATGAAGCCATGCCAGCAGCCCAGCGACTGGGTGTACTTCGACGGGTCGGCATCGTAGGCAGCCATGTCGGCGCGCATGATCCTGGCCGTGTACCTGGCGATATCCAGGCCCGTCTTGAATTTGTTCTGTGTACGCATGCGCGCGGCGTACTCGGGGTTGATGGCATTCCAGGCGCTGCCGTTGTTCTCTTTCAAACCAGCAACTGCCTTGATGTCGTCTTGATATTGGGCCATGTGTATCTCCTAAGAGCAAAGCGCGTTTGTCTAAATCGTTCAGCGTGTCGCTACGTCTTTCGAAGCGAACTGCATGACTAAATAGTAGCGCCACTTCGGCATAGTCTTATATAAGACATAAGACATAATTTGTTATTATATTTCAAGGAGATACGTTGCAGTTTTTGCGATGCAAAACATGTTTTCAAACGGCAAAATGGTGATGGCGCGGAAACTCGACGCAAATCCCGCAATGTGAAACGCGCTTTCGGCTGTCGGAGACAGGACAGCCACCGATGTCTTGACGAATGAACCACTGAAGCCCCGCCGACAAGCTGCTAAAGAACTTGCAGGCCCTAGGCAACAGTGACGCAGAGTTTGGTGAGCGGTTGGACAAGAACGTCCCGGCTGCACTCGTTGATTGAGCGCGACTGGCGGGCCAGCGGCTCGACCTACGCCTCCCGCTTGCTTCGCCCATACAGCAGCAGCATCGCCGCGATCACCACGCCGTAGATGATCTGACGCCCCGCCTCCGGCATCTGCGCGACCGAGAGGATCGATTGCAGCAGTGTGATGAGGATCGCGCCGGCCACCGTGCCCAGGTATGAACCCCGTCCACCCAGTATCGACGTGCCACCGAGCACGACCGCCGCGATCGCCGGCAACAGGTAAGCATCGCCCATCGACTGTGCGGCCTTCGACGCATAGCCCGCGAGCAGCACGCCGCCGAACGCGGCGAACGCGCTGCACACGGCGAAGGCGGTCACCGTGACGAGCCGCGTATCGATGCCAGACAGATACGCCGCGCGCTCGGTGTTGCCGATCGCGTAAAGCGTGCGGCCGAAGGTCGTGCGCGACAGCAGGAACATCGTGGCGCCGCCGATCACCACCCACAGCGCGACGGCATTCGGCACACCCGGTACGAGCCAGCCCGCCGCGAGCCAGCGCATCACCTCGGGCGCGGAATCCTGCGGCGACGATCCGCCCGTATAGACAATCATGATGCCCTGCGCGACCGCATTGGTCGCAAGCGTCGCGATCATCGACGGGATGCGCAGCAGTGCGACGAGGATGCCGTTGACGATGCCGATCAGCACGCCGCACCCGATCCCGACCGGAATCGCGAGGATGCGCCCGAGATCGCCGTGCCCCGCGACCGCGCACGCCATCATCGCGCCGACGGTGATCGTCCACGGCAGCGACAGGTCGATGTGGCCGAGCAGGATCACCATCATCAGGCCGGTCGCAATGATGCCGAGGAATGCGCCGACCTTCAGTTGCAGCAGAATGTATTCCGGCGACGTGAAGTTGTGCGAAAACATCCCGCCGACGAGCAGCAGCGCGACGATGCACGCGAATGCGATAACGATCGGTTTGTCGATTCTGCGGGTGAGCCTCGACACGAACGTGGTCCGGCCGGTCGCGGAAGCCTGGCTCATTGAAACCACTCCAGACGGTTGCGCACCCTGAACAATCCGCACGCGCCGATCGCGACAGCAAGCAGAAGAATCACGCCCTGAAATAGCGGCTGCCACAGCGCATCAACGTTGAACACGAACAGCAGATCGCCGATGGAACGGAACGCGAATGCGCCGAAGATCGCGCCGATCGCGCTGCCCTTGCCGCCGAGCAGCGACACGCCGCCGATCACTACCGCGGCGATCGAAAACAGCGTGTACGAGTTTGCGCTGCCGAGGTTCGCATCGCCGGTGTCCGTGAAGAACGTCAGAAACAGGCCGCCGACTGCCGCGAGCAGGCCGGCCAGCGTATAACTCACGAACTTCGCGCGGCGGATCGGCATGCCGGACAGGAAAGCCGCCGGTTCGGACGACCCGGTCGCGTACGCCGCTCGCCCGATCGCCGAGCGTTTGAAAGGAATCCAGACGATCACGATCGTGGCGAGCAGGATCAGCAAGCTCGCTGGCAGAACGCCGGCGACCTTGCCCGTCAGTGCGTCGGCGAGGCCCTCGTTGATCGATCCGCCGGGCACAGGGCGCAGCAGCAGCGCCAATCCGTAGTAGACGGCGCCCGTCGCAATCGTCGTCACGATCGGCTGCAGCCGGCCGAAAATGATGATCACGCCGTTCAGCGCGCCACACAGCGCACCCGCCCCGAGCACGCCGGCGACGCCGAGCGCGCTGTGCAGCGAGTCGCCCGTGACGATCCACGACCCGATGCAATTCGTCAGCACCAGCGTCATGCCGATCGACAGGTCGATGCCGGCCGTCAGCACGACGAGCGCCTGCCCCATCGAGACGAGCGCGAGCAGTACCGCTTTGTTCGCTGCCGTCTGAAATACGTTGGCCGACAACGCCGACGGATAGTTGACGAGATAGATCGCGAACATCAGCACGAACAGGCCGAACGCGAACACCGCTCCGCGATTCTCCGCATACCAGTAACGCAGCCCGCTCATAGCGCCGCTCCCGTGGAAGGCAAAATCTGTCCGACGGGCAGGTCGAGAGCACTGGCAATCAGGTTCTGCTCGGTGATCGCCGAGCCGACGAGTTCCTTCTTGATCCTGCCTTCGTACAGTACGAGCACGCGGTCGCAGCAGCCGATCAGCTCGTCATAGTCGGTCGAATAGAAGACGATCGCGGCGCCTTCGTCGGCAAGGCGCCTGAGCAACTGGTAGAGCTCCTGCTTGGTGCCGACGTCGATACCGCGCGTCGGGTCGCTGAGCAGCAGAATCCTCGGCTGCCGGATCAGCCACTTCGCGATGACGACCTTCTGCTGGTTGCCGCCCGACAGCGAGCCCACAGGCGCGTCGACGCTGAACGACTTGATCGCAAGCATGTCCATCATCTGCTCGACGAGCGACTGCTGGCGGTCGCGATCGATTATGCCGGCGGTGGACATGCGATCGAGTGCGGCAAACGACAGGTTCTCGCGTACTGACATCGGCAGCATCAAGCCTTCGGTCTTGCGGTCCTCGGGTATCAGCGCCATACCGATATCGTTGGCGCGCGCCGCCGTCGGGCTGCCAATCGACACGGCTTTGCCGTTGATCTCGATCTTGCCCGCGCAGCCGCGCAACACGCCGAACAGCGCGAGCAGCAGTTCGCGCTGGCCTTGTCCGTCGAGGCCGCCCAGTCCGAGGATTTCACCGGGCTGCAACGAAAAGCTGATGCCCCGCAGCGTGTCGCACCATGCGAGATCACGACAGGCGAGAACCGGCGCGGTGCTGCGGGCGTCCGCGGGCTGGTCCGCCGGTTTGGCCGCGGGTCTGGCAGCGGGTTTGGCAGGAAATGCATGCTGGTACTTCCGGCCGATCATCATTTCGACAACCTCATTGTCGGAGCGCGTGCCAGCTTCGAAGCTCATTACATGGCGACCGTTCCGGTAGACCGTGCATTCGTCCGCGAGCGCCTTCACCTCGTGCATGCGGTGCGAGATGAACAGCAGCGCGAGCCCCTCTTCGCGCAGGCGCTTGAGCACCTCGATCACGCGCGCGACGTCGGCCGCGGTCAGCGCCGAGGTGGCTTCGTCGAGGATCAGAATGCGCGGCGCGTGCGCCAGCCCCTTCGCGAGCTCGACCATCTGCTGGCGCGACAGCGGCAGGTCCCGGACTTTCGCAAGCGGGTTGATGTCGGCGGCGCCCGCTCGCGCGAGCGCCTCCTCGGCCTGGCGGCGTTGGGCCCGCCGGTCGATCATCCCGAAACGTCGCGGCGGGTTCGCAGCGTAGATGTTGTCCGCCACGCTCAAGTCGGGGATCAACGACAGTTCCTGATACACGCAGACGATACCGGCCGCGTTCGCCTCGGCAGGCGACGCGAACGAGACCTCCCGGCCATCGAAATGCATCGTGCCCTCGTCCGGCTGCACGACGCCGGACATCACCTTCAGCAACGTGGACTTGCCCGCGCCGTTCTCGCCGAGGATCGCGTGAATGCGGCCTCTGCGCACCGTGAGCTCGGCGTGATCCAGCGCGACGGCGCCGCCGTAGCTTTTCGACACGCCAGACATCTGAAAGAACGGCTGCTCTGCATCCTGCAGCATGCTTCGTCTCCGGTCACAGCGCGGGCCATCATCCGGTCACTGGTTGCCCTGGTTCTGCTTCATGATTTCCTGCGCAGAGAAATTGATGCCGCATGTCGGAAACGAGTTGCCGACGAAAAAGTTGTCGGAGTCGTTCGGAAAATAGTTGACGCCCGACTTCAGCATCGAATCGTCGGTGACGTCGAGCGGCAGCTTGATCGCCACGGGAATTGTCTGGCCATCCAGCGCAGCGAGTGCCGTCTTGATCGCCACGGCCACCTGCGCGGGCCCGGTGCCCGCCGACGTACACTTCAGGCCCTGGCTCCCATACTGTGCGCAGAACTTGCGAAAGCCGTTCTCCGTCTCGCCGCCGAAAGGCACGAACGGGTGTTTCGCATCGATCATCGCGCGCACGACGCCCGTGTCGCCGCCTTGCGCCGATATGCCATCGAAATGACCCTGCACGGCAATCGCGTCGGCGGCGACCTTTTGCGCGACCCCGTCGTCCCACTTGCCGTAGACCTGGACGACGTTCCACTTCTTGCCGGTGCCGTCCAGCGTTTTCGTGAAACCATTGTGCCGGTCCGTGTCGACCGACGTGCCCGCCACCCCGCGAACTTCGAGCACCTTGCCTCCGTTCGGCAGGTGGCCCGCGAGCCATTTGGCCCACAGCGCACCGAGCCCATACTGGTCGACGTTGACGTTGATCGCGTCTTCGCTGTCGAGCGTGTTGTCGAAAGCGACCAGCACCACACCGGCGTTCTTTGCGCGGCGGATCGCCGGGCCGAATGAGGAGGGGTTCTGCGCGTTCACGATGACGGCGTCATAGCCGGCATCGATGAAGTTGTTGACGGCCGAGATCTGCGCCGGAACGTCCTCTCCGGTCGAGACGACCTTGAATTCCTTGAGCTTGGCGGCAACGGCCGGTTGCGCGGTGTAGGCCTTGGCCGTCCTGATCATCTGGATACGCCAGGTGTTCGCGATATAGCCGTTCACGAGTGCGATCCGGTAAGGCGCGTTCTTCTTCGGATACTTGATGAACTTCGTGTCGCTCTTCCAGGGGACCATGCAGGCGGGATCGCCGGACGGCCCTGAAACGATCGAAGCCTGCGCGAAAGCCCCGCTTGCGCAGAGCGCCAATGCGGCGCTCGCCGCCGCTCGAAGCACGTGGATTCCTGAAAGCATGTTGCCTCCTTTTTGTTCGATTGGACGTACCGATTGCCTGCGCACATGGCTGGTCGTGGACTGCCGGCACGGTGTGCGTGAAGCACGGAACCTTGCGGAGTTGCTATAGCGGGACTGGATCGGACTTGCAGAAGGAGCTTTTCAACGGCGCCTCCTCGAAGCGAAAAGAAGGGCAAGCGTATACGCGTTCCCGTCTGACAGTACTGGCATACCAATCCACGCGCGATAGTGGTTTACCAGTGCGTCCAACGCACCGGGCGACCGGGCTGAAACCCTTGGTGGATAAGGACTGGGCTGCCTGAACGGAGGCGGCGTTGCACGGGGATGGGGGTGCCATATTGACGAAGTTCAGCGGTCGCCCGGTGGCTTCGACCATTTCGAGAGCCGCAGATGGGCGATCTTTCGCACACGTCAACCGACCCAGCGACGGACTCGCACGCTGAATTACTTTACGGGCGGATGGACCCGCTATCCGACGATCGCAGTGCCGCCTGCTCCGCTCAAACGCTCAAACGCTCAACGAAGACAGCCGCTCGACAATCTCATCGAAGGAAGGCCGCATCTCGACGCGCTCGCGGAAACAGTCTTCGATCAGCCCATCGAACCCAGCGGCGAGGTCATCGGCCTCTCCAGCCAAACGTTGCGCGAGTTCTTCGAGCAGGCAGCCGAACGCGCGCACCTCAATCCGCTCGAGCGCCAGTGCCCGTGCGCGATCATCGATATCGTGGCACGATGCCGCGCCGAAGTCGCCGAGCAATACGTGCCCCGCGCCGTCGTGCAGGATGTTGTGCGCGTAGAGATCGCCATGCATGATCCCGCGCCGATGCAGATGCTGCGCCGCCGAAGCGATCCCGCCCGCGATATGCAACGCAACCGGCTTGTCGAACCGTAGGTCGTCCGCATAGACGTCCCGTGTACAGGAGGCGAGGCTCGGAGGCCCGGCGAGATTGCCGAACGCCGGATGGATCAACTTCATCACGAGGCCGTGCTCGCCGAGCGGATGCCCCGTGATCTTGCCGAGCACCGGGATGAGATTCGGGTGCTGGCCGGCTTGCAGACATGCGGCCATTTCGAGCTCCGGCAAACCGTCGCTCGTTATTGCGCCCTTGAACAGCTTGACGGCGACCGCCTCGACGGGATGCCCGTCGCTCAGGAGACGCGTCGCGCGATGCGTCACGCCGGATGCACCCTCCCCGAGCGTTTGTCCAAGCGCGAGCGTATGCCAGTCGATTTCCGGCACCGGCGCATCGGCCAGCGCCACCCGCTCGCGCGCTGCGTTCAGCGGATTGCCTGCGTAGGCGAGCCACGCGAGCCGCGGCAAGCGCAACAGCCAGTCGGGCAAGGCGTCGAGCCGGTTCGCCGAAATGCGCAGCAGTTCGAGGCGGCTGCAAGCGGCCATGGTCTCGGGCAGCGACCGCAGCCGGTTGCCGGCGAGCATCAGCTTCTGCAAATTCGGACGCTCGCCGATTTCCGTGGGCAGCGTTTCGATGTCGTTATCGGTCAGGATCAGCCAGCGCAATTGCCGCGGCAGCGCATGCCCCGAAACGTGCCGGATGCGATTCGCCTTGAAGCCGACCATGCTCAGCGATTCGCAATCGCCGAGCACGGGCGGCAATTCGGTGAACGGGTTATTCGAGGCGAACAGGACGCGCAGGTGGCGCAGCTTCGGCAAATCATCCGGCAGCGACGTGAGCGCATTGCCCGACAGGTCGAGCACCTCCAGGGTGTCGGCGAGGTCGAAGATCTCGCGCGGCATTTCGGTCAACCCGCAGGCGAGCTTGATCTGTCGCGCACCGGCGAGTTGCCCGTCACGCAAGTCTTCGAGGGTAGCAGTCTTCACACGTAGATTGAATCGGAGAATGGCAGGGAAGTCGCAAGCGCCGGAGCGCAATGCGGCCGGTGCGGCATCGGTTGGTGACCGCTCTTTATCTGGCCTCTATTCTATCGGGCGAACCGCACGATCAAGCATCCGCGCTCCGCCAGCAAGTGACCGGTTGTGGTCGCACGCGGTCCATCAAACTCTTCGCGTCGTCGCTCATTAAAGCAACTAGCCCCCGGCCCGCTTCGCGTTGTGGCCGTCCTTTCTGAGCGCCTCGATGATCCGCTCGCAATGGTCACCCTGCACTTCAATCACGCCATCCTTGACCGTTCCACCAGAACCGCAGGCCGTGCGCAACTGCTTGCCTAGCAACGCCAAGGCAAGAGGATCGAGCGCCAGTCCTTTAACGATCGTCACGCTTTTCCCGCCTCGGCCCTTGGTCACGCGACTCACGCGTACCACGCCATCACCTACCGGTTGTGTGTTGGCAACCGCCTTGCAGACACATTCCGCGAGCACCTGTCTGCATTCGGGACACATCCGGCCGCCGTCGGTGGAATAGACAAGACCACCTCTTGAACCACTCTTCATGATTGGCTTACTCAAAGACTAATCAGGACAAGTTTAGCAGGGGTGCATCCCGCTGGGCGTTCCAAACAATGCGACCGGAGCGCGTGATTTCATCGCGCTGAGTCCCGTCCATTCGCCAACTCCTGCCAACTGAACGCTTGCGACGGCGGAACGCCTTTTCAAGCACCGGCAACAGTAAAGCGGCGACATCAGCGCCAGACCCATCACCCAAGAAACTCCCAAGCCACACAATCCCTCTGAATTTTTATTTAGTACGTCGTATATGTTACTTGCACGATTCCAGGAATATGGCGTCGTTATCCAAGCATAACGTTCCGCTTGATATTAAGCGCGCACTCCATGCCCCAAGAGTATCAGGCGCTACTTAAACAGTATTGGACGGTGCTTCAGCGGTTCGCCTATTCTGAGCCCGCTACTAGACAAATAACTTGAAGGGATAGGTCACGGAGATGGGGGCATCATGCAGCACAGCCACACTTCCGCGTAGACAATCTAATCGGCAGTCACGATCTACGACACTGCGCCGAGCAAGCCCTCGCATCTAGAGAATCCGACATCGCGGTTTTACGCAATGCGTGCGCAGAACCGCGCTCATCCGCACATAAGCCATAAATCATGCATGAAAGGAGACAGCATGCGCCATCTCGATGTTCAAAAGCTTTGCGATGAAGCCCGATTCAGTAAGTTCCACCTTCTTCTGCTCTTGTGGTGCGCGCTCATCATCATCTTCGATGGATACGATCTCGCGGTCGTCGGCATTGCGTTGCCATCGATCATGCGCGACATGAACGTCGCGCCGACAAGTGCCGGCTTCATGGTGAGTTCGGCGTTGCTCGGCATGATGATCGGCGCCGTGTTTCTCGGCACCATCGCGGACCGCATAGGTCGCGTTCCCGCGATCGTCATTTGTCTGTTGCTCTTTAGCGTCTTCACTGCGGCGGCGGGCTTGACGGGCGACCCAGTGACGTTCGGCATTGCGCGATTCCTCGCGGGCCTTGGAATCGGCGGCGTCATGCCGAACGTGGTTGCGCAGATGACGGAATACTCGCCACGCAAGATCCGCAACACGATGGTCACGTTGATGTTCAGCGGTTATTCCATCGGCGGAATGCTTGCGGCGCTCGTCGGGAAAGCGATGATCGAACGTTACGGCTGGCAATCCGTGTTTCTCGCTGCAGGCATTCCCGCGTTGCTTGCGCCAGTCATCTGGAAGCTAATGCCAGAGTCGCTGGCCTTCCTGGTACGCAACCAGCGCGAGGCCAGGCTGAAACAGATTCTTCCGAAAATCGACCCCGCCTACGTCCCTCAGCAAGCCGATCATTTCACGCTGCACGACAAGGGCACCGAAACCGGGTCTCCCATCAAACAACTCTTCGCCGATGGCCGCGGCATCAGCACCGTGATGCTGTGGATCGCCTTCTTCATGTGTCTCTTCATGGTCTACGCGTTGAGTTCGTGGCTGACCAAGCTGATGGCAAGCGCGGGCTATAGCCTCGGCTCTGCGCTGACGTTTGTCCTCGTTCTCAACTTCGGGGCGATGATTGGCGCAATCGGCGGCGGATGGCTCGCGGATCGCTTCAACATCAAGCACGTGCTAATCGTGATGTATGGACTAGCGGCAGTTTCCATCAGCTTGCTGGGAGTGAAGGTTCCCGTCGGAGCGTTGTTCTTTCTCGTTGGGTTGGCCGGGGCGTCGACGATCGGCACGCAAATCGTCACATACGCGTTCGCTGGGCAGTTCTATCCGACCGCGGCGCGGTCAACGGGCATCGGCTGGGCGTCGGGCGTCGGACGAAGCGGTGCAATTCTGGCGCCGATCGTGATTGGATTCCTTGTGAGTCAGTCGCTGCCTCTGCAGCAGAATTTCATCGCGATTGCGATTCCTGGGGCCATCGCGATGCTCGCAGTGTGCCTCATCAAAGTGAGGCGTGCGCCGCCAGAAGTCGCTATGTCCTCCGCCCCTGAAGTCGATCCCATTTAATCGCGACCCTACGCACGATTGCGCTCCCAGCCTGTTCTTCACGCTGGGAGCGCCTTGCTTCCGGTGGCGTCGACGGTTTTCGCGGCGATCTCTCGCCGCTCTTCGTACTTGAAAGCGGCTGAATGGCCAATGCGGAATCACCAGTGCAAGGTGGTGCGGACGTCACTAAACCGAGTTTTTGTCGACGTGGTCATCTCTCCAACGAACACGGGTATCGACAATGAGGGTATGCCGTTCGGCTTACAGATCATCGGACCTTTTCGCGGAGATTTAGCGACGCTTGCTATCGCCCGCGCACGCGAACGAGTCTTCAACACTCCCCGACTCTCCGCCGGCCACGTCCTGATTTGACGCTGCTTGAACAACCAAGTACCGCGCTGAAATCAAATGTCACCGCACCACCTCACTTCGCCCTATTTGGTGGCGAGTCTACCCGTTGATCGACGCCATAACGATGGGCAAACGAATCGATTCTGTCGCAATAGGATGGTGCTTTATGATTCGAGCGAACGCGACGAATGACATGGCTGATGAGGCGGACCTTGACTCCGACCGTGGCCCGCATAATTCAATGCCTTCACTACCCGCTTGATGCAATGTTGATCTGCGTGCGGTAGTACGGGGCCTGCGGGCTGAGTGTGCGAAATCTGGAAGAGATGATGGCTGAACGCGGCATACTGGTCGATCATTCGACCGTGCATCGTTGGGTAATAAAACTGTTTCCGGTGCTGGAGAAGGCGCGTTCCGGCGTCACAAGCGCCCTGTTGGCAGGAGCTGGCGCGTCGATGAGACCTACATCAAGGTCAAGGGTCAATGGACGTATTTATATCGCGCGGGTGACAACGCCGGCCAGACGGTCGACTGCGTACCCACCGTGACAAGGCTGCAGCCTAGCGCCACTTCGAGAAGTCGATCGATCAAAACGGCGAGCCCGAGACGGTCAAAAAAGTCGTGCGAATCTGGCTGCGCGATTTGCTCGCGCCGCCGTCTTTATTCCGACAGAATCCAAAATCGTCCCGTCCAGTCAACTCGTTGAGAAGGCGGCTCTTGCCGTGCTTGTATTTGCCGATGACGGAGACGATCGGCTCGTCGTGTTCGAGCAGGATTGCCAGCCGCGCCATGTCGTCTGTGCGACTCGGGAGTACCGAAACGACATCGCGTGTTGCTTGCTGATGCATTTCGCCGGCCAATGGCCGGCTCCTTATATTGGCATGCGCCTGGCTCCCGCGTCACTCAGGCAGTACAGCTACGGCCTTGATTTCAACAATGTAACCGGCCGTTCCGCCGAGCATGTGGGCGCCCACTGCCGTCCAGGCTGGCAGCGGGTCCGTCGCAAGATATCGGTCACGCACTGCCATGAAGAGCGGAAGATCACGCATGTCGGTGTGGAACGTGGTCAGGTCAACCACGTCGCTCATCGATGCACCTGCAGCAGCCAACACAAGCTTGAGGTTCTCGAAAGCCTGGACGATCTGCGCCTCGCGACCTTCAACTAATTCCATAGCCGCATTCCGACCAATCTGACCAGATACGTAAAGAGTGTTGCCAACCTTGAGCGCAGGGGCGTACCGAATCTTTTCGTACACGGCTTCCATCTCGTCAGGGACGATGGCTTTACGTTCGCTCACAGATTTGTCTCCTTGTATATGTCGAGCGTGGGGAGCGTCGACAATGTCAGCCGTTATCTCCGCCCGCTACCGGCAACACAGTGCCAGTGATATAACCCGCCTCGTCCGAAGCGAGGAACAGAATCGGCGCGGCCTGTTCGTCGATGCTGCCGTAGCGTTTGAAGAACGTCGATTCAGTGACCTGCTTGACCGCTTCGCTCATCCAGACTTTTTCCTGCTCGCTGTCGCCGGCCGTATTGCGGGGGACACGTCGCGGAGGCGCATCGGTCCCACCCGGCGCGGTGGCAACCACCCGGATGTTGTGCTCCGCGTATTCCATCGCGAGCGACTGCGTAATCGCGTTGACACCGCCCTTGGCCGCCGAATACGGTACGCGGCGGATGCCGCGAGTGGCATTCGAGGAGACGTTGACGATGGTCCCTCCCCCGCGCTTAAGCAGGTACGGCAAGACTGCATGGCAGGCGTACAGCGTCGGCATGAGTGACCGACGGATTTCTGCATCGATCTGTGCTGGCTCGAATTCGGCGAAGGGACGCATGCGAATCGCGCCGCCCACGCCATTGACCAGAATGTCGATGCCGCCGAACTTGCGTGCGGCAAAGTCCATCGCCGATGCGGCGCCTTCGTAAGTCTCAAGGTCGGCGACAAACCCGGCTGTGTCCGCGCCTTCCGCTTCGGCGGCGACTTCTGACACGAAGTCAGCGCGGTCTACGAACAGCACCTTGCCGCCTTCTGCCGCTGCGCGAAGCGCTACCGCGCGACCAATGCCCTGCGCAGCACCCGTGACCACCATGACCTTGCCGGCAAATCGTTGCGTGCTCATACGGTCCTCGGCGCTGCGTTCGGAGTGAACTTCTCGTAGTGAAAGCTGTTGGGCGTCATGCCGTTATCGTCGAAATACTTACGCACGGCATCGACCATCGGTGGCGGCCCGCAGAGGTAAACGTCGACATCACCCTCGTTCAGGATCTCAGCTGGCATGTGCTGCGTCACCCAACCCTTGCGCGGATGATTCGAATCCGCATCGGCTACAACCGTGTCATAGCTGAAGTTCGGCAACTTCGCCTTGTATGCTTCGATGGCATCAACCTGCACCAGGTCGAGGTCGCGGGTCACGCCATAAATGAGGTGGACTTTCTGCTGCGAGTCGGCGCGTGCCAGCACTTCCAGCATCGACAGAAACGGAGCCAGGCCCGTGCCGCCAGCGAGAAACAGCAACGGCCGCTCGACGGCGCGCAGATAGAAACTTCCGAGCGGTCCGACTAGCTCTACCTTGTTGCCTTGTTGTGCGGATTCGAGCCAGGTGCTCATCACGCCGCCAGGAATCTTCTTGATCAGAAAACTGATCTTCGATTCGCCCGGTGCAGACGAGAACGAATATGAGCGATATTGACCGCTGCCTGGAACATCGATGTTGATGTACTGGCCTGCCAGGAAAACGGGCGCAGCAGCATCCACGTCCAGTTCGAGAACAACGGCTGCATCGTTGTGCTGGTCGATCTTCGCCACGGTCGCGGCGAACCTGCTTTGCTCAGTCTTGCATACCGTGGAAGATGCCGGCACTGCAATCACACAGTCGCTTTGCGGCACCATCTGGCAGGTGAGTACGAGCCCACTTTCCTTCTCATCCTCGGTCAGCGCGTCTTCGATGTAATCGTCGCCAAGATCGTAACTTCCGCTCTCGGCGCGGCACTTGCAGGTACCGCACACGCCGTCGGAGCAATCCATTGGCAGGTTGATCCTGGCGCGAAAGGCGGCGTCAAGTACCTTCTCGCCCGCCTTGCATGTGACAAAGCGGGTCACGCCGTCTTCAAAATTCAGTGCAACGTTGTAGCTGGACATCTTGCCTCCTGTACTTCTGATTTCCGCTGACACTCGACATCAAACGTGATAAACGTCGAGCACCTGGCGGATGTAGTCATCCTTCAACACAATGCGCTTGTAGGAAATCAATAGTTCATCATTGACTTTGCGCAGAGTGACAAACATCGTGCCGAAAAACTGGTCGGTGGTTTTGTAGCGGTGGCTGAGCGTATTGAAGTTGTAGCGCACGTCCACTTCGTTCTCGCGCTCGGCCAGCACTTCTATGTTCGTCACGTTGTGACTGGTGCGTGGTTCAGGCATCGAAGCGCTACTGCGCTCTGTCTTGATGCGGAACACCCGGTCTTCAAGACCGCCACGGTCCGGGTAGTACATAAGCGAAATCTGGCTTTCGTGGTCGTCGGTGAGCTGGTCGTCGTCATCCCACGCGGGCATCCAGTACGTGACGTCCTCGGCATAGCACGCAAGCCATTCTTCCCACTGCCGGTCGTCGAGCAGGCGCGCTTCGCGGTACAGCGCGGCACAGATCTTCTGGTAGTCGAAGCTCATGCCAGTGCCTCCCCTTGTTCCTTTTTGAGCGCGTCCCGCATCACATGCACCCAGTATTCGTGCTGACACACAAAGAGCCCTTCGTCTTCGCTACGCTCGCCTGAGATGAGCGGCTTCAGTCCCATGTTTTTTGCGTTCGCGTCGGCCCCCTCGACCCACAGCGGCGCCCCACGCGAAAGGTCGTTCCACAGCGCCGTGGTGCCGGCATAGCCTGCCTGGCAAGCGCGGAACTCTTCAAGGTCATCTGCCGTGCCCATTCCAGAGACGTTGAAGAAATCTTCGTATTGCCGGATGCGGGTAGCCCGGTCGGTCGCGCTTTCGCCCTTAGGGGAAAAGCAGAAAATACTGACCTCAGTTTTGTCTACGCTAATCGGACGTATCACGCGAATCTGGGTACTGAACTGGTCCATCAGGAACACGTTCGGATACAGACACAGGTTTCTTGTCTGGTTGACGATAAAATCCGCCTTGACTTCGCCCACGCGTGCCTTGATTTCATCGCGGTGTTGATAGACCGGGCGCACTTCGGGATTCATGGTCTTGGTCCACAGCAGGATGTGGCCGTGGTCGAATCCATACACGCCGGCCACCGACTTGCTCCAGCTGTTCGCGTCCACCGCCTTGGTGCCCTCTACCTTGCGACGGTCCATCGTCGCGGCATAGTTCCAGTGAACGGTGCTCACGTGATAGCCGTCGCAACCGTTCTCCATCTGCATCTTCCAGTTGCCGTCGTAGATGTACGAGGAGTTGCCCCGCAACACTTCCAGCCCGTTTGCAGCCTGGTCGACAATCTGGTCGATGATGACCTTCGTCTCGCCGAGGTACTCCTCAAGTGGAATAGCGTCCGCGTTGAGGCTGCCAAACAGGAAGCCGCGATAGCTCTGAAAGCGTGCAACTTTCTTCAGGTCGTGCGAGCCGTTGGTATTGAATTGCACCGGGTATTCGGTGGTCTTCACATCTTTTACTTTCAGCAGCTTGCCGGTGTTGGCGAAGCTCCAGCCGTGGAAAGGACAGGTGAAGGTGCCTTTGTTGCCGTGCTTTTTCCGGCACAGCATCGCGCCTTTGTGCGCACAGGCGTTAATGACCGCGTGGAGCTCGCCGTTCTTGTCGCGAGTGATAACCACGGGCTGGCGTCCAATCCAGGTCGTGTAGTAATCGTTGTTTTCGGGAATCTGGCTTTCATGCGCCAGATATATCCAGTTGCTCTCGAAGATGTGTTTCATCTCGAGTTCAAACAGATCGGGGTTGGTGAAGATGTCGCGGCGGCAACGGAATACTCCGTTTTCCTTGTCGTCCTGAACCGCGGTGTGCAGCAGCTCATCCAGTTGCGTGGCTTTGTTGAGAATGGCAGACATGTGTGCTCTCCTACGCGTGCTTCAGGCGACGAAGCACGCGCATCGGTGTCGAAAGATTCTTGAGGAGAATTGAGCGGCAGCAGCGGTACGAGGTAGCAGCCGCGCGGAACGGTTACGCCGTGACGGAGGCGCGCAGGCGACTGACGAGCTGGTTATCCTTGCCATGAACCAGCGGAGTCAACTCGATGTTGAACTCGATTTCCTTGTACGTGTCGGCCTTCATGCCCAGAGCCGTGCCGCCCGTCTTTTCGACCACGTGGGGAATCAGGTCTTCACGGGTGGCGTAGGCGAAGTCGTCCCAAATCAACGGGTCGCCCTCGATGTTGATTTGTGTCGTCAGCTTGCGGTACTTGTCGGTAGTGACGAAAAAGTGAACATGCGCCGGACGGTTGCCGTGACGTGCAAGCACATTCAACAACTGCTGCGTCGCGCCATGCGGCGGGCAACCGTAACCCACCGGCATGAGTGTGCGGAACTCGTACTTACCGTGAGCGTCAGTGCTGACGGCACCGCGCAGGTTGAACTCGCTCTGCGCGCCGGTCGGGTCGAAGTGCGAATAGAAGCCCTTTGAGTTGGCGTGCCAGCACTCGACCAGGGCATTTGCGACAGGCTTGCCATCCGGGCCGGTGACCGTGCCGCGGATGACCAGCGGGCCCGCGCCTTCGTCCGGATTGACGTCAATCTTCGATATACCGTCGCGCACTGGCGCACCCGCAACATACAACGGACCTTCGATGGTACGCGGCGTGCCACCCGTGATTTCTGCCGCCTTGTCCTCGGCGTCCATGCGAATGTCGAGGAATTTTTCCAGACCGAGACCAGCAGCAAGCAGAGCAGCTTCGCCGTCCTGGCCAAGCTTGTTGAAGTAGTGGACGCCGGCCCAGATTTCGTCGGGCGTCATGTCGAGGTCGTCGATGGCCTTGAACAGGTCGCCCAACAGGCGATTGACGATCTGCTTTGCGCGTGTACTGCCGTCCTCGCTACCCATGTTAGCGGCCGCCTTCAGCAGGTCCTGCACTTCCTTCGTATCGAACACTTTGACGCTCATGTCTGCTCCTGAATCTCTATTTTTTGCTGGGGTAAACCCTTCGTTTAGCGCCCGCTTGAATATGCCTGAGAGGTATAATGGGTGCTGAAACAGAGTGTGAATGCAGAATAATCGACGCCGGAAGGCCTCGTCCAACACTGATTTAGTATCGGTCTATATCTACGAGGTATTGAGATGGAACTGCGGCACCTTCGCTATTTTGTCGCTGTGGCCGAGGAACGCAATTTCACACGCGCGGCAAAGCGCCTGAATATGGCCCAACCGCCGTTGAGCCGTCAGATACAGCAACTTGAAGAGCTGCTTCAGGTTCAGCTATTCCAGCGCGATTCACGCCCGTTGCAGTTAACGGAGACGGGCAAGTTCTTTTACGCCCATGCCCTCCAGTTGCTGGCTCAGACCTCCGACCTGGAATCCATGACGAGGCGCGTGGGCAACATCGAGCGCAGTCTCTCTATAGGTTTCGTTGGCTCGACCTTGTACGGAATGCTGCCCAAAATCATCCGGCGATTCCGCGACGAGAACACTACAGTCGAACTCAGCCTCCACGAGATGTCGACGATGGACCAGATCAGAGCGCTGAAAAGCGGTCAAATTGATGTCGGGTTCGGCCGCATTCGGCATGAGGAAGCGAACATCCGTCGGGTGATTCTTCGCGAAGAGAAGATGATTGTTGCGCTCCCGGAGGGCCACTCACTCTCACTGGTCAAGCCCGTCCTCGCTCTCAGCGACCTGGTCAACGAGACCTTGATTATTTTCCCTAAGGCCCCGCGACCCAGTTATGCGGACCAAGTACTGTCGGCATTCAAGGACCGCGGTCTCAAGCCTCGCCGGATATACGAAGTACGTGAATTGCAGATTGCGCTAGGCCTCGTGGCGGCGGGCGAAGGCATTTCGGTCGTTCCGAGTAGCGTCTACGGTCTGAAGCGAGACGATGTGAGCTACAAGGAACTTGACGACCCGACTTTGGTTTCGCCAATCATCATGAGCATGCGTGCGCTCGACGAATCACGCGACATTCGGGAAATGCTCGAACTCATCTATCGGCTGTATGAGGAGGAAGGTATCCCCTATGCGGCCCGCAACGATTTCGGCCGGTGACACACGTCATACCTCGGGGGTATGGCACTAGACGTCGATGGTGTTGGACATGGGGTTGCTGAGCACGCAATACTTCAGCAACCCTTCAACTCCAACATTCCAGGTATGAACGCCCAAATCACATCCGTCGAAACCGTTCTGGTTGACCTCCCAACCATTCGCGCGCATCAGCTAGCAATGGCGACCATGCAGCAACAAACTTTGGTCGTCGTTCGTCTGCGCTCGAGCGACGGCATCGAGGGTATTGGCGAAGCCACCACGATTGGCGGCCTGTCGTACGGCGAAGAAAGCCCCGAAGGTATCAAGCTGACCATCGACACTTACCTGGCACCGGCACTTGTTGGGCTGGACGCGACCAACGTCAATGGTGCAATGCTCAAGCTGAATAAGGTTGCTCAGGGAAACCGGTTTGCAAAATGTGCAATCGAGACCGCCTTGCTGGACGCGCAAGGCAAGCGCCTGGGCGTCCCTGTTTCGACCCTTCTTGGCGGCGCCGTCCGCAAGACGCTTCCCGTCCTCTGGACGCTCGCGAGCGGCGATACACAACGAGACATCGAGGAAGCAGAAATGCTCCTGGCGGAGCGTCGCCACAACACTTTCAAATTGAAGATTGGCCGACGTAGCGTTCGTGATGACGTCGCTCACGTATCGAAAATCAAGTCCGCGCTTGGCGACCGCGCCAAGGTCACAGTCGACGTGAATCAGGCGTGGAATGAGGTGGACGCAACGCTCGGAATCCAGGCGCTCGAAGCTGCTGGCATTGATCTCATCGAGCAGCCTACGCCGCGTGAGCAGCGCGGGGTACTCGCCAGGCTTTCCGCGCGGTTCATCGTGCCCATCATGGCTGACGAAGCTGTGACGGGACCGGAGGACGCGCTTGAACTCGTACGTGACGCATGCGCGGACGTGTTCGCGTTGAAGATTGCGAAGTCCGGTGGGATTTACGGAATGATGCGCGCGGCCGCTATCGCGGATGCGGCCGGCGTAGCGCTGTACGGCGGCACGATGCTGGAGGGCAGCATTGGGTCGATTGCGTCGGCACATGGGTTCAGCGCGCTTCCACAACTTGCGTGGGGTACTGAGTTGTTCGGGCCACTCTTATTGAAAGACGACATTGTCACCACAAGACCGCAGTATCGGGACTTCGACCTTCATCTGCCAGAAGGACCGGGGCTAGGTCTGCATATCGACGAAGAAAAGCTCGCTTTCTATCGTCGCGACAAAAAATAACCGAGCGCAGAGTCGTTCCGGCATCGAACACACCGGTTCATTCCAACGGTGTGCTGCCGAACCTGAGAGACCCAATTTTATAAATGAGAGACACATGCTTTATCTCGTAAGAATGGATGTACACCTGCCAGACGATATGCCGATGGCTCAGGCTGATGAAATCAAGGCCCGCGAAAAAGCTTACTCACAGGAGCTTCAACGTCAGGGCAAATGGCAGCAACTGCATCGCGTGGTCGGTGAATATGCCAACTACAGCATTTTCGATGTCGAGTCCAACGACGAACTGCACACCATTCTCTCTGGCCTGCCACTGTTTCCGTATATGACGATGAAGGTGACTGCGCTCGCACGTCACCCGTCCTCCATCCACTAACGCCTTCTGGATGCCATGCAGCGCGACAACGAAGGTACGCTAGTGTCCGCCGCTCCGATGGGGCGCTGGTCCATGTCGGCAGTCACCGCAGGGCTGCTTGCCGTCATCATTTCTTACGCCGGACCGCTTGCAATCTTCTTCCAGGCGGCGCGTAGTGCCCATGTCGGCAATGACGTCGTCGCGTCCTGGATCTGGGCAATTTCTATAGGCGCAGCAGTCTCCGGCATAACATTGAGTTGGTGGCTGAAGCAGCCAATCATAACGGCCTGGTCTGCGCCCGGAACCGCGTTGCTTGTTTCGCTCTTTCCTGGCATGCCTGTGAGCGAGGCAATCGGTGCATACATCATCGCCGGCGCGTGCATTTTCGTGCTTGGCGTGTCGGGGTTGTTTGACCAGATAGTGAAGCGCATACCGAAAGGGATAGCCTGCGCAATGATGGCAGGCATTCTCTTTCAGTTCGGCACTAATGTATTCAAGTCGGTGGCAACCACTCCGTGGCTTGCGCTGGGAATGCTCGCGAGTTACATCGTTTTCCGTCGATGGGCCGCGCGCTACTGCCTCATCCTGGTTCTGGCGTTCGGTTGCGCTCTCGCTGTGGCACTCGGTTTGACGAATCTGCAGTCGGTAAGTCTCCACGTTACTCGTCCCGTGTTCACAATGCCAACCTGGTCCTGGCAGTCAACCGTGAGCCTGGCTGTCCCGCTGGTTATCGTGAGCTTGACTGGCCAATTCCTGCCCGGCTTCGCTATCTTGCGGGTATCCGGTTATCAGACGCCGAGTCGCCCGGTTCTCGTGGGGACCAGCCTGGCGTCGATTCTGGTCGCGTTCGCCGGTGGCATAACGATTGTCATCGCAGCAATCACCGCGGCCTTGTGTACCGGTCCCGACGCACATCGTGACCCGGAGCGCCGCTACGTCGCAGGCATCGCGAATGGGCTCTTCTACCTCATAGGGGGCGCCTTCGCGGGGACGGTAGTCATGCTGTTCGCAGCCCTCCCTAACGCTTTCGTTGCAGTGCTCGCAGGTCTTGCTTTGCTCGGTGCTATTGCGACGAACATCGTCGGGCTGGTGCAAGACGACGCTCATCGCGAAGCGTCGTTCATCACGTTCATCGCCACAGCTTCCAACATGAGCTTTTTAGGTCTCGGTGCGGCGTTCTGGGGTATCGTTTTGGGCACGTTGGCTCATCTGGTTCTCGGAAGAGCCGGTCATAAGCATGTCTCGTGATGACATGGTCAAGGAAACTCGTCGCTGGGGTCTGAGCGTCTCGAACAGGCACGCTCTCCGCAATGCAGATGCGGAAATTTCCAATCTCGAGAAAGCGCTGGCTGCAGACGGAACGCACTCGGTATTCGCTCAGACTTACTGGCGCCGGCGTCTGTATGAAATCCACGAAATGCCGGGGCTGGGACCTGCTCAACGTATCAAGCTGGAAAAGCTTCTCAGTATCCTGGAGGGGCACGAGAGGCGGATGAAATAGATGTCGCATCCACACTAAACAACTTGCCGGCATGTGAAGCGAGAGACAGTCGCAGCTAGTACGTCGCTTGCCCGCTCCGAAATTGGCTAGATATCACGTTGGAAAAAGCGACCGCAACTGCTTGTACAGAGCCTGGCGTGTGATGTCGAATGGCCGAAAACGGAAGAGCGCTCGCCTATGGCGCGGACTTGATAACAACTTCTTTTCGTGACTTCGTGGGCTGGCTGCGCGCATCCGTGCGCAAGGCGAAGGGCGGCAGCCACCTCACGCTGGCCGCCGTATAAGGTCGAGCCTGCGCGGAACAGGATACGCCTGGCTCTACATTGCTGCCAATGCCACAACTGGTTTTGCCATCAACCAATGCCGGGCTTCCTCTTTCATCGCCATTTCCAGTTTGCTTCCACGCGTCGCAAAGATACGCCTCACGGGAAAACCGCTCTTTTCGAGCAGATATGCCAGCGGAGCATATTCACGCGGATACTTTGCAACGACGGTAGCGTCGATCGCCACGATGCCCACAGGAAAGGCAAACGAACCCATGTCGTACACGCTCTGGCGTTTGCATAGTTTCCAAACGCCATTGCGCCGTTCAACCGTGTCGACGAAACGGTTGTGGGCAACACAACCCAATCCCAATTCGACGTTTTCTCCAACGATGACCGCATTGGTTTCCACCACCGCCCGGTCGCCGTTGAACGTCACAACGGGCGTGCCGATGAGATGCTTGGTCCGCAACGCGGATACGCCCATGCGCATTGAACCATCGACGAAATCGGTGAACGCTCCTTCGAACCAGGTGACTTCGATCTCGCCATCGGGATGGAACAGGTTGCGCAACTTGTCCCATTCGCCCAGATCGCGATGGATCCAGCCCGTGATCAGGTCGGTGATCTGCAAACGGTCTTCTACAGCGGTTGACATGCTCGAACTCCTTTAATGTGGCGTATTAGAAACGCCTCGAATAATCGCGATTCGATTCAATATTGTTATGCAGTGGCCGATAACGACACGCCGCTGAGAAACCGTCGAAGCATGGCGTTGAAGCGCTCGCCTGTATGTTGTGGCGCATGGCCGCCGCCTTCGATGACGACGCGCTCACCGCCCAGTCGCGCCGCCAGCGCATCGGTAATCCCTTCGTATGCGGCACTGTGCCCTCCCGACACGTGCAGCTTCGGCATGTGCGCCACCGATAGCTCTCGCTCGGGAACGACTGCTTCCGACGGAGAACGAAAATGCCGCAGATGGCTCGCGAAGACTCGCAACGGCGGCGGCAACGGTTCGGGCAACGGCTGCGTCGGCTCCAATATCCTGAAGAGCGCGCGAAGATACGCTTCGTCTTCCGCAGGTGGATGCGCGGCAAGACCCAGCGCCGCATAGTGAAATGCCGTCACTCGCGGATCGTCTTTGGCAATTGCGCTCGTGCCCGATTCGATCAGCGTCAGCGACGCAACGCGGGCGCAATCGCGGGTGACCGCCAGCATCGCAACGGCGGCGCCGTACGAATGGGCCACGACGTGATCGCCCGGTTCCAGAAGTTGCGCTACGTACGCTGCGTCCCGTTCGAAGTCTTCGCTGCCCGGCCATGGGCTTTTGCCATAACCGGGTCGCGCCGGCATCACGAGTCGCCATTCATCGGCGAGCGGCCATTGCGCCTGCCACGCCATCGCTCCGCCGATACCACCGCCGTGGACGAACACGATGCGAGGGCCGTCGCCGCGTTCGTCGACGACCATGCCTCCGGGGCCGTTGTACTGTTTCTCATCCATGTTCCGTTACCTGTTGGTTCGTGTCTCTACACGCGGTTGAATGCCGCGCCGCGAGGGGGTTCAGAAGCGCGTCGCCAGACCGACACGCAATGCGGTCTGCCGGTTCGAGCCGGATGGCGACAGCCCGTTGATCCAGGCGAACGCCGGGCCATCTCCGCCCGCCTGCTGGAATGCGCCTTCTACATAGACATTGGTCCGCTTCGACAGCAGGTACTGGACGCCGGCCGTCACCTGGCTCGCCTTGTTGTGCGCGAGTTGCGCATTGCCCTTCATGTACTGATAGTTCGCGCCGATCAGCCACGCCGCGCCCAGCCAGCGTGACACGCCGGCCTGCACCACCCACACCTCGCCGCCCGTCAGCGTATTTTTCGTGTCGGTAAAAAGCAGGTTGTAGCGGTTGCCGAGGCCGTCGTACCGCATGCCGACGCCGTAATTGCGGATGCCTTCCTGACCATTGGCGAGTTCCGGGTAGTGCGCGTCGACATAGGCGCCGCCGATCGCGAAGTCGCCCGCAATGTAGTTCACCGAGAAGCCTGTCGTACGGTTGGCCTGGAACGATCCCGCCACGCCGCCGAAACCGTACATCGCGCCGACTGTCACACCGGCGACATTCGGCGATACGTACTTGACCGAGTTCTGCACGCGATGCGCGCCGCCGACGTTGTCGAACTCGAAGGCGCCCGTCGGATTCTCCGGTACGCCCAGTTTCGCGAACGGTCCCTGTCGCAGGTTGTAGAGACCGCCGTACGCATAGCCCGCGTCATAGCCGTTGTAGAAGAGCGTGTCGGTCATGAAGTCGTACTGGTTGCCCATCGTGAGCGTGCCGTATCTGTCGTTGGCGACGCCGATATAAGCGTTGCGCCCGAAGATAGAACCAGCGGGCATCGACGCACCCGTACCGATGTTGAACTGCGAGACCAGTGCAAACACGGCTTTCGTGCCACCGCCGAGATCTTCCGCGCCTTTGATCCCGAACATGCTCGGATAAAGAATCGAGTTGTCGAGTTTGTAGCTGTGACTGCCTTTTTCGTTCGTCACGAACGTCAAGCCTTCGTCCAGCAACCCAAAAATCGTCGCGCTGCCTTGAGCGTGTGCGCCCACTGCAACGCACGCGACGCACGTCGCGACCGCAAGCTTTTTCATCGATGTCTCCGTTCCTGTTGTTGTCGTTATGGGCGCGTCTTCTCGCGCCGCTTTATATGACTGCGCGTATTGGTCAATGCACCGCCTTCGCCCGATAAAGCCAGCCTGTGCCGAGCATTGCGATCGCGGCCACCAGCGCGGGCGCCGCGAAGACGGTAAACGCCACGGCTGGCGAGTGCAGCAGCACGAGCAGCAGACCGCCCGTCATCGAACCGATGATCGATCCCACCCGCCCGACACCGAGCGCCCAGCTGACACCCGTGGCCCGCGCCCGGGTTTCGTAGAAGCCCGCGACCAGCACATTCGCGCCCGTCTGCGCACCCGAGAGCCCCAGCCCCGAAAACCACACGGCTACCGCGAGCAGAACGGGGGTGTTCATCGCGTGCCCGATGCACGCGATTGAAATCGCCGCGACCACGTAAGACACGCTGAGCACGATGAACGGGTTCATGCGCCGCATCAGCGCGGCATTGACGAGCGCCCCGACTGTGCCGCTGACGGGCAGCAGCGCACTCACCTGCGCGGCGCGTGCCGCGCTCATGCCGGAGTCGGCGAGCACGGAAGGCAGCCAGCTGCTGATCTGGTAATAGACCCACAGCGTGCAGAAGAACGCGAGCCACAACAGCAGCGTGCCTTTCCGGTAATGCGCGTTGAAGAGCGTCGCGTAAGGCCGTGTCGATACAGACGGCGTGGTCACCGTAGTCGACGTTGTGGGCGCATGCGTAACAGGTTCGGCGGCGATCGCGGCGGCGTCCGACAGACGATCCAGAACACGCTGCGCTTCGGCTTCGTACTTGCGCTTGCCGAGCATGAAGCGCAGCGACTCCGGCAGCATCCACCACAACAGCGGCGCGAGAACGAGCGGCGCGACGCCGCCCGCGACGAAAACGCCGCGCCAGCCCCAGACGGGCATGATGAGCGCCGCAAGCTGCCCGCCGAATGCGAGGCCGATCGTAAAACCGCAGAACATCAGCGTGACGAGCATCGGACGATGCCGCTCCGGGCTGTACTCCGAACTGAGCGTGATGGCCGTCGGCATGCCACCGCCCAGCCCGACGCCCGTGAGGAAACGCAGCGCGATGAACCAGCCGGGCGTCGTCGCAAACGACGTCAACAGGCTGCCAAGGCCGAACAGCACAACCGACATCACGATCGTCCGCTTGCGGCCGATGCGATCCGCGAGTGGACCGAACACGAAACTGCCGACCGTCAGACCCACGAGCCCCGCGCCGAACATCGTTCCCAGTTGTTGCGGTCCCAGCAGCCATTCGCGCTTGAGCAGCGGCGCGACGTAGCCGACTGAGGCGACGTCGAAACCATCCATCGCCACGACAAGAAAACACATCACCAGAACGACGATCTGCAATCCTGATGTTTTTCTCGCATTGATAAGACCTTCTGCCGTGATAGCGCTGCCGTTCATCGATTGTCTCCTGATTGTGTGCCGCTTCTGTGCGCGGTCGGTTGCGTGGGGTCCAAGTTAAACGCAGCAGTGCTATAAATCTATACAATGTCTTTCATACCGAATATGAATCTGGTGCATAGATGGATCAGCCCGATCTCAACGCTCTGTACGTCATCGAAGCCCTTGCGCTCGAGCGCAGCGTGTCCCGCGCGGCAGACCGGCTCGGGCTGACGCAACCGGCCGTCAGTCACGCGCTCGCGCGTTTGCGCGAGTCGTTCCAGGACGATCTGTTCGTGCGCGCGGGCGCCGTGATGGCGCCCACGCCTGTCGGAGAAAAAGTGATCGACGGCGTGCAGCGTGCGTTGGCCGTCATCCGGCAGGACATCTGGCAGGCGAAGTCATTCGACGCCGCGACGACCACACGCACGTTTTCCGTGTGTCTGAGCGATATGGGCGTGATCGTGCTGCTGCCACGGCTGCTTGCCGCGCTGCACGCACAGGCGCCGAACGCGACGCTGCGACCGATCCAGGTGCCATCGGTGGAACTGGCCTCAGCGCTGCAGGACGGCGAGGTCGATCTGGCGATCGGCTATCTGGGGCGGTTAGGCGAGAACCTGCATCAGCAGTCGCTGTTCAGACGGTCGCTGGTGGGCATCATCGCGGGAAGCGGCACGCGCAAGACGGTGAAGATGTCGCTGGAGCGTTTCGTTGCGAGCCGGCACGTGGTCTCGGCGACGCTTGCGATCACCAACCAGTTGCTCGAAAAGGAATTGCGGCGGCAAGGCATGAAACTGCGGATCGGCGTGGATGTGCCGTATCTGCTCGCGGTTCCGGGCCTCGTCGCCAATTCCGACTACATCGCCGTCGTGCCCGAGGAGCTGGCTGCGCTCTTCTCGCGACTCGCAGCCGTCGACGTCTTCACGCTGCCGATTCCACTCGAAGACCTGACGGTGCAGCAGTTCTGGCACGCGCGCTATCACAACGATGCGGGGCATCGTTGGTTCAGGGCACTGGTCGCCAGCACGTTGCGTCAGTGAGGCGCCTGCTAGCGGCCAACGACGCCGCTAGCAGGCCGGCATGAACTCACTGCCCTTCGTCGCGCACGCCGAGCGCGTTTTTCACTGACGCGACGCCAGCCACCGACTCAGCCGCATGCGCGGCAACGTCAGTCTGGGACTGCTCGGGCACCGTGCCCTGAAGCGTCACGACACCATTACGCGCGCGAACCGAAATGCCCGACGCATTCAGCCCCTTAGTCCTCGCCAGTGCGTGCAACACGTCTTTCTGCAGCCGACGATCGGCGGCTTTCATCGCCTTCGGACTGGTGGCGGGCGAACCCGCCATCGCGGAAGCCGCGAGGGGCGAACTGGCGCTTTGCGCTTGCGCGTTAAAAGACGTCAGCCCGGCGATCGCGGCTGCGATCATACTCATCAGGTAGCCTGCTTTCATGCGTGTTCTCCTGTTGTCATTGTTGTGAGTGCCTGTCGCCCGCAGCGCGACTTACGCTTCGAGTGCGCCGACGCCCTCGGCGCTACGATCCGGCTCACCCGAGAGCGCGAGTCGCGACGTGAGCATGCCGGCCAGCGTGGGGAGATCGGACAGCGTATCCACCGCGCCGAACACGTAGTAATCCGGCCGCACGATCATCGCCTTCGCGCCGTGTTCGGCGAAGAACGTCTGATACTTTCCGCTCACGTCGTACAGCACGCGTCCCGCGACAACCTTGCTTTCATCGCGCGTAACGCCGATGCTCCGCGCACCGATGCGCGCGAGCGTAGCGAGCGTCTCACCGTCGAGATGCAAGTCCGGGTCGGCATCGAGCGCGATCACGTGGAAGCCATTGCCGATCGCTTCGTCGTAGCGCATCACCTCGCCGTCGTTTCGCACCGGGCCGTGAACGCTCAGTTGACCCGCGATACCGCCATCCGCGGAGTTCTGTTCGATGCGGATCAGCCCACCCGTCAAGCCGGGGAACGGCGGCAACGGCGGCACATCGCCGGATAGATAGGACGCGTCGCGCCGCGCAGCCTGCTCCGGGTCCGAAATGCACACGACCTGCCCCATCGCGATCGATGCGTCGATCACGGCGCGTACCTGCGGCCGACGCTCGGGCGTGTAGCCGTCGAGCACATCGTCGCGCGCAATGCCTTTGAGGATCAGATCGAAACGCCACGCCAGATTCCATGCGTCGCGCAGACCCGAGCACATGCCCTGCCCCATGAACGGCGGCATCTGATGCGCGGCGTCGCCCGCAAGCAGCACGCGCCTCTCGCGCCAGTTCTCCGCGATCAGCGAGCGGAACGTGTACAGCGCGTAGCGAACCAGCGTGGCCTGCTCCGGCGTCACCCATTTCGACAGCAGCGACCACACCTTTTCGGGCGTCTGCATTTCCTCGCGCGTCTCGTGCGGCAGGCGCATGAATTCCCATCGACGGTAGCCGGGGCCGCCGGGCACCATCGTTGTCGGTCGCGCCGGATTGCACCACTGTCCGATGTCGGGTACGTCTAGCTTGACGCCTTCATGCGGCTGAAGGTCGATCACGAGCCAGTCTTCCTGGAAGCCCAGATCCTCGAACGTGATGCCAAGCGACTTGCGCACGAAACTGTTCGCGCCATCCGCGCCGACCACATAGCGCGCGCGTACCGTGCGCGTTTCATCCGTCAGCACCCATGTACCGTTTTCGTTGTGACTGCGCCGCAGCGTGACTTCGCAATAGTCGGCCTGCTGGCGCAGTTCGACTGCTTCCCAGCCCTGGTTCACCGACACCGTTGCGAGCGACTTCGCCTTGCGGTCGAGCAGCGCTTCGAGCGACGGTTGATTGAACAGATAGCCGACGGGACCGTCGCTGATCGACTCGGCCGACCAGTCGATTTCGACCAGCGTCTTCCAGTCCGTGTTGAACCACTGATACTTGGCCGACGGCTGCGAAATGGCCTCGATCTCCTCACCGATTCCCATCGCGTGAAAGACGCGGCGAATCTCGTGATCGTGGAATACGGCGCGCGGCAGCGGATACAGCGACGGCCACCGCTCGTAGACGGCAACGTCGTAGCCGCGCTCGCCGAGCAGAATGGCCAGCGATTGTCCGACTGGACCGTAGCCGATGATGACGACGTCATGAATGTGGGAGTCGGTCATGTGATTTCACCTTCGAAAGTGCGAGTTGTGCCCTGGCGCCGCGCGTTTCCGGCTGCCATTCAATGCACGACGGGAAGAAATGCGATCAGCCTCGCGGCGTCACGGCTGCGGCCCTATGCAGGCGCCTCGGTGTTGCGGATGAAGTTGTCGGGCACGGGCGGGCCCCACAGATACAGCGAATCGTGCGGCTCGTAGTCGCCCGCGGGCCACGTCTGACCTGCCGACACGAAGTCGATGTCGGCGGAGTATTCGCAGAACGAGCCCCACGGATCTTCGACGTAGTGGAAGTAATTCGAGCCGAGCACATGGCGGCCCGTGCCCCAGCCTTTCGGATAGCCGGCTGCCGCCATCTGCGATGCGCCTTCGCCGACCATGTTGACGTCGTCCACGTCCCATGCCGCGTGATGCCAGCCGCGCGCGTGGCTCTTCGCAAACGCGACCAGATGATGATCGCTGCCGTGCGGCGCATGCGTGAACGCGATGATGTCCTGCGACTTGTCCGAGAGCCGCAAGCCAAGCGCGTTGGCGTAGAAGTCGAGCGCGCGCAACACGTCGGGCGTGAACAGCAGCACATGCGAAAGACGCCGCGGATGCACGACCTTCGATTCGGAACGCGTGTGCGAGCCGCGCGCATCGGCGGGACAACCTGCGACCATGCTCGCCTTCTTGGACGAAGGACTCGTCTTCGGGCCGACCTTGACCTGCAAGAGGTTGCCGTCCGGATCGCGGAACCAGATTCCGTCCTGTTCCGCCCCGACGACGAACTGCGCACCGGCGTCCGCGATGCGTGCATACAGTGCGTCGAAGTCGGCGGCGAAGCAGTTGAACGACAGATACGCAAGCGACTTCCGCGCGGCGGGCAGGATGCGCGCCCAGCGATGGCCGTCCGTCGCGTATAGCGCGAGTTCCTGCCGACGCTCGCCGGCCGTTTCGACACGAAGTCCGAAGCTGCGATAAAAGTGTGCGGCCTCTTCGATCGACGGAACGTTCAACGCGAAGTGGTCGATCGAATGGACGCTCGCGCGTGCCGAGGCTGCCGGATTGACGGTCATCTCTGTCTCCATCTTCTGGATTCGCCCGCTCGACGGCGGGCTGTCTCAACGATTATCGGAAATCACTCGGCGGATTCGTCGGCGATGACGTTGCGCAGCGTGCCGATCTTCTCGACACTGACCTCGCACACGTCGCCCGCTTTCATCAGCAGCTTCGGCGAGCGCGCCCAGCCGATGCCCGACGGCGTGCCCGACACGATGACATCGCCCGCTTCCAGCGTGATGGCCTCGCTGATGATGCTGATCAGGCTCTCGACATCGAACACCATCTCGTCCGTACACGCCGACTGCACCACTTCGCCGTTCAGGCGTGTTTCAAGTCGCAAGCCCTTTACGCCCGGCGGCAACTCGTCGGCCGTGACGAGATCGGGGCCGAATGCGCCCGTGCCGTCGAAGTTCTTGCCAACCGTCCATTGCGGCGTCTTGAACTGGTACTCGCGCACCGATCCGTCGTTGAACACCGAGTAGCCGGCGACGTGCGAAAGCGCAGCGTCCTTGCTGATGTGGCGCCCACCCTTGCCGATCACCACCGCGATCTCGCCTTCGTAATCGAGACCTTCGGAATCGGTCACGCGCGGCCGGATCATCGGCTGATCGTGCGCAATCAAGCTCGTCGCGACGCGGAAGAACAGCGTCGGATAGTCGGGCTGCTCGTATTTGCTTTCGGACGTGTGATCCGAAAAATTCAGGCCGACACAGATGATCTTGGGCGGCCGGGAAAGCGGCGGAAGAAAGCGGATCTGCGAGACGGGCACGCGTTCCTGCGAAGCATGTTCGCGCGCGTATCCCACCAGATCGACGCCTCGCGCCAGCAAAGACTCCAACGTCTCGCTGCCAATTACGCGCACTTCATCGCCTTCGCGGATACCGAGCGCGGCCTTGCCGTTCCGTTCACAACTCACCAGTCGCATGTGTGTCTCCTGACATTCGATGCAGACGAGCCATTGGCTCACCTTGTTTTGACAAATTCGTCATAACGAATATTAGTCGTTTTGACAAAAACGTCAATTATAATGGCGCCAGGACAAACCCGTACAATGGGACGGCGTTGCGACGAAGGATGAAAGACCGAATGAAAGAGCCCGAGGACAACTATCAAAGCCGTGTCGGCGCGCTGCGCCGTGAAAAGACGCGCAACCGTCTGATCGAGAGCGCGCTGGCTGTTTTCGCCGAGAAAGGACCCGACGCGCCGATGATCGACGACTTCATCGCGGCGGCGGGTGTGGCGCGCGGGACGTTCTACAACTATTTCCGGACCACTTCCGAATTGCTCGTGGCCGTCGCGGGCGAAAGCAGCGACGAAGTGCTCGAGGTCATCGATCCCCTCGTTCTGAATGAGCCTGACCCCGCGAGGCGGGTTGTCGTCGGTTCGCGGTTGTACATGACGATGGCCGTCCGTTATCCGCTGTGGGGCGCGTTCATTACGCGAGTGGGTACGCGGCGCGGCTCACGCGGCCGGTTGCTCGATGAATACCTGACTCGCGATCTTCAACTCGCGATTGACGCGGGCCGGTTCCATGTAGGGCACGTTACCGTTGCGCGTGATATCGCCCTGGGCGCAATCATGTATGGCATCGAAACTCTACTGTCTGGTGAAGCGCCCGACGACTACACCGAACAGTCCATGTTCGCCCTGCTACGAGGTTTCGGCGTCGACGAGGCCGAAGCACGCGAACTCGCATTTGCGCCAATCGCAGATTGCGGCCGGCCTCAGGGCGTGGTGTTCGAGAAAGTCGTCTGATCCGTTTGCCGCGCCGACCTCGTATTGCTTTGCTGTCAACGATAGGCTTCCTTCCTGTGGATGTGCCGGTCCGGAGGTCAGGAAGCGTTGAGGGTGATTCGGCGCATGCCGGCAGGCGTCGAACGAGCCTCAACGAACCCGGAAGTTCGCGATGGAAACGCGATGCCCGGAAGGCTACGCATGCCGTTCCCGATGGGCCGGTGAAGACGACGGAGCAAGTACCATAGTGGAGACCTGGCCATCGTTTTCGATTTCGACAAAACCGATTCTGCCGTACCAGTCATAGGCAACTCGGTTGCATACGAGTACATTCAAGTACAGCGGTTTTTGTAAGTGACTGGACAACGACATCACCTTGGCAATCACTGCACGGCCAATTGACCTGTTTTGCATTTCCGGCACGACACAAAGCATCCGCAGCCATACAAGGTCGGGTTCGACCTCCCAGTGTACAAATCCGCATTGGTTGTCTTCCCATGTCACTATTTGACAAGCGCCTTGGCGAAGGCTTTTGGCAAACCCAGCCCGCTGCAAGTTGTCATCCCAGCCATACGCCGAGGTAACGAAACCTTTCATCGTTCGCCGATACGTGTCAAATAGCCATTCCGAGTCTTCAGGTACAGCCTGCCGATAATCCAGATTCATCACAACCGCCGATCGAGATACACAGGTCTTCGCCAGAATATCGGATGCAAGGGATTGGCACCAATCGATAGCTGCCAGCGAGTGTCGACGGATGCTTAATGACGTTCAATGAACGTTTTGGGTTGGCGATCTGCGCCGGCCAGCCAGGGCTCGCGACGAACCGCTGAAATCGACTCAGAGCCGTCAGGTTGCCCTGCTGTAGCGGACATCGATTGAGACAGCCGCAGGCACTGATGTAGTCGTCGCACAGACCATGATTCGCTGCCGCCGACACAGAACTCACTCCGCGTGAGATCGGGCCGGTCGACTTCGCGCAAAGACACCTGGTCCACCATCTACCGACTCAACACCATTCGAGAGAGTCGTCCGTGTCGTAACTCCCCCTTCGGTCGTCGCATCGATCATGGGCCCTCCACCTGATAGCCCTTCGCCAGGCTGCCGCCTTCCCGCATTGCGGGCTGATTTTGATGTTGCAGAAGAATCCGGAAGATGAGTCCGTGCGTGATCAGCAGTAGTGGTACAACGAGAGTCGGAATGAAGTAAGTCGCGCCCAACTGCCCCGCCACGAGCCCGGCATGATTGGCCTGATAGAACGCGTTCAGGAGATCTGCCAGGCCCCACCAGTTGAAGATCCAGGCGACTACAATGCCAGCCCCGCGTGGCAGCAATACCAGCGATAGCGACGCGAGTGTCGCCGCAACGAGATCCCCGTAGGCGGCGCAATTCGCGAAGGCAGACGGCAGATCGGGCGACACGACGCCTGGGACGAGGAATGCCAACCCAATGAAGCGGAAGCTGTGCAGGATGAGAAGAGGCCGCAGCGCATCGACCGGTCGCAGGAAGCGGAGTTTTGGCCAGATGTATCGCCTGGTGACGACTCCCCACGTGCTGAAGCTGAATGCGATGCTAACGAAAAACCAGAGCTGGGGCAGCATGAGTCTCTCCTTTGGTTCGAATTCCCGCGATCGATCGTGAGAACTTAAGCGCGCTGTGTGCGTAGCGCTGCGATCACAGCGCTTCGCTCCGCGTGAGCCATGGCATGCTCGCGCAGCCAGACCTTGGATTCAGGGGCAAACTGCGGTTCTGACGGGAACGGGCGGCGTAGTTCTCGGTCGTAGCGCGCGAGATCGAAACCGGGGCTGAGCGGGGCGATCACGAATTGCGCGAACTGGCGAAGCCAATTGCCAGGCGTCCGCCGGTTGCCTGGAAGCGCCGCGTAGCGACGCGCGATCGTCTCGAAGTCCTCGGCGGGCTGACCAGTCACATCGGGGACGTCCGTGGTCGGAGCGCCCAGCTCGAAAGCCCCGCGTCTGTGATCGTCAATGTAGTAACGAACGCCGCTGATCAGGTCGATCGGCAAGCCGCCCATCCGGGCGGCCTTCATGAATAGCCAGTTCGGCATTGGCACGACCTTGACCGATCGCCCGACGGCCCGGCCGATCGCCTTGGCCATGTCCTCCGCGCCAAGGAGTTCCGGTCCAGTGGGGCGGTAGCGCTTCCCGGCGTGCCGCGCAGGATCCATCAGGGCCGCGACGGCGACTCGCGCGATATCCTCGTTGGACGGTGGCGCGTTACGGCTATCGCCATAGATCCAAGGAAATGCTCCGAGGTGGGCAGCAAATCCAGTCAGTGCGAGGTAGGCGTCAGCGAAGAAGCCCGGCCTTACGATCGTATGCGCGACTCCCGGCGTCATCGAGAACAGCCGATCGACGAGCCAGAGCTGCCGGGTCATGAGAGAGGGATGCGAGGGACTCGACAGCCACTGGGTCAGGCTAACGATGTGTTCGAGCCCGGATTCCCTGGCGGCGACGGCGAACGCGACTGCGCCCTGAATCATGTAGGGATCGAAAGGCGGACAAAAGTAGGCGCGCTGAACGTCTTTCATCGCGTCGGCGACGCGCTCGACATCACTCATGTCGGCAACCGCTATCTCGGCCCCCTGCGCTTTCAGCCGCACGCTGCGGCCATCTTCCCGGTGCACCATGGCGCGTACGGGATAGCCGGCCTTTAGCAGTTCGGCAACAACGACGCTGCCTGTCTTCCCGGTCGCACCGGTTACGAGGATCCTTGGCTTGAGCATGATGCCTCCGAGCAGTAGCGGTACTTGCGAGTACCAGATGCTCGTTCCAGTATGGTACTATGCGGTACCGAATGTCAAGAGAGACGACGATGGCCACGGTATCGCAGTCAAAGGACCGCCAGGAAGGCCGAGACGAAACTGAGGTGCGCGCGCGTATTCTCGATGCAGCCTTTGCGTCGTTCATGACGAGTGGCTACGCGGCGACCAGCACGCTTGAGATCGCCACGCGCGCGCGGGTTTCGAAACGAGAACTTTATGCGCTGGTGGGCAACAAGAAGGAAATGCTAATCGCGTGCATCGGCGCGCGCGCCACGAGACTGCAGGTGCCCGCTGACTTGCCGGTGCCGCACGACCGCGAGACACTCGCACAGGTACTGACTTCCCTCGGGACGCAGCTCGTCCGCGAGATCACCGATCCAACGGTCATCGCGGTCTTCCGACTGGCAATCGCCGAGGCGGTCCACGCGCCCGAAGTTGCGCAAGCGCTCGACTCAACAGGGCGAGAGACAAGCCGCGCCGCCTTGCGTCAGATCATGGCCCGGGCTCAGGCGTCCGGACTTCTCAATGGCCGTCCTGCCGAACTTGCCGAACAGTTCAGCGGGTTGCTGTGGGGTAATTTGATGGTCAGCCTGCTGCTTGGCGTCGCCGAGCGGCCGAACTCACGCGAGGTCGCGGCACGTGCCCGCAACGCCACAGCGGTCTTTCTTCAACTTCATCCGCTCCCGTAGCGCTGCGATGCCTTGCCAGCACATCTAATGCGGGATGCTGGTCAGCAAGGCTGATATCGAGTCGAATGTCGGGATTGCGAGTGAAGAACTTCGGCAATTCCGGAATAGCGCTCGATTTAGCCAGTAGCGAGGGGATGTAGACGCGAACTGTTCCGGCTCGGATGTTGGTCCGGGGTGGGGCACTCAACCGATTTTTTCGAATGCGGCTTTGTACAGGGTTCGCTTCGGCTGGGCAAAGACTCGCCGTACCATCGGTTCGAAGAACTCAAGCGGCAGCGTTTCCGCATCCGGATCGAAGGCCGCCGCGTCATATTTCTCGCAGAAATGCGCGGTACGTTTGAACAACTCCGGCACGTCGCGATAGTTATCGCGCAGATTGCGGTCCATGCCCATGTGATGGAAGAAGTAATACCCCTGGAAGATCGCATGGTGTTTGACCATCCAGTGATTTTCCGCACTAACGAATGGCTCCAGCAGTACTGCTGCAACGTCGGCATGGTTGTAACTTCCCAGCGTATCGCCAATGTCGTGCAGCAGCGCGCAGACCACGTATTCCTCGCCCTGGCCATCGCGATGCGCCAGCGTCGCAGTCTGCAAGCTATGCGTCAGACGATCGACAGGGAAGCCGCCAAAGTCGCCATCCAGCAAGCGCAGGTGGTCCAGCAGGCGGCCAGGCAGTCCTTTGGCGAACGGTCCAACCTCATTGCCAATGATCGCCCAATCCTGCTCGGTACCCTCGCGCATATGGCGGAACGCGGCGCACTGTTCATTGTGTTCCATGGGACTACTCCTTCTCTGTGATAGGAACTTCATTATTTGAGCAAGGGCGATATAAAATCCAATAACTGGAAAGTCGAGATCCATAACTCCAGGGAATGGCATGATTGATGGTGACCTTACCTACTTCCTGACCATTGCGAGTGCCGGTACGCTGGCGCGCGCCGCCGAACAACTTGGCATTTCCCAGCCGGCCGTGACCAAGGCGATACAGCGTCTGGAACGCAAGGTGGGAGTAACGTTGGTCGAGCGCACCGCACGCGGCTCGGTATTGACCGAGGCGGGCAAGATATTTCATACACGGGTATTGGGCGCGTCCATGCAGCTCGATAGTGCGCTGCAGGAAGTGCGCGATATTGGTGGAGGACACGCGGGGCTGCTGCGCATCGGTGCGACGCCGGCCACCACGAGTTTCGCGCTGCGCTCGCTGTTCCCAACGCTGTTGGTGGAGCGGCCCGCCGCACGCGTCAATGTGACGACAGCCTTTAGCGACACGCTATTGGACGCCATCGACAAGCGCGAAGTGGAACTGGCTGTATGCCCCTTGCCCGACACATTGGACGCATCCATGGCCAAGGAGCTTCTGTATGACGATCACTACAGCTTGATGGTTAGCACTACAAACCCTCTGGCTGATCGGGAATCGGTCACGCTACACGATCTGGTGGAGTGCTCATGGGCCGCGTCAAGTCGACAGGAGTTTGCACGTGTGCAGCTCGAGCAAGCCTTTGCAAAACAGGGCTACCCGCGTATGCGCATCGTGGCCGAGGCCAATAGTCTGGCCGCGTTGATTCTTATCGTATCCACCACACGGCTGGTCAGCTTGATCAACGCGCGCAGCTTCGACCTTGGCCCCCTGCCGTTCGACATTGCTGTACGCCCGATCCAGTTCGACGGCCTGCAGCGTCAGGTCGGACTGATTCGAAGGGCCGGCTACCTATCCCCGATCGCCCAACGCGCTCAGGAAATCTTGCGCAACGCAGCCCGGGAGTTATAAGCCTATACGCCTGGAATCGCAACTGGCGGCTCTGGTCGAGCACTTACCTTCCGGGTCGGCTGCTCGAATCGCCGTTGTAATTCGTGAACCTGCCGTCGAAGTCGCGCCGGATCGAAGGCGGGTTAGGGTCGTGATTGCGCGTTCAGTTGCACCTTGAGTCATCGTTCGCAGCTGATGGCAAGCGAACGTCAGGAATGCAGCCCGCAGCCGCCTCTCGATGGCGGATAACCGAAACTGTACTCGTAAGTTATCGAGCAAGTCTCCGGACGCGGAAGCCGTTCGCGCGACGGCGTCGACGGACGGTGGCTGCAGTGCCCGCCTGCGAGGCTCGCGTAAATTCACAGAAGGCGGGCGTCAAAGTCGGCTACCGCTGCTCCGTGGCGAGACTGCCTGGTGCGCGACACGGTTTGTGCGTGCAAGCCGCCTTTGCCGGCATGACGAGCATGGGACGTTCTCGCGGTCGTGTGTGCGACTCGCACCTGCACCCTCCACTACCCTAACCCTCCCTGAAATGCCCTGATGGCGGTGTACTATCGTGATCGCGGGACCGTTTGCGCACGACATCCATATACGTCTTCGCGGACGACAATCGACCCCGACGGGGTGGTGGGGAACAGCATGAGGGGCTTGCCTTTGGCGTGGGCATTGACATGCGCATGTGCGTGCGTGCCGCCAATCGCCGCTGCGCAGGGTGTCACCGCGGCCTCTGCGCCCGCAGCTTCGGTTGCCGGGAGCGCGAGAAGCTTTCTGGCGGAAGCAAAGCGCATCGTCGACGCTGCGTCGCGGTCCGTCACGCCGTGGAGCGGACCGCGTACCGGGCCACGCGCCCAGCCCGACAAACACATCGCCGTCCTCGCTGAGGATTTGCGTAACGGCGGCGTGCTCGGTGTGGTCGACGGCATGCTCGAAGCCGCGAAGGTCATCGGCTGGAGCGTGAAGGTCTTCGACTCCGAGGGCCTGCCGGATCTTCGACTGAAAGTCCTCGAGAGCGCCCTCGCCAGCCATCCCGATGGTCTGATCATTGCGGGTGCGGATGCCCGTTCGCTGGCACCCGCGCTGCGGCCGTTCGCCGATCGGGGCATTCCCATCGTCGGCTGGCATGTCGCTGCCCAGGCCGGTCCCGTGCCCGGCACGCCCGTAGCCATGAACGTCTCGACCGATCCGCTCGAAGTCGCGCGCGTGACGGCGCTCGCGGCTATCGTGCAGTCGGGCGGACAGGCGGGCGTCGTCGTCTTCACCGACGCGTACTTCCGGATCGCGCGCGACAAGGCCGATGCGATGGCCGCCGTCATACGCGCATGCAGCGGCTGCACGCTACTCGACATGCGCGACGTCGCGATCTCGCGCAGCCGGGAGCTGATGCCGGACACGACCCGCGCGCTGCTCGCACGCTACGGTAAGCGCTGGACGTACGCGCTCGCAATCAACGACATCTACTTCGACTATGCCGCGCCTGTGCTGACCCAGGCCGGTATACCCGACGGCGCGCTGTCGATGTTGTCGGCGGGCGACGGCAGCGAGTCCGCTTTTCTGCGGATCCGCACGGGCACGTTCCAGACGGGCACCGTCGCCGAGCCGCTCAATCTGCACGGCTGGCAACTGATCGACGAGATGAACCGGCTGTTCGCCGGCGAAAGCGTCACGAACTACGTGGTGCCGGTGCATCTCGTGACGGCCGACAACGTCAATGCGGACGGCGGTGACCGACTGATCTACGATCCTGCCAATGGCTATCGCAACGTTTATCGCCACATCTGGCAACGCCCGTGAAACTGATCCTTCCTCAATCGCTGACCGCGCAATTTGCGCTAGTCGTATCATGCCTCGCAGCGCTGGTGGTCGCGGTCGGCGGCACGACGCTTTACTCGCTGTCCAGCTCGGCCCACGCTATCCGTGAGTTGGCTGAAGCGCGTCTGGCGCGTCTCGAGGATGCTCAAAATCTCGCGCAGCAGACGCTGAAGATCGAACGCCTGGCGTCGCAACTGTCTAGTGACGACACTGTCGAAGCCGTGCGGGAGACACATCGCCAGATCATCGACCAACTCGCGTCATTCGATGGCCTGGTGGACCGCCTCGCGTCCCCTACGGCGAGCGACGACGTCGGCGTCGACGCGCTGGCGCTGCATCGCTCGAGCCAGCGCTTTCGAAACACCGTCAACGTCGAGGCGCAGATGCGCGAGACGGCGCTCGCTACCGGGACTGCGCGGGAAAGCTCACCGGGCGCCGCGCCGCAGCCCGGCGCGTCACTAGCGAGACTCGACGACGAACTGCACCGCCAGGCCGATGCCCTCTCCGCCGCGGCGCGCCAGCAGTCAGGCTATCTGTCGCGCGCTTATCGCGAAGCCGTCGAGGCGCTTGCCAACGAGGCGGACCGCACGCGCAGGTGGGTGGCCGGCGAAGTGGCGGTGAGCCTGCTGATCGCGTGGCTGATTGCCCGCGTCTTTCTCGGCCGCCGTGTCGTAGCACGCCTGCGGCGGGTGAGCCATACGCTGCGCCATGGCGATCCCGAAGGCGAACAAGCCGGCGTGCCCGTACACGGCGGCGACGAGATCGCCGACATGGCGCGCGCCGTTGAGCAGTTCCTCGAAGACCGGCGCCAGCGACGCCAGGCGGAAGAAGCCCTGAAAGAACTCAACGTTGAACTCGAGGCGCGCGTCGCGCAGCGCACAGCCGAACTCAGCACGGCGCTGGCCGGCCAGGCGGCCGAGATTGTCGAACGTCAGCATGCCGAAGAGTCGGCGCGCGCCAGCGAACAATTTCTGAGCAGTATCGTCGAGAACATCCCCGACACCGTCTTCGTCAAGGAGGCGGCAACGCTGCGCTTCGTGCGCGTCAACAAGGCCACGGAGAAACTGCTTGGCTACGGGCGCGACGAGGTCATCGGCAAGTCCGTCCACGATCTGTTTCCGCCGGATGAGGCCGATTTCTTCGCGTTGAAGGATCGAGACGTGCTCGCGTCGAAGCAGATGGTCGACGTGCCCGAAGAGCCCGTCCACACGCGTCATGGGCAGCGCTTCTTGCACACGATGAAGATGCCGATCCTCGATGTGCGCGGCGAGCCGCAGTTTCTGCTCGGCATTTCGCGCGACATCACCGAACACAAGCGCGCCGAAGAAGAGCTGCGCCGGTATCGCGAGCATCTGGAAGACATGATTCGCGAGCGCACGGCCGAACTCGCGATCGCGAAGGAACACGCAGACGCGGCCAATCAGGCAAAGAGCGAATTTCTGGCACACATGAGCCACGAGCTACGCACGCCGTTGAACGGCATTCTCGGGTTCGCGCAGATTCTCAGGCGGGACACGCGCCTCAATCAACGCCAGATCGACGGACTCACAGTGATCCAGCGCAGCGGCGAACATCTGCTGACGCTCATCAACGACATCCTCGACATGGCGAAGATCGAGGCCGGCAAAGTGGAGCTGAACCCGACGGACGTGCCGCTCGAACGCTTCATCTACTTCGTCGCGGAGACGATCCGGGTGAAGGCAACGGAAAAGGGCCTGGCGTTCGCATGCGAGATGACGCCGCCTTTGCCTGCAGCCATACGGGTCGATGAAAAGCGCTTGCGACAGGTGCTGCTCAACCTGCTCGCCAACGCGATCAAGTTCACCGAGGAAGGCGATGTGCAGCTGCGCGTCTCCTTCCTGCCGCCGGAATGCCTACGTTTCGAAGTGCAGGACACGGGCATCGGCATCGACGCAGCGCGTCTCGAAACGATCTTCCGGCCCTTCGAACAGGCGAGCGACAACCGGCACCGGTTCAGCGGCACCGGGCTCGGCCTCGCAATCAGCCGGCAGCTCTTGCAGCTGATGGGCAGCGATATCCATGTCGCGAGCCGCCGAGGCGCGGGCAGCACGTTCTCGTTCGAGCTGAATGTCCCCGTGGTCGCGGCCCAGGCCGCCGATACCGCACCCGAATGGGCGGTCAGCGGTTACAAGGGGCCGCGTAAGAGCGTGCTCGTCGTCGATGACGTGATGGAAAACCGTGCCGTCGCGGTCAACATGCTCGGCCAGATCGGCTTCGACACGGCAGAAGCGGTCAACGGGCTGGATGCGCTGGAAAAGATACAGGCAGTCCGGCCGGCGCTGGTGCTGATGGACATCGTCATGCCCGGCATGGACGGTCTCGAAGTCACGCGGCGCTTGCGGCAGATGCAGGCGTTCCGCGATCTGCCCATCATTGCGATCTCGGCCAGCGCGTCGGGCACCGACGCGGCGAAAAGTCTGGCGGCGGGCGCGAACGCGTTTTTACCAAAGCCGGTCGACTATCGGGCGCTGTTGTCGCAGATCGCGAAACTGCTGGATCTCGAATGGAGCGACGCGATACCTGGCGCGCCATCGGTAATGACGGGGACCTTGATCTCTCCGCCGCCGGATGAAATCAAGGCGCTGCATCATCTGGCGCGGCTCGGTGACATGCGCGCAATTGTGCAGCATGCCGCGCATCTTAACGAACTCGACGAACGCTATCGCCCCTTCGCAGATCACTTGTGCCAGTTGGCGAAGAACTATCGCTCGAAGGCGGTTCTCAGCTTTGTCGAGCACTATCTGGAAAGAAAGCCCGTTGCGTGACCGCCCACCCAGTCACGACATGCCAACGCCAAAACAACCGCTATAACGTTTGGAACCTTGAAAGTTTCAAGCGCCCGAGCATTACGCAGGACGACCACCCAATAAGGCCAGGTACTGATGCAGTGACTGAATAGCAGCCGCGCCTTCACCAACAGCGGCCGCGACCCGCTTCACGGAGCCGCTTCGCACGTCGCCCACCGCAAAGATCCCGGGGCGGCTCGTTTCCAGAAAGTGCGGTGGCCGCTCGGACGCCCATTTCGTGCCGATATCAGGGCCAGTCAGCACAAATCCGTTCTTGTCTAGCGCGACGCAGTCGCGCAGCCAGGCGGTATTAGGCTGCGCGCCAAGAAACAGAAACACATGGCGGATCGTTTTATGTTCAATCTCGCCTTGCCGGTTCCACTTGATGCCCTCAAGCCTGTCTTCGCCCTGCAACTCGACAATTTGCGTGCGCACGTGCAACGTGATGTTGGTCGCCGCGTCGATGCGCCTGATCAGGTAGTCCGACATGCTGGCGTTGAGTCCATCACTACGAATCACGACATGCACGTGCCGTGCGAAACCCGACAGAAACACGGCAGCCTGGCCCGCCGAATTGCCGCCGCCGACTACGACCAGTTCTTCGTTGCTGCAGAGAGCCGCTTCCATATAGGTCGCGCTGTAGTAGACGCCACGTCCCTCAAAGTTTTCCAGATTGCCGAGAGCGGGCTTGCGATAGCGAGCCCCCGTCGCGACGACGACCGCCCGGGCGTAGACGTGCTCGTTGTGACTGAGGCTAATGTGAAAGGGTGGTGCGTCGTTGCACTCGATTGCCAGCGCTTCGATCGGCACCCCAACCTCGGCACCGAACTTGCGGCACTGCGACAAACCGCGGCCCGCGAGCGCCTGGCCAGAAATGCCCGTCGGAAAACCAAAGTAGTTTTCGATCTTTGAACTGGTGCCAGCCTGGCCGCCCGGCGCTTTGGTGTCGAGCACCGCGACACGTAATCCTTCCGAAGCAGCGTACACCGCAGCCGCCAGACCGGCTGGGCCTGCGCCGACCACGACAACGTCAAAGCGCCCGTCGTTCAACCGGTCTGGACTCAGGCCGATGGCGTCGGCGACGGCACGGTGCGTCGGCCGCTTAAGCACGTCACCCTGAAGCGTGATAACAACCGGCGTGTCCGCTTCCGCCGCGCCGTATCGCTCAAGCAGTTCCTTGGCCTCCGGATGCTCAACGATATTGAAGTAGGCAAAAGGTTGGCCGTTACGGCTCAGAAAGTGACGCAGACGATGCGTTTCGGCCGATGCAGAACTGCCGATCACGAGCACTCCGCCATGCTGGTCCTGGATGAACGCGACGCGCCGCAAAATATAGGCGCGCATGATCGTTTCACCCAGTTCGGCCTCTGCGATTACCAGCGCGCGCAACGACTCTTCGTCGATAACGATGACTTCGCAATCCGTTTGGGCCCGCGCCGTCGCGATGGCTGCCCGGCCGGCAAGCGTGCCCACTTCGCCCGTAAAACAGCCCGGCCCATGCACGCCAAGGGGATGGGAGCCGTCAAGCGAATCGCGAGTCGCCTCGATCGTTCCGGAAACGATCGCAAACATTGGGATATGCCGGTCACCTTGAGAAAACAGGACGTCCCCCATCTTGAGCATGCGGCGCTCGCCATATCGATCGAGCAACGCGACCTGTCGCTCCGTCAGCGTGGGGAAAATCTGATGATGGCGGCTGCCGCCCGCGAGCAGGTCACCCACCTTCCCAGAGGAGTAGTTGCCCATGATGCCGTTCCTGATGAGCGGGCGCGGGACGCGTCCTGGGTGAAGTTGACGTCGGATTACTCAGAAGTATGTGAAACGAAGCACGATGCGTGCTGCCTTTGCGAGCGCAACAACAGCGGGTGTGGAGTCCACCAATTGTTGTCGCATCAAAACAGCCAATTCTTGTCGTTTTTGAGGTCCTAACTCTCCGTTTATACGCCTAGGAAGGTTACGTACCAACCTATTCGTGTCGCATTGACATGCAGACGCTTAAATTTTCGATGTGCTGCCCCTTGATAGAAGTCGCATGCCTCGGGTTGTTGACCGCTTCGTCACCTGCAGCGCCCACACACGCCCCAGACGGCGCGCTCTGACGGCGAATGGCACTTTCCACTAGCAATGAACGAGTCTTCCCGACCCACAACTGCCGCTCGAACCGAGTCGCGGTAACGGCAGATCTTAAAGTACAACGGTGCATACACGACGCTTGCCGCGCGGTACGCGTTGGAACGTGCAGTGACCCGTTCGCGCGAAAATTCTCGATTTGTAGAATATGTTTGTAGCAACCCTTACGTTCACACCGGCGCGCGCCGTCAATAAAAACTCATAGAGAACGATAAATGAGTGTTGCCCGCGCCAGTGTGGTGGTTGCGCGTCGCCGCTTAAGCCCAGCTTCAGAATAAAGTACCAGAATAAGACCAAAGTCCAATATGACCTTCCAATTGAAGCGCCATCAATATTGACGTCAGCCGAGTGAGGTTGCCGCCGCGTGCCAAGGCGCATGCTGATTCGCAAACCAGATACCGAAACTCAGACAGGCGCGTAGGCACCTTACGCTGATGATTGACGTGTCCGAGCGCGAGCGTTGGGGGCAAAACGTGTCTCTTCCATTGCTTCCGCGGTTAGCTAACCGCTATATGTCGCCCGCGCAGGCGGGCGGAACGGAGGGTGAGACGATGTTGAAGAACCTATGTCCTCTGCTGGCGACGATCGCATTGGTCGCCTGCGCTGTCACAACCGAGCAACCGCTTTCCGATGTCGAAAAGGCATCGAAAACACAGTTTCTGACCAATTATTCCTTGCTGCACCCGGGCAAGGAAGACGAGGCGCGGCTTCGCTACGTTAATCCGAATGCAAACTGGAATTCCTACACGGGAATCTTCCTCGAGCCTGTGGTGTTCATCAACGATTCCACCAAACCTGTTGACGCGAGGGAGCAGCAGATATTGACGAGCTATTTCTACACCAAGTTGAAAACCAGCCTGTCGAGCGTGCTGCCGATTGTCGAACTGCAGGGCCAACACGTTCTGGTCGTCCGCGCTGCCCTGACTAACGTTACGAGCGGGACGCCGGGATTACGCACGATCTCAGTGATCATCCCGCAGGCACGGTTGCTCAATATGGTGCAGAGCCTCGGGACGGACACCTATGCCTTCGCCGGTTCGGCACAGGGCGAGGGCGAGATCACGGACGGTCAGACCGGACAAGTTCTCGCCGAAGCGGTGGACGGCCGTACCGGCGGAATGAGCCTTGAGAATGCGGGTGCCGGAAAATGGGGCGACGCAGACCATGTGATGGACTATTGGGCGGACACGACGGCCAAGCGCATAAAACAATTTAGGTCAGGCGCGCCGGCCCAGTAATGCGCCAATATTGACCGAGCGCCGCTCTCTTAGTACACGTCGTCGGGTGCGGGACTGAGACAGGATGTCCCGAGCCTCAATCCCCACTGTGCGCCACACGAGCACGCCGACACACCATCTAACCTCACGGGAAAGAGACGGTTAGCGACTTTTTCAACAGCATCCCTTGGGAGCCGCCGTCGGAATAGCCCTGGTGCGAGCGGCGGCACATTGGGCCAGGAGTTCATCCTTGCGAACTGAATGGCGGCTTGCTGGGTGGACGCGACGTCGGAACGTCCGCGCGACGGCCCGGGCGAATGACGCATCATGGCCGAAAGCACTAGTTCGATTAGGATGCCGGAGAGTTGCCGTTGAAATGTTCGATTGACACCTTTCGGGTGACTCCTGTGAATGAGTACGATTGGCTAGCGGCTGTCCTGCGCGGTTGGCCGAAGGCGTTCAGGTTATTCGGCGCCTGCCGACATGCGTAGAAGCAGGCACATTCCTGCGGCTGATGGCAGGCATCGAATAACCGCATCTAGCCGATCAGCGATCGAACCTCTCCATAGACTGGGCCCGGCCCGACCCGCTGCCTCACGTCCAACCAAAGCTGGGCTCACGAAGCCGCCCGTTCCTCCGAGACTCTTGATCATCGCAATTCCACCTGCTGCCGCCGGGAGCACGAGCTATCCAACACTGATCGCCGCGTGATGGCTCGCTGCCGGCAGCGGCGCATTCGCTAGCGCCGTCACGGCGGCGCTGCAACAACTGCTAGTCAGGGTCTCGCCCCCCTCGCGCTCGCTGTCTGGCTACCGTGGTCGGGTTCAACAACCATCTCACTCGCAGCACTCGTGAGGGCTAGCCGCGCCGGTCGGTCAAGGGTCTTGCGACATAAGCCGAGGATTCTCCACCCAGGTGGTGCGTGCCGTTTCATTTAGTCCTCGCTGCTCTTTGACGGCCCTCCGCTCCAGAACCACCCGGAAGCGAGCGTCCCGGCCAGAACGACCAACACCGCACTCAAGACCTTCTGGGTCGCATTGCCGAATCCAGCTCCCGGCCCACGCCACGAAACAGCAGACACGCAAGTGCCGATGTGGTCCAGGCATCGGGCTCGCAAAGAGCCGAATTACGGGTTGAGTCCAGTGTTGTTCGAAGCTTCGCTTCTCCGGGTTGCGGCCTAAGCTTTGGCTCAATGCTCTGCACCGAAACAACGAGAAAACAGCGATGTTCGCACGACTTCACCGGGTGTCTCGCACGATCGGCCTTGCCCTTGCCGCCGTGACAATGGTCATGTCTGGCACGGTGCTAGCCAGACATCCCACCCCGTTCACCTCGTTATCCGCCGACGATCAGATTTTCATCAAGTTGCATGACGCTGCACGCGACAACGATCCCGCGCGCGCCGCGCATCTGGCAAGCTTGATTCCGAATTATCCGGCGCCGGCTTATCTAAGCTATTTCCAGATCAAGCCGCGTCTGTTCACTGGCGCGGGGCATGCGAATCTCGACACGCCGGACGCACCGGTGCTGTCATTTCTGCAACGCTACGACGGACAGGCGATTGCCGACCGTCTGCGCAACGATTACCTTCGCGTGCTCGGGGCGCGCCACGACTGGCACGATTTCGATTCGCAATATTCAAAGTTCGTCCTGGACGATGACACGCAGGTGAAGTGCTATGCGCTCGAGTCCCGTGCCACGCGAGGTGAAAATGTGGCCGACGCGGTGCGGGCGCTGCTCGTCGAGCCGAAGTGGTACGGTGATGGCTGCGTCGATTTGATCACTGCACTCGACCGTAACCAGCAGTTCACTCCGGACGACGTGTGGCAACTGATTCGCCAGGCCTATGAACAGGGGGCGACGACGACGGGCGGCAGACTGGTCGATGCGCTGGGCGCAGCGCGCCCGGATCCGCTGCTCCTCGAGCAGGCGACGAACCAGCCACGCCTGTTGCTCGCGAAAAGCATCCCTCTGGACGCGGCGTCCCATCAACTCGCGCTGCTCGCCGTCACACAGTTGGCGGTCAGCGATCCGCAGGCCGCCGAGGCCACCTTTACCGCAATCGCACCGTCGCTCACCTTGGCGGAACGGGCTATCGGCTGGGGCACGATTGCCTATCAGGCGGCAGTCAGGCAGCTACCGGGCGCGGTGAACTGGTACCGGCTGTCGGCAAACGCGCCCCTGTCGAGCCAGGCCTACGAGTGGCGCACGCGCAGTGCGCTGCTGGCCGGGGATTGGACCATGGTGCGGTGGTCCATCGAGCAGATGCCGGCCGCGCTGCGCGCGCAGCCAGCATGGGTCTACTGGTACGCGCGCGCGTTGAAGCAGAGCAGCGAGGTGGCGGCAGCCGACCAGGCGTTCCGAACGATCGCGGGTAACTACACCTTCTATGGCCAGTTGGCCTCCGAGGCGCTCGGCCGGCAGATCGTGATCCCGCCACAGACCAGGGTGACCGACGAAGAAGTTGAGCGCGCCAGCCGGACATCAGGCCTCGAGCTGGCAAAACGTTTTTACGCGCTGCACCTGCGTATGGAAGGCAACCGTGAGTGGAACTGGCAGCTGCGCGGCATGACCGACCGACAATTGCTCGCAGTCGCCGAGTACGCGCGCCGCATCGAGCTTTATGACCGGGCTGTGAGCACCGCCGACAGGACGCAGACGGAACATGATTTTTCGCTGCGCTACCTGGCGCCATTCCGCACGATTGTCGAGCGCGATACGCAGTCCACCGGGTTCGACGTCGGATGGGCGTATGGCCTCATTCGTCAGGAGTCGCGCTTCATCATCAATGCGCGCTCGGAGGTTGGCGCGGGCGGCCTGATGCAGGTGATGCCGGACACGGCTGCGATGGTTGCGAGGAAGATCGGGCTCGGTACGATCTCGCGGGCGAGGATGAACGACATCGACACGAATATCCTGCTCGGCACGTACTATCTATCGATGATTTACAACCAGCTTGACCGTTCTGCCGTGCTCGCGACCGCCGGCTACAATGCCGGCCCTGGGCGCCCGCGTAAGTGGCAGGCCAACCTGCCGCGCCCGGTGGAAGGCGCGATTTTCGCGGAGACAATTCCGTTCAACGAAACCCGCGACTACGTCAAGAATGTATTGTCGAACACGGTCTACTACGCGGCGCTGTTTGATGGCCACTCGCCATCGCTGACGGAGCGGCTTGGCCAAATCGAGCCCAGATGACATCATCCGCAACGCTGATCTGCGGATCTCACGGGTGCAGTAAGTGCGGCTGCATACGCGACACTGTGCATCGATACTTCTGCCTCTGATTGGTTGAATTCAAAGTTCCCCGTCCGGAACTCCTGTTTCTTCAACTAGTTAAGGAAACTCGCGGAGTTGAGCAGGAGATTTAATCAGGACGGGCAGGACAGATTGCGCAATCTGCCCAAAGCGCAGTGCGGATAACGGAGTAAAGGGCGAAGGCTTGATCACCATGGTGTTGCCGGTAATCAGCGCGGGCGCCACCTTCCAAAGTGCAAGCAGCACGGGAAGTTCCACGGTGTGATGGCACCGATCACGCCGAGCGGCGTATGGTGCAGCTCGACAATGTGTTCCTCGGTCTCCTCGACGATCTCGATCGGAATCCGACGGGCGGCGATCTGACGAATCCACGCAATGGACTGATCGACCTCCGGCTCCGCCATGGTCTTCAGCGGCTTCCCCTGCTCAAGGGTCAGCAGGCGTGACAGCTCATCCCGATGTACTTCGAGTGCATCGGCGTATGCGTTGAGGTACTTCTGGCGCCCGTCGTAGCCAAGCGCAGACCAGGCTTTGAACGCATGACTGGCCGCTGCGACGGCTTCGTCAAGATGCTCCGCTGAGGCTGATGGAGCCTTGGCGAATGCTTCACCAGTAGCCGGGTTGATTACGTCAAAGCTATCGTGCGACTGCAAAAGATTACCAGCGATGCTGAGGTAATACGGGCCGTGGAAAATGCCAACGGACTGAGCTGCTTGAGGTAATGCAGACATGAATTCTTCTCCGAGGTATGGAGGGCTGAAGTGCTGCTGTCGCGAATCCCGCAATAAATCGAGGGGTTCTTCGTCGCCTAGTAGGACTACTTATCTTTCGAAAAATGAAATTTTTTCACGCAGCCGCTGGTACGGAGAACGCCGGCTGCGTGCTTACGCTGGGCCGCTCCTGCATTCTTTCGTACCACGCCAGGAGCGCGGTGCACTCAGCCGGCACCGGCAGCTTGACGATAGAAGCGAAGACCAGGCCGCCGATTACGGTGATGTCGGCCATTGAAAACTCTTTGCCGGCGACATACGGCTGGTTTCGAAGAACAGCATCGAAGTAATGCATTCCGCGCAGGGCCTTGTCGCGCTGCCTGAATCCCCATTCGGCGTTCTGGTACAGCTCAACGTGCGGCCCCAATCCCGGCGTTCCATGATGGAAATAAACGCTAATGGCGTCGAGCAGTTCCAGTTCGGCACGCTTGCTCATCATGTGGATCAACCCTTTTTCGAGCGGCGCCCTGCCAGTCAGAGTCGGCACGCCATCGAGTCCGTCAAGGTACTCCGTTATGGCCGTACACTCGGCAATACAGGTCCCGTCATCGAGTTCGAGCACCGGCAGCGTGCCCGAGTAGTTCTTGCTCGCCATGAATTCGGGCTTCTTGTGCTCGCCCGCGTAGAGATCGACCAGCACGAACCGCACTCGCGATTGCAGATTCTTTTCCGCCAACGCAATGCGCACACGCGTCGGATACGGCCCTTGCGGGAAGTCATAAACCGTCATCGTCGACAACTGATTGTCATTGATACTCGTTGCAACAGCACTCATTTGGCTTTCCTTTCGCAGTGGTGTCGTGGCGAACGGCAATCTTGCCTACCTACCGTTCGTTAGGTTTACAATATGCGTCACAATCCGGGTTGTCAACACCGAGTAGTCATGCGGAGAACCGTACAAATGCGGAACGAATCGAACTCAGGCTCCAGGGAGCGGATCCTGGCGGCGGCCACGAAGATTGCTCAGGCCCACGGCTACAGTGGATTGAATTTTCGGGATCTCGCGGAAGATGTTGATATCAGACCCGCTAGCATCTATCACCACTTCACGAACAAGGCCGACCTCGGCGCAGCGGTGGCACGACGGTATTGGGAGGACTCGGCAGCGGTTCTTGAAGCTCTCCAGGCCGAATCCCCGGACCCGTTGCACTGCCTGCACCGCTATCCCGAAACGTTTCGCAAGGCGCTGGAAAACGCAAATCGCATCTGCTTGTGCAGCTTCATGGCTGCCGAAAGCGATGACCTTCCCGGTGAGGTGATGCAGGAAGTCCGAACCTTCGCTGAGGTGCACATCGCTTGGCTGAGCAAGGTTCTCTCAGCGGCAGGGGTTGTTGACTCAAAAGGAAGTGATCCACGGGCCCGCGCTATCTTCGCCGCCGTAGCTGGCGCACAGCTCATTGCGAGGAGCCGTTCGGATGTCTCCCTCTACGACACACTGATCGACGGCTATCGTGCTGCCGGACTACTTCCTGCCTAGCACGCTTGTGAATTGCGTGAGCGACGCGAGCGTCGCAAACGGTTTTGAGTTGTCAACGATCGACTCACGGCAGCCGACCGGCCGCTTGGGGCCGAACTCGGCCAAATAGCGGAACGCAACGCAAGCGTGCTCGCTCCCTGCCGAGACCAGCATACGAGATTCAGCTAAGTGGCGAATTATCTGTCGGTATCCAGATCGTCGATGTCGCGTCAAAAAACTGATCTGGTCCTCCCTTGGGCGGCCAGACGCCATCAGCGTATGACTTCGCACGGATCGCGATGCGCTCATCGAGACTTTCCCACGGCCAGATGTGGGTGATGCGAGGAGCGCCATCAAGCGCATACATGTTGACTGTCAGGGGCGAGCGTTTCGAGCGCTCAGGCATCGCGGCCTTCCAGGCTTCAATAGTCGGCTCAAGTCCACCCGGTCGAAGCCAGTAAGTGCGGAATTCGTAGTATTTGCCGAAGGACCCCGGCTCTACCGGAGGAAGAAACGAAAACCCGGCGTAACTCTCCATCTCGATCCGACAGTCGCTGGTAGTTGCTCCGAAAGGATTCGAGTGATGAAGCGCACGTTCTCGTTCATACGCCAGTTCGTGAGCGTCATTGAATCCCCGCAGCATCCGCAGACTGCCAAGCGGACCATTTTCGGAGGTCCATGCGCCGAGCCAATGACCCGATATTTCGGAGCGGTGGAGGTAAGCCTCCGCGTTCTTGATAACCTGAGGCAGTTTAAGGATGTGCGAGGACAAAGTAGTCAGTTCGTAAAACATGTCCAATCTCCATGGTGTTTCGGACGACCGTCAGCGTCCGATTGATGACCAGATTAGACTGAGACGTTCTCACGCGGTATTCCCAATCCGTTCACACGCTCCGTCAAAAATTCGCTATGTTCGACTGGCAAGATTTGCGGTACTTCCTCGTGCTCGCACGCACTGGATCACTCTCTGGTGCTGCCAGTGAGCTTTCTGTTGAGCACGCGACGGTCGGGCGTCGCATAGCATCGCTCGAGGCGACGCTCGGTTTGAAACTCGTTCATCGGCTACCCCGGAGCACCCGACTAACGGAAGATGGAATGGTCGTTGCCGAACTCGCCGTCAGGATGACGGAAAGCGCACAGGCAATCGACGGATTTGCACTTCGGACCTCGGCAGTGATGTCCGGGTCGGTGCGGATCAGCGTTCCGCCTACGATCGGCAATTTTTGCATTGCCCCGTATATTCAGGAATTCCGCGAGCGCCATCCGTCCTTGAAGCTCGTTATGGCGAGTACCCCGGAAATCGCGCCGCTTGACCGAGGTGTTGCGGATATCGCGATTCGAATGTTCAAACCACAAGAGGCGAGTCTACTTTCGCGCCGGGTTGGTGCGATTCGCTTCGGCTTATACGCAAGCCGCGCCTATGCGGCACGCCCTCCCGCACAGTGGGCATTCATCGCCTATGACGCGTCGTTGGACCACGTGAAGCATCAGGTCTGGCTGCGCCGATTTCTCGACGGCAGACCCATCGTGTTCGAAACGAGCGATGTTATCGCACAGCAGATGGCCGCGCGAAACGATGTAGGGGTTGCGATTCTACCGACGATGCTCGGCGGGCGCGACGCAGAGCTCGTCAGGCTAAGCGTCGATGTCAACCCGCCCGACGCAGCATTGTGGCTTGTTACTTACCCCGATCTGCGGCGCACGCCGGCTATCCAGGCGGCTATGGCATTTCTGGCGGAGTGCATTGGTCGCGAACCGCAGTTGAAATCGCAATGACGCGTTGTAGGGGCTATCCTTGGCCGCAAAAATAGGGCGGCCCATAAATTTTCCCGCCTGAACGAGAAGCTTTCACGCCACGATAACTGCTCTTTATCACGGTAGTCAGGCCCACCACAGTGGGTCATCGGACCGCTGTCGACCCGTTGCCGTCGTCCGACCCCGAGCGGCCAAAGCGGCGGCTTACGGGGGTATAACGGCCAGTCGGCGTCACACCACTTCGTTAACCTGCATAACGGATTGCGGCGCAACACGCGGCACTTTGGGGCCAATAAACGCAATGCCGCTAACTCTAGTTATCATCGGTGCGGCTTCCGGATTTTGCAGTCCGCCGAGCCCGCGAAGGCCAGGCAGTGCCTAGGAGGTGACATCATGTCCAGCCGGAGACGATGGTTCCTGCCGGTGGCCATCGCGGTCAACCTCACAGTGGCGGAGCTTCTGGTCGGCACCGGCGGACGGAAGTGTGCAACCGTGCTCCCGACATTGCTGACTGGCTTGATGCATTGTCGTTGTCCTTGCGGTTAGATCAGAACAGTTCGCCCAGGCTGGCATCGATCAGGCAGTCGCTAACCCCGACCGAAAAACCGTCGAGCGTGTTCCTTTAAACCAGTACGTCTTGCCCTTCTCGTGACCTCGCCGCCGCAAAGGCGGCGGTGTAATCGCGCCGACCTGGGCAACGACGATCAAGCGCGCTGCGCCAATGCGATCTTCCCGTCGACGAGACGATTGATTCGCCACGGGTTGCCCGTTTTCAACGACTCGGGCAGCAGCGCCTCCGGCATGTCCTGATAGCTAACCGGCCGCAAAAAGCGGCGGATCGCGAGGCTGCCGACCGAAGTCGAACGACCGTCGGCGGTGGACGGATAAGGACCGCCGTGGACCATCGCATGCGCGACTTCGACGCCCGTACCAAAGCCATTGACGAGCACGCGGCCCACGCGTCGCTCCAGTGACGGAAGGAACGAACGCGCCGCTGCGTAATCGGCTTCATCGATCTGCAACGCTGCCGTCAGCTGTCCTTCCAGCGACTCGATCAGTTCACGCATCGTGTGCAGATCTGGGCAACGCACGATCAATGACGCCGCGCCGAAAATCTCTTCCTGTAATTCCGTTTGCTCACGAAACGCGGCGGCGCTTGTCACAAAGAGCGCGCCTTGTCCCTTGTTCGCGCCGGTCGCAGGCTGCGCGCGCGCCACCGTCTGCACCTGCGGATGTTCGGCGAACTTCGACACCGCCGTTTCAAACGCCCGATGAATGCCGGGCGTGAGCATCGTTGCGGCCGGCGCCCGTCTCAGCGCCTCCGAAGCCGCAGCCACGAAGCGATCGAGTGCGGGACCTTCCACCGCGAGAATCAAACCCGGGTTCGTGCAGAACTGCCCGGCACCGAGCGTCAACGATTGCACGAAGGCCTGAGCGATCGCTTCGCCGCGCTGCTCAAGCGCATGCGGAAACAGCAACACCGGATTGATGCTGCTCATTTCCGCATAGACCGGCACCGGCTCGGGACGCGCGGCGGCGACTGCCATCAACTCCATTCCCGCATGGCGCGAGCCGGTGAATCCGACCGCCTTGATGCGGGGATCGCGAACCAGCCCCTGGCCGATTTCACGGCCGCTTCCGAACAGCAGCGAGAAGGTCCCCTCTGGCATTTCGCAGTCCTTCACCGCCTTCTGCACGGCCATGCCGACCAGTTCCGACGTGCCGGGATGCGCGGCATGGGCCTTGACGATCACCGGGCACCCAGCGGCCAGTGCGGAAGCGGTGTCGCCCCCTGCCACCGAGAACGCCAGCGGAAAATTGCTGGCACCGAACACCGCGATGGGGCCGAGCCCGATGTGCCGCAAACGCAGATCGACGCGCGGTGCCGGTTTGCGCTCGGGCTGAGCCGGATCGATGCGCGCTTCGAGAAAGTCGCCTGCTCGCACGACACCCGCGAACATCCGCAACTGGCCCACCGTTCGCGCGCGTTCACCTTCGATTCGCGCGCGCGGCAAGCCCGACTCCGCGGCGCAGCGCTCGATCAACGCATCGCCTGCTGCGAGGATGTTGGCCGCGATCGTCTCCAGAAATTCCGCGCGGGCTTCGAGCGTGGTTTCGCGGAAGATATCGAAAGCGGACCATGCCAATGCACACGCTGCATCGACGTCTTCGAGCGTCGCGCCACCGAAGCCCGGCTCTAATCGTTCGCCGCTCGCCGCGTCGATGGCATACGACACGCCGTTCGTTCCGCGTCGCACGCTCTGGCCAATCAACAAGTTCCCTGCGATGTTCATTTTCATTTCCTTGATGGGATAAGTCGACGCCCTGTCCCGGGCGTCGTTATTCACTCGACTGTGCTCGCGTCGCTGCAATTTCGACCTCGCAGCACCTTCACGGAATGATTTCAAACCGGCTGGCAAGCGTCAACGCTTTGGACATGACAGCTCGTTATAGCGCTATAAGAAGCTCTCAATTTAAAGGCTATTGGATGATTTCTATACTGACTTTCTGCTTAATTTGGAAAGTACTCGTTCATGTTTTATGAAATGCGAACCTATACGGTTCAACCAGGAAAGCTGAAAGAATATCTTCAGAACTTCGAAGCGGAAGGCTTGCCCATCATTTCGCGTCACGCGAAGCTGATCGGCTGGTGGTACACGGAAGTCGGCACATTGAATCAGGTCGTGCATATCTGGGCATGGGAAAGCCTCGACGAGCGCGTTAAGCGCCGTGCTGCGCTGCTCGAAGATCCGAACTGGATGAACAGGTTCATCGCAAAGGCCACGCCGCTGCTCATCGATCAGGAGTCCCGCATCATGCTGGCCGCCTCCTTCTCGCCGATCCGCTAGGCAAGCATCCGTCAGGCAACAACTCAAAGGCAAGCCACTTCGTGCTTGCTTCAACAACCAAGGAGACAATCATGTGTGTGCCCAACCCCAAAGGCAATCCAGACGTCAAGCAACTGCTCGAAGGCTTGCCCAGAAACTGGGGCAAGTGGGGACCCGACGACGAAGTCGGCGCGCTGAACTATCTTCAATCGGCGGAGATTCTGCGCGGCATCGCCGCGGTGCGACAGGGCAAGACATTCACGCTGCAAGTCGACATCGGTCATGCTAAAGGCGAGCCGCTATTTCCCGGCCGGCGCCCTTCGATGCGCATGAACGTGCTCGATAAAGGCCATTTTCTGGCAGGCAAGGCACACTTCGACGGTAACGTCGAATATGCCGACGATGTGATCTTCATGCATGTTCAAGGATCGACGCAATGCGACGCACTCGGCCACGTCTGGTACGACGACACCCTCTGGAACGGCTATGACGCGATGAGCACCGTCGGTGGCCTGGCGCGCGCCAGCATTCTGCCGATCGCCGAGCGCGGCATTGCCGGCCGCGCCGTGCTGATCGATATGGCGCGTCACCGCAACAAGCCCGTGCTCGACAAGGGCGAAACGTTCGACCATCGGGATCTGCTCGATGCCGCGCGCGCGCAGGGCGTGACCATCGAGCCGCGGGACATCCTGCTGATCCGCACCGGCTGGATCGGCTCGTTCTACGAGCGCGACGCGGATGAGTTCTATCAGGACTATATGGAGCCGGGCTTGACGTTCAGCCGTGAACTCGTCGAGTGGTTTCGGGAGATGGAAATTCCTTGTCTCGTGACGGATACGATGGGCAACGAAGTCACTGTCGATCCCGTGTCGGGCGTGATGATTCCGCTGCACAACGCGCTGATGCGCAACCTGGGCGTCGTATTTACCGAGGTCGTGCTGCTCGACGAACTCGCAGGCGACTGCGAACGCGACGGTCAATGGCAATTCCTCTATACGGCTGCACCGCTGAAGATCGTTGGCGGCACGGGTGCTCCCGTCAATCCTCTCGTCATCAAATAAGCACGCGTAGCGCGCATGCCCCGGTTGTCAGGCATGCGCGCTACGTCAGCCGCAGTCCGTGCGTCAGAAGGTGCCCGGATAGGCGCCGCCGTCCAGCAGCACATTCTGACCCGTCAGATATCCGGCCTGCGCGCTGCACAAGAAGGCGCAGAACGCCCCGAACTCCTCAGGCGTTCCGAAGCGCCCAGCCGGAACGATCTGGCGCTTCGCTTCCAGCGCCGTGTCGTAGCTCTGACCATGCGCATCGGCCGCTGCTCGCGTCGACTGACGCAAACGGTCGGTTTCGAACAGCCCCGGCAGCAGATTGTTGATGGTCACATTGGCCTGCGCAATACGCTTTTGCCGCGCCAGTCCCGCGACAAAACCCGTCAGCCCCGAACGCGCACCGTTCGATAGTCCCAGCACGTCGATCGGCGCCTTCACCGCGCCCGAAGTGATATTGATGATGCGGCCGAAGCCCCGCTCGGCCATCCCGTCCACGGTTGCCTTGATCAACTCGATCGGCGTCAGCATGTTCGCATCGACTGCGGCGATCCAGTCCTCTCGCGACCAGTTGCGAAAATCGCCCGGCGGCGGGCCACCCGCGTTGTTCACGAGAATGTCGATGTGAGGCGCCGCCGCCAGTGCAGCGGCGCGCCCTTCGCTCGTCGTGATGTCACCGGGCACGGTCTTGACCGTGACCGCGGGATTGAGCATACGCAGCGCGTGTGCGGTCGCCTCGAGCGCGTCACTGCCGCGTGCCGTGATGACGACGTTTACACCCTCCGCGACCAGCGCTTGTGCGCAACCTTTTCCCAGACCCTTGCTTGCCGCGCACACCAGCGCCCACCGACTTTTGATGTTCAGATCCATCCAGCTTGCTCCTTGATTTAAACGATTGCCGTCTCAGCGCGATCCTGCGACTCGCCCAGGCTGCCGCGCGACAGCAGATCATGACGACGCTGAAAAAGATTGTGCCGGCCGATTTCACCGATCGTTCGCACGCCCGACAAGGCCATGCTGACGTCGAGTTCGCTTTGCAGTATCTGCAGCATTCGCGTGACGCCGGCCTCGCCCAATGCGCCGAGTGCGTACATGAATGCACGTCCGACCATGGTGCCTTTCGCGCCCAGCGCGAGCGCCTTCATTACGTCCTGCCCGCTGCGAATGCCGCCATCCACCCATATTTCGATCTTGTCGCCGACAGCCTCGACTATCGCCGGCAACGCTTCGATGCTGGGCGGCGCGCCATCCAGTTGCCGCCCGCCGTGATTGCTCACGACGATGGCATCGGCGCCGATCGATGCGGCCATGCGCGCGTCCTCGACGCTCAGGATGCCCTTCAGCACGAGCTTGCGATCCCAGCCGCGCCGGATGGCGACGAGATCGTCCCAGCCGAGCGTCGGGTCGAATTGTTGCGCCACCCACTTGCTGATCGCGATGACGTCGTCGCCGCCCTTGACGTAGCCCGCCAGATTGCCGAAGGTTTTGGCGCCGCGCAGCGCACGCATCATCCAGCCTGGCTTCGACGCGAAATCGAGCAGGTTGGAAGCCGTGAGACGCGGCGGAACAGTCATGCCGTTCTTCAGGTCCTTGTGCCGCTGGCCGTTGATCTGCAGATCCAGCGTGACGACGAGCGCCGAACAGCCAGCCAGCTTCGCGCGCTCGATCAGCGACGCATTGAAGCCGCGGTCGCGCATCACGTAGAGTTGAAACCAGAACGGTGCGGCGGTATGACGCGCGACATCTTCGATCGAGCAGATGCTGACCGTCGACAAGGTGAACGGCACGCCGAAGCGCTTTGCGGCAAGCGCGCCGAGCATCTCGCCGTTCGCCCATTGCATGCCGGCGAGGCCGGTTGGCGCGATGGCAACGGGCATGGTCACTGGCTGACCGATCATCGTGCTGGCCGTGCTCCGGCCTTCGACATTCACGGCCACTCGCTGCTGCAGCTTCAGGTCGTCGAACGCGCGGCTGTTCTCGCGGTACGTCGATTCCGAATAGGAGCCGCTATCGACATAATCGTAAAACGCCTTCGGCACGCGCTTCTTCGCCATCAGACGCAAATCCTCAACACACGTAATGACTGACATTCGATCCCTGCACCTTGACTGTCTATCGGTTTGAAACTGCTGTGATATGGCTGCTGCGCTCGCTGCCGTTCAGTCGGCCGCCTGCACGGTTGCAAGCACGGCACCCTCTTCGTGCTCTTGCGTGACGCTCACGGGCCTGCGCACCATGACCATGTATGCAACGGCGGAAAGCAGCGCGACGGCGGCGCTCACGATCAGCGCGTTCACGAACGAATGCGTGCGGTCCACCACAAGGCCGGTGACGATCGGCGCAGCCGATCCCGCCAGGAAACCGCCGAAGTTCTGGATGCCGCCGAGCGACGCCACGGCGTGACGGGGCGCGGCGACACTCACGAGCGACCATGCGCCGCCGGATGCCATGTTGAGGAAGAACATCGCCACCGAGATGTACACGATGGCCATCCAGGCGGAAGGCGTCAATGCAGCCGGGACGGTGGCCGCCGCCGCGCCGACGAGCCCCACGCAGATCGGCCACTTGCGGCTCGTGATCGGCGCCATGCCTTTGCTGTAGAGCCAGTCGGCGATATAGCCGCTTCCCACCATGCCGAGCGTGCCGACCAGGTACGGAATCACCACGACCCAGCCCGCGCGCGCGATGCTCATGCCGCGTTCGTGCTCCAGATACGCGGGCAGCCAGGTCAGATACAGCCACACCATGTAGATGACGCCCATGAAGCCGAACAGCATGCCCCACGTCGTGCGTTGCGCGAAAAGATTGCGCCACTGCGCGCCGTTCAGCGGTGCTGCGTTGGGTTCTTCCTGGGCACCTTCGGCGAGATGGGCCTGCTCGTCGGGTGTCAGCTCCACTTCACTGCGGTTGCGATACACCGCGTACCAGCCTAGCGCCACCAATATGCCGAACACACCCGTGACGATGAACATCTCGCGCCAGCTGAGGGTCAACATGAGCGCAGTGAGGATCGGCGGCGCAATCGCGGGGCCGATCGTCGACGAGGCCACGAAAATCCCCGTTGGAGCGCCGCGATCACGCAGCGCGAACCATTCGCCGATCACCTTCGCGCCGGCAGGAAACTGCGGCGCTTCGCCGATGCCAAGGCACATCCGTGCGAGGAAAAACTGCTGGATGCCATGTACGAAGCCAGTGCACAGCTGCGCGCCCGACCAGAGCAACATGCCTGCGCCGAGCATCAGCCGTGCGCCCAGACGATCCAGCAGGACGCCGACCGGCAACTGCGCGAATGCATAGGACATCGAAAACGCGGAAAGCAACAGACCCATTTGCGACGCGCTAAGCCCCATTTCGCCGCTAATGGTGCTGTTGGCTACCGATAGCGCGCTACGGTCGAGATAGTTGACGCAGCCCGCCAGCGTCAAAAAGAAAATGGAAATGCGCTGGATACGACGCAGCTTTTTGCTCGCCTGCATGTTGAGTGTCTCCGGTTGATTTGTTGGAGTGCCGTCTGCGCGGCACTGAGTCAGTCAGATGCGATGCATCAGAGCGATGCTTCCAGCATGGCGCGGTAATCGCCATCGGACGCTTCGCGGGGATTGGTCTTGTGGCTGTGGTCCTTGAGTGCGCCCCTGATGATGTCGGGGAACATCGCGGGCGTGACGCCCAGTTGCGCGAGGCCGGTCGGCAAGCCGAGCCGCTGCGTCATGGTCCGCACTGACGGCGCCACCTCCGCACCGTTGCCAAGCCCCATAACGGTTGCCATGCGGTTGAGCTTGTCCTCGTCGCGCACGGATGGCGCGTGCTGATTGAATTCGAGCACCGCGGGCAGAAAGATCGCGTTGAGCGTGCCGTGATGCAGGCGCGGATTGATGCCGCCAAGCGAATGACTCAAGCTATGCACGCAGCCCAAGCCTTTCTGGAATGCGAGCGCGCCTTGCATCGATGCGCTCATCATGTTCAGTCGCGCCACACGGTCACCCGGTTCACGCGTCGCGCGCTCGATGTGACGCCATGCGCGCCACAGTCCGTCCAGCGCGATGCCGTCGGCGGGTGGATTGAACGCGCTCGCGAGGAAGGTCTCGATGCAATGTGCGATCGCGTCCATGCCGGTCGCCGCCGTCAACGCGGGCGGCAAGCCCAGCGTCAGATCCGGATCGCAGATCGCCACGCGCGGTACCACGAACGGCGAGATCACGCCGACCTTGCGGCCGTCGTCGAGAATCAGAATGGCGCCACGCCCCACTTCGCTGCCGGTGCCCGCTGTCGTGGGCACGGCAATCACGGGCGCGGTTTTCGTGGTGATGTTCGTCGCGCCGCCTTCGATCACGGCGAATCGTTGCAGCGGCCCTTCGTGAGTCGCGCAAACGGCAACACCCTTGGCCAGATCGATCGCCGAACCGCCGCCCACGGCGACGATGCCGTCGCAGTCTCCCGCGCGATAGGCCGCCACCGCGTCGCGCACCGCAGCCTCGTTGGGGTTCGGCGGCGTGCCGTCATAGATCGGGACGGGCGCCGTGCCAGCGAGCGCGTCGAGCACGGTATCGATGATGCCTGCTGCCCGGATACCTCTGTCCGTGACGATCAACGGCCGCCTGATACCCACTCGCTCGCATTCGCTGCTAAGCAAACGGATCGCACCGTAGTCGAACTGAATCTGCGTGATGTAGTTGATGAGAGACATGGGAATGAGCGTCAGTTATAGTGGCTGTGGCGCCTCGGCGCCGGACTCCAACGGCCCATAACCGGACCGTCGCGTTGATGCTGGCGCTTTTTAGACGCCGTGTGTGGGCCAGTATAAGGAGGCGCCCATTTCTCAGTAATTGAGAAGATTTGATACAGATATAACTTTCCCTCAACCTTCATGACACCGCCGCTCAATTCCATCATTTCCCGCCTGCATCTGAAGCAACTGCGACTCCTGATCGCCCTCGGGGATCACGGGTCGTTGCTGAAGGCGGCGCAGCAGGTCGCGCTCACGCAGCCGGGCGCCAGCAAGGCCTTGCAGGAAATCGAAACGACATTCGGGACACCGCTGTTCAATCGCACGAACCGGGGACTCGAGCCCAACGAAGCGGGACGCTGCGTGATTCGCTACGCACGCCTGATCCACACCGATCTGTCGCACATGCGTGAAGAGATCGTCGGGATCATGCGCGGCCAGGGCGGCCGTGTGGCGGTCGGTGTGATCATGGGCGCCGTGCCGCTGCTCACCGATGCGATCAGTTCGCTGATCGCGCGAAACCCCGAAATCTCGGTCGAAATCGTCGAAGACACGAGCGCAACATTGCTCAGCCAGATCGACGAAGGCCGGCTGGATCTGGCGATCTGTCGCACGACGATCAGTCAGACGCCGCAGCACTACGAAACCACGCGGCTGCAGGGGGAAACGCTCGCAGTCGTGGCCAATGTGCAGCATCCGCTGCGGCGCGCGAAGAAGGTCAGGCTTCAGGACGTCGCGGAATACCGCTGGGTGGTGTATCGCGCGAACATGCCGATGCGGCTATTGCTGGAGCGCGAGTTTCGCGAAGCCGATCTTCGCTTCCCCATGCATCTGCTCGAAACGACGTCTGCATTCGCCACGCTCGCGCTGCTGCAGAGCAATCCGTCGTTCGTCGCGCTGGTGTCGATCGACGTCGCGCAGTTTTTCGCCAGTCACGAGATGACGTGCATCCTTCAGCTGCATCTTGCTTCGCGTAGCGAGCCTTATGAACTCGTCACCCGAAAAGGCGCGCAGCTCTCGCCCGGCGCGCGACAGCTGATCGAGGAGCTGAACGCCAAACATGGCGGCGAAGCGTAATGCCGTCGGGTGCCCTGCGTCCCGCGTGATGACGGGCCCGGATGCCTGATAGTGCGTCATCGGGCCCGAATCCACGCAAGTTACGCGATGCCTTTGTCGGCGAACGATGCCGCCAGCGCGCGCAGACCGTCGCGATAGATACCTTCGAAAAGCCTCGATGCTTCGTCGTCGCTCACACCGGTCGGCGTGAACTCACCGCTCCAGTCGACCAGCGATGCACCCGCCTCTTCGCTCTCACGCACCTGCAGCGTCGAGCGATAGCCCGTGACGGGAAACGGCGCTTCGAGAATCGAATAGGTATAGCTGCGCGCGCGGTTGTCGAAGGCTTCCAGACGCTCGACGATCACATCCCCGGCCGGCGTGGCAAGACGCCGCACACGTCCGCCTTCGCTCAATTCGCTCGACGGAATGTAGGGCAGCCAGTCCGGCAGCGAGTCGAAGCCGCCGATCAGTTGCCACACCTTGTCGGGCGAAACGGGAATGCGGATCGACGCATTGGCTTGGGCCATGTCAGTCTCCTTAAGCCTTGACGGGCAGCGGTGCATTGGCGGCGACCAGACCTTGCTCGCGCAACTCGCGCCAGAAGTCTGCGGGAATCGCTTCCTTGACGGCAGCGTGGTCTTCCGCGATGCGCTCCGGCTTGCTCGCGCCGGGGATCACTGCGGCGACAACCGGATTGGCCAGCACGAACTGCAGCGCGGCGGCCTTGACGCTCACGTTGTGACGCGCGGCGATCGCCTTGATACGTTCGACCTTCGCGAGAATCTCAGGCGACGCCTTCTGGTATTCGAAGTGTGCGCCGCCCGCGAGCACGCCCGAGCTATACGGACCGCCGACGACAATCTCCACGTTTTTCGCGGCAGCGGCCGGCAGCAGCCGCTGCAATGCACGCTCGTGATCGAGCAACGAATAGCGGCCTGCGAGCAGGAAGCCATCCGGTTTCACTTCCGAGAGATCGAGCAGCAGTTCGCACGGCTCGACGCGGTTGACACCCAGCCCCCACGCCTTGATCACGCCTTCGTCGCGCAGACGGTTCAGCACACGGAACGCGCCCTTGCGTGCCGATTCGAACATGGCGAGCCATTCGTCGCCGTAGAAGTCCTGCGCGACGTCGTGTACCCAGACGATGTCCAGACGATCCGTCTTCAGGCGCGTCAGGCTGTCTTCGATCGAGCGCAGCGTCGCGTCGGCCGAGTAGTCGTTGACGATCTTGTTCGGACGGCCAAAGGCGAACACATCCCCCTTCTCGCCGAGATCGCGCGCGCTGACATCCTCGATTTCGTCGAGAATCACGCGGCCTACTTTCGTGCTCAGCACGTAGTCGTCGCGCCTGCGGTCGGAAAGCGCATCGCCAAGCCGGATTTCCGAGAGGCCGGCGCCGTACAGCGGGGCCGTGTCGAAATAACGCACGCCTTGATCCCACGCTGCCTTCACGGTTGCCAGCGCTTCTTCCTCGGGGATGTTGCGAAACATGTTGCCCAGCGGCGCAGCGCCAAAACCCAGCTGCGTGCCGGCCGGCAGTTTGTCCTTGATGCTCATGACTTGCTCCTTTGATTGAGTCGGTAGCGCAAAGTCTAGGGTGACAAGTTAAGTCTGTCTAAGACATAATTTGACAAACTTGAGTCCGAAGAGGTCTTATATGCTAGATATCCGTCAACTGCATTATTTCGTCGCGGTCGCCGAAGAGGAGCACGTCGGGCGCGCCGCCGAGAAGCTGCATATCTCGCAGTCGCCGTTGAGCCGCCAGATCGCCCAGCTCGAGGAAAATCTCGGTCTTACACTATTCGAACGTTCGCAGCAGCGGATCCGGCTGACTACCGATGGGCGCACCTTTCTCGCGGAAACGCAGGCGTTCCTCACGCACGCAAAACGGCTGGAATCGTTGGCGCGGCGTCTTGGGCGCGGCGACGAAGGGGGGCTGTGCATCGGCTATCTGGAGAACGCGATGCACTCCGGCGTGTTGCCTCGCGCGCTGCGGCAACTGCGCGCGCAGAAGCCCGACGTACACATCGCCCTTTACAGCTACCGGTCGGCCGATCAGCTAACCGGCTTGCGTCAGCGCAGCCTCGATATCGCGCTCGTTTGCGAGCCGCTATCGTCCGACGACCCGGACCTCGAATCAGCGCTGGTGCTCGACGATCCCATGCTGCTCGCGATTCCCGAGGACCATCCGCTGGCGAACGCGTCGCGCTTCACACCGGACGATCTGGCGGCGCAGAAGTGGATTGCTGTGATGTACGAAGAAGGCGCGCTGCGCCACGATAATTTCATTGCAGCATGCGCGAAAGCCGGGTTCACACCCGATATCGCGATGGAAGCCACCGAGCCGCTGGCTGCACTCGGTCTCGTCGCGGCGGGTCTCGGCGTCACGATGATCCAGCAAAGCCTGCGGCGCCATGCGCCCGCTGGCGTGGTGCTGCATGAACTGTCGTGGTTCAGTTATCGGACGGCGCTATGGGCGGCGTGGCATCGGGTCAACCTGAGACCACTGGTAGAGCATTTCCGCAAGACGCTGCTGCATTCAAGCGCGGTGCCGCCAATGTCTTCAATACATAAGCGGCATAGCGACGACTTGCGCAGTGACGCGTGACCCCGCGAAGGCATTTTGCTCGCCCGACCGAACGTCCGCTGCGTGATGGGGAATGGCCGTTCGAATGACCGTGTAACGTCGATGGCGAACGGCGGCAACTGGCCGGCAAGCACCCGCTCACCGGCCAACGGCTATCAGACTTCGGTTTGCTCGGCCATCTCGAGCGCGTCATCTACCTCGGGTCAACCTCCCCTTGTTCCATGGCACACGACGAGTGCCGGAAGAAGTAAGCGTTTCCATGACAATCTCCTCTTCAAAGAAGAGAGATCGATTGCGCAATTTGCGGAGTAGTCGATCTTCGACCCACATCAGCCGTTCGCTCTGCTGTAAAGCCAAAGGCCGCTTCCGAGGGCACAACGGACATTCGCAAACCAGCTACATGCGGACCTACGAACCTTCAATGCATTTACGCGCAGATTGTGCAGCCGTTCTATTCCTGCCCACGCTCAGTGCTCATCTGAGGAGAAGAGGACCACGCCTTCGGCGGAGAGGCTGGCGATGTCAGCGCGGCCATCCAATCCCCCGCTACTCGACATTCGCGCGACGTGTCGAATGGCACGCCGCCCCAGATTTCTTTCTTCTCGGTAGCGTTAGGCTGGCACATGAAGACTCAATCCATTCGATGTTTGAACGGCTCCGGCATTAACCTCAGACTGCAATCAAGTCACCGAATCGCCTGGCATGAACCCAAGGTCCGTTCGCGGATTCGAAGACCGAATCAGGCGCATGATAGTCCATGCGATCACGTATGCCGACCCACATATCGCAAACAATATGTTGTAGCCCGCATTGACGTTTCCGAGAGCCTTGAAGTGATCAAGGAGCGCACCGACGAACAAGGGAAAGACAGTTCCACCAATTGCGCCAGCCATGCCTCCCATTCCGACAATCGATCCCACGAGCCTCTTCGGGAACATGTCCGACGCGGTCGTGAACAGATTCGCAGACCAGCCCTGGTGTGCTGCGGCGGCAAGGCTGAGAAGTCCAACCATTGCCCACATGTTGTCGATCCAGGGCGAAAACGCTATGGGTACCACGAGGAACGCCAATCCAAGCATGGTGATCTGACGTGCGCGAGTGACATCCCATCCGCGAGCGATCAGGCGCGACGATAGCCACCCGCCCGAGATACTGCCAATCGAGGTCGCTACATAAACGACCACCAGCGGCAACCCTAGATTCTTAAGATCAAGATGGTATCGGGAAGAAAAATAAGAAGGGAGCCAGAACAGCATGAACCACCATATCGGGTCTGTCAGCAGCTTGCCCATGACAAATGCCCACGTGGGCCGAATCTTCAACAGCGAAATCCAGTTCACAGATGGTCCCTTGTCGTCATCCCCGGCTCGATTCTCGTTGATGTATTTCAACTCTTCCACTGAGATCGTCTTGTGCTTTTGTGGCGCGTAATACATCAAATACCAGAAGCCTAGCCAGACGAACCCTGTCAACCCCGTGACGAGAAATGCGGCTTGCCATCCGTAGGACGCAGCGAGCCAAGGCACCAGCGCCGGCGCGGCCACCGCACCGATGCTGGTGCCGGAAGTCAGGATACCAACCGCCAGCGCCTGTTCTCTTCTCGGAAACCATTCGGAAACCGCCTTGACAGCTGCCGGAAAATTTCCCGATTCCGCCAGGCCGAGCAGCGCACGCATGAAAGAAAATCCAAGCGTGTTGCGCACGAGAGAATGTCCGCAGGCGGCAATGCTCCAGACAAGCACGCATATCCCGTAACCCAGCTTCACGCCGTACTTGTCGACCAGTTTTCCGGAGAGGATCAAGCCGATCGCATAGCAGGCGGTAAACACCACCACCATGTAGCTATATTCGGTTTCGGTCCAGTTGAAACGCATCGCGAGTTCGGGCTTCAACAGGCCGAGGACTTGCCGGTCAAGGTAATTGATCGTCGTTGCGAAAAAAAGCAAGGCGCAAATACGCCACCGATATCTTGTTCGATCCATCCGCTACCCCTTTAACGTTTGTAGATCCCGATGTTCGCGGGATCTGAAATGCGAGTTGCCGAACGCCAGAAGAGATCTGCGCGTTACAGCGACTGAAGTAATTTCGTCGGCCGTGTTAGAAGGCCGGCTTCACCGAGTCAATGTTTTCCTTTGTGACCCGGACAGTTGGCAACACAACCTTGGGCGGCACCTTCTCCCCTTTCAGGATCTTTATCGCGACTGCCATGCTTTCAGTTCCAGCGGGCGGATACAGCCATGTGGCCGCTTCGTCACCGGCCCGGATCGCTTCAAACTCTTCTTTCTGCCCGTCGAGGCCCAACACCTTGATCTCGCTCGACCGGCCGCTCTCCTTGATCGCCTGGATCGCACCGAGCGCCATCTCGCCGTTTGCGGCGAATACAAGGTCGACCGTGCCGGCCGGATGCGCCTGCAGGATGTTCTGCATCACCGCGTAGGCTTTCGGCCGGCGGTAATCGGCCGGTTGTTTCGCAATTACCTTGATGTCCGCGGATTTCCCGGTCACCGACGTAACGCCGCCTATCCGGTTCACGGATGTCTCGTCACCTGGAATGCCTTCGAGCAATACGATGTTGCCTTTGGGCTTGCCGTATTTTTTTGTCAGCGTTTCGACGATGTACTGACCAGCATCCACACCCAGTGCGCGGTTATCTCCCGATACCATTGTGATTGCGCCCGCGTTCTCGATCGGCTTGCCGACGAACATGTACTGCACGCCTCGCTCCTTTAGCGACGCCAGCTCCTGACGCAAACCCTCTGCTTTCCCGGCCTGCACCAGAAGAAGCTTGATCCCCTTCGACTCCATGTCTTCGATGCCTGCGATCTGGCCCGCGACATTGCCCTGCCCGTCGGTGGCGAGCACGCGTACGCCGGCCGCTGCGGCAGCGTCGTTGATCTGCTTGCGCTGGGTCGCGAGCCACGGATGATCGAGACTCTCCTGCGAAAGGCCAATCGTGTCGGCAGCGAGCGCGCTCGCGACACATCCGAATGCAAGAGTCGTGGCTGCCGCTATCTGCATCAGCTTCGTGTTGAACATCGTTGTCTCCTGGGATTTACGACCGGTCTATCGGTCCTTTGAACGACTGAGTTGCGCGTGGATCAACACCGCGCCGACAATAATTGCGCCCTTGACGATCAACTGCGTATAGGCAGGGATGTTGAGCAGATTGAGAAGGTTGTTCAGCACGCCGATCAGCAAGACACCAACGATCGTGCCTCCGATGCCACCCGCGCCACCCGACAGACTCGTACCACCGACCACTACAGCGGCAATCGCATCGAGTTCAAGCCCCTTTCCGAGGTTCGCTTCACCGATGTTCAGTTGCGTCGACATCACGAGACCGCCGAGCCCCGCGAACAACCCGGAAAGGCAGTAGGCAATCACGCGAATCCTGTCGACAGGTACGCCCGACAGCCGCGCGGCTTCCGCATTGCCGCCCACGGCATACACGTGCCTTCCGTAGCGCGTCATTCTCAGAATTACCGCCGATGCCACCGCCATCACGATGAAAAGCAGCGCCTGAACGGGCACGCCTGCGAGGCGTCCACGTCCAATCCATGCAAGCGACGCCGGAACACCAATGACCGGCTGACCATCGGAATAAGCGAGTCCGACGCCGACAAGCGCCGTCATCATGCCAAGCGTGACGATGAACGGCTGGATACGGCCTTTGGTCGTGATAACGCCGTTGGCCCACCCGCAAATCAGCGCGATTGCGAGGCCGCCCGCGAGCGATGCCACCGGCCCATATGGCTTGAGACCCGCAATGGCGAGCGTCGTGAGCGCGAGAATCGATCCGACGGAAAGATCGATGCCCGCCGTCAATATCACGAACGTCATGCCCAGCGATGTCAGTCCCACCACCGACACCTGGCGTACGACATTCAACAGGTTTTCGGCCGTGAGAAAGTAAGGCGATGACACTGCCGCCGTCACGCACAGGAGCATGAAGATGGCGAGAATGCCAAAGCGCTGGATGAGCTCAATGCGCCGATACGCGCCGCCTGAAAATCTTCCGCTCGAAGCGGTGCCCGACATAGGTTCTGCGAATGCCATGATTTACCTCGCTATCATTTGAAGGACCGACTCTTCTGTTGCGCCATGAGCGGAAGCTTCCCCCGTCACTACGCCATCACGCAGCGCGACGATGCGGTCCGCCATGCCCAGGAGTTCAGGCATTTCCGAGGAGATCAACAGAACCGCCTTGCCAGAGCGGGCAATCTCGTCAATCAACCTGTAGAACTCGACCTTCGCGCCGACATCAACGCCCCGCGTCGGTTCGTCGAGAATCAGAAGTGTGTAGTCGTGGGCAATCCATTTGCCGAACACGACCTTCTGCTGATTGCCACCCGACAAAGTTCCGACGGGCACTTCCGCGCTCGATGCCGACACCGCGAGTTGCCGGCACACGGACGCCACTCGTGACTGTTCGCGGCGTCGGCTAACGAAGCCGAAGCGACAAATGCTCTTGAGTGTGGGAAGCATCGCGTTCTCGCGGATGCTGAGGCCGAGCACCAGCCCTTGAGCCTTGCGGTCCTCCGGCACCAATGCGACGCCTGATTCGATCGCCTCGGCGGGCGTCTTCGGGCGATATGCACGCCCTCGCAGCGATATCTCGCCTGACGCGATGTCGTCGAGTCCGAAGATCGCACGGGCCACTTCCGTGCGTCCCGCGCCCACGAGTCCCGCGAGGCCTACGATCTCACCGGCACGTATGCTAAAAGTGACGTCCTTTACGCGTTCCGCGAGTCGCAGCGCCTTTACATCGAGCACGATCTGCGCAGCAGGTTCGTCGCCGTTGTCGCGCCGATCAGGAAAGCGTGTATCGACTTCGCGGCCCACCATGAGCCGTATCAGCGATGCGCGATCGAGGTCCGCCACCCTACGCGTACAGACCGAGCGACCGTCTTTCATGATCGTGCAGGTGTCGCAAAGGTCGAAAATCTCATCCATCCGGTGCGACACATAGAGAATCGTCACTCCATCGCGCGACAGGGTTCGCACGACGTTATAGAGCAGGGTCATCTCACGATCGGAAAGCGTCGCGGACGGTTCATCCATGATCAGCACGCGCGCTGAGACGGCGAGCGCCTTCGCGATCTCGACGAGCTGCTGTTCAGCTACCGACAGTGTGCCGACACGCCTTCGCACGTCGATCGGTGCACCGATGCGCGCGAGCAGCGCCTTCGCTTCGCTGCGCATGGATGCGGCATCGAGCAAGCCGCGACTGATCCGTTCACGGCCCAGAAAAATATTCTCGGCAACGCTCAAGCCGGGGATCAGGTTGAACTCCTGATAAATCGTCGATACGCCCACCGTCGCTGCTTCGCTCGGCGATGCCGGTGAGTAGGATTTGCCGTCGAGTAACAGTTCGCCCTCATCGGGTGCAGTGGCGCCGCTCAGAATCTTGATTAGCGTTGATTTGCCCGCACCGTTTTCTCCAACCAGCGCATGCACGGATCCACGGCTGCATGAAAACTCGATGCGATCCAGCGCTCGTACACCGGGGTAGGACTTGCTGATTCCCTTCACTTCAAGAGCTTTCATGGACTGCCTCTGCTGAGCGAAACGACACCGCGTTGACACGACTTCGAACCGCTGCGGCGGCCCGGGCAATTCATGCGACCTGCAACTGGATCTTCAATACGTTCCTGTCTTCGGCAAGGCGCTTGAACGCCGCCTGAACGTCATCGAGTCGATAGATCGTGGTAAGAAACGGCGCAACGTTCACGCGCCTGTAGCCGAGCAGCGTCGCGGCCTCGTGCATGTCGTCGCCCATGCCGGCGACACTGCCTTGCACGCCCTGCTCGCGCAGCACGAAGTCGAGCGCGGAAATCCTGAACGTATGACCCGGCTTGGCGAGTCCGAACGCAATCACGCGGCCGCCAGGACGGATCAGCGTGAATGCCTTTTCGTATAGTTCGGTGGAACCGACGCTTTCAATCGCGACATCGACGCCGCGTCCATTGGTTGCGCCGCGCACCGTGGCCTCGAGCTGGGCGGGGTCGGTCACGACCATATCCGCGCCCAGTTCTTTTGCGAGTCGCGCCCGCTGCTCATTCGGCTCGACGACAATGACAGGCGCCGCGCCCGCACGGACGGCGAGCTGCATATGCATCTGGCCGATCGGTCCCGCGCCGATGACCAGCACACTCTCGGCAAGCCTCAGATGGCCCTTGCGAAACGCGCGCACGATGCACGAAAGCGGCTCGACCATCGCGCCTTCTTCAACGGGCATCGCCGCGGGCAACGGGACGACCGCATAGGCCGGCACGCGCACGTACTCGGCCATGCCGCCATTCACATGGATGCCGAGCTGAACCATCTGCGTGCAGTTGAGAATCTCGTTCTTGCGGCAATAGAAGCAGCTACGGCAACCGAGATTGATGTCTGCGGTGACCGCCTGACCGACCTTTAGCCCTTTAACGGCTGAGCCAACTTCGGCGATCGTCCCGGAGAACTCATGTCCCGGAATCAACGGCAGACGGTCGCTTGAGTAGTTGCCGTGATAGATGTGCAAATCGGTTCCGCAAATCCCGCAGCGCTCCACCTTGATCAGCACATCGGACGCGCCGCATTCGGGAACAGGCACGTCGCGCAACTCGAACTGCATCGGAGCAACAAGTACAGCAGCTTTCATGACTTCTCCCTGACATTGAAACGCGGGCACGACCTGTCCCATCCGCCACGCAATCGCGCGGTGGAGGAGGCGGGCGCGGAACCCGTGAGACGTTCTTTGCTACCCGATTGCGGGTTGGCGACGAACCGCTATTGAGGAGTGGGCGCGTCCTGCCGGATCAGCTCACGACGCTTCAGTTCGGCCCAGAAAGCTGACGGGATCTGTGCCCGGAACGTTTGCAGGTTGTCTTCCAGTTGGGCGACCGTGCGCACGCCGGGAATGTTGGTGGGTATTGCCGGGTGGGCGAGGACGAACTGCAGCGCCGCCGCTTTCAAAGGCACCGAGTATTCCCGACACACTTCCTCGATCTTGCGTACCCGTTCTAGAACCGTATCGGGCGCGGCCGAATAGTTGTATTTCGCGCCGGGAACCGCGCCCGTCGCGAGGATGCCGCTGTTGTAGCCGCCACCCAGGATGACCGACACCTGCCGCTCCTCACACAGAGGCAGGAAGCCGTCGAGCGCGTCCTGCTCGAGCAGCGTGTAACGTCCGGCGAGCAGCAGACAGTCGAAGTCGTTGCATTTGATGGCCTCATGCGCAACCTGCCATTCGTTCACGCCCACGCCTACCGCCTTCACGACGCCTTCGTCGCGCAACTTCAGCAGCGCCTTCGCCGCGCCCGACATGGCCGCCTCGAACATTTCCGGCTGCCTGTCTCCATGCGTATAGCTGTCGATGTCGTGGATCAGTGCGATGTCGATGTGCTCCAACGCCAGTCGCTGCAGGCTGTCCTCGATCGACCGCATGACACCGTCGTAGCTGTAGTCGAACTTCATTTCGAACGGCAGGCCGTCGACCCACGGCGTAAAGTCGATTTCCGCGCGCTTGCGGGGCTTGAGAAGCCGTCCCACCTTCGTCGACAGCACATATTGGTCGCGCGGATACCAGCGCAACCCCTGCCCACAGCGAGCTTCGCTCAAACCATGGCCGTACATGGGAGCCGTGTCGAAATACCGCACGCCGGCGTCCCAGGCGGCCTTGATCAGGGCCGCGGAATCCTCCTCCGTGATCGGCCGGAAGATGTTGCCGATCGGCGCGGCGCCGAAGCCCATCAGCGTTGTTTCGAGTCCCGAGCGCGGCCATTTGCGCTTTTCTGCTGGATTCATCGTTGTCTCCTGTCGACCAGAGTCGGCGCTTTCGCGCGTGGTCTGGTCCGATGCAACTCGTTGCGAAGGAAAGTCGGCTATCTCCGGACTTGTTTCATAACCCACCGGATAGTTACTTACGACTCATACTATGCCCCGATCCTGGAGCAATCAAAGGGGGTTTTCCCGAAGCCTTTTCGCCGCCTTACGGAGATTCGATCTCTGCCTTGCAGGCGGCTGTTGAACGTTCTTGCGATTGCGCAAGCAGACCTAGAAACGCGACCATCTCTTCGACCGAGCTTTCGAGCAGATGCCGCCCCGGATGGGTGGCTAAACCTCGGGCTTCCGCTTCTTCCAGCAGGCGCGTTTGTGCCGGCTTCATGATCAGGTCGGCGATGACGGCATGCGGACCAGCATCGGCGAGGTCGATCGGAAGTGGATCGCCAGCGCGCATGCCACATGGCGTCGCGTTGACGACGAAATCGTGACCGGCCCGAGCGCGCGCCGCACTCTCTCCGACGACCACGCCGCTCCCACGCCCCTGTAATGCCTGCGTGAGCCGCTGCAACGACGTTGCATTGCTGTCGAAGAGATCGAGCGATGCGATACCCGCGTCGATCAGCGCATGCGCGACTGCCACCCCCGCGCCGCCTGTACCGACAATCAGCGCCGATTTGCCGCGAACCACATGCGCACGACCAAGCAGGCCTTTGACGAAGCCAGCACCGTCGAACATCGCGCCCGTCCAGGAACCGTCGGCTTCGCGCCGTAGACAGTTGACCGCGCCAGTTTGCTGCGCCGCTTCCGACAATCGCGCCGCGTAAGCGGTCGCCTGGAGCTTGTGCGGCACCGTCACGACCACACCGGCCAGGTTGACGATGCCATGCAGCCCATCGAGCACAAGGCCAAGGTCCGCAGCGGGCACGTGAAACGGTACGAGGGCCGCATTCACGCCGTGCCGTTCGAAGAAAGCATTGAAGAGTTGCGGCGACTTTGCCTGCGCGATGGGGTCGCCCAGAATGGCAACGATCCGTGTTTCTCCATCGATGTGCGTCACGGGCGGCGTCCTGTCTGTGCGGTAATGCGTTCGATCAGACGCTGCACGCGCAGCGCATCGTCGCCCGTTACCAAAGGGCTGCGGTCCTCGCGAATCGCGCGTAGAAAATCCTTCAGCAAATCGCGATGGGCCGTATGGGAAAAGTCCATCGGCTTTGCGCCAAATCCCGACGACGAAGGATCATGAAATTCATCGACACGACCATCGTGGAAAAACGCGCGCAGATGTCCCCCTTCGAGAACCGCTGTCCCATTGGTGCCGATCAGCTCAATTCGCTCAGGAAAACCTGGATACGCCGCCGTCGTCGCAAGCACGTGACCGGCGGCGCCGCTTTCGAACGTGAGTGTGGCGCTCGCGAAGTCTTCTGCTTCCATCGAATGCAAAGCGGTTGTTGCCGTTGCACCGACTACCGTTGATACGTCTCCCGCCAGCCACATCAGAATGTCGAGCGAATGAATGGCCTGCGTCAGCAGCACGCCGCCTCCATCGCGCGCATACGTCCCGCGACCGGGCTCATCGTAGTAGGACTGGGGCCGCCACCAGCGCAGATCGACCCCGGCATAGGCGATAGCGCCCAGTGCGCCGCTCTTCGCGAGCGTTGCAAGCCGCTCAACAGCGGGACGAAAGCGATTCTGGAAGACCACACCGAGTTGAACACCGGCCTTGCGACAGACCTCGACCGCGCGTTCTGCGCGAGGCATCGATATGTCGAGCGGCTTTTCAAGCAGTACATGCTTGCGCGCGGCAGCGGCCTGCTCGACGAGTTCGAGATGCGTGTGCGGCGGCGTCAGCACCAGAACGGCATCGACACGTGCATCATCCAATACGGCGTTGAACGAGCTGGCAATCGGGAAGCCATACGTGTTGGCGAAGCGCTCCAGCCGTTCGGCCGACCGACCGACTACGCCCACCACCTCCACTTCGTCGTTCAGCTCGTTTAGTGCAAGCGCGTGAGGTGTTGCGGCCAGACCGGCGCCAACGATCGCAATTCGACTTTTACGCATCGGTACGTCCTCTACGAAGCTACTTCAGATAAGCGCCGTCAACTCTGGCACGGCTTCGAACAGATCCTGAGCCAGACCATAGTCGGCGACGCTGAAGATCGGCGCTTCTGGATCCTTGTTGATGGCGACGATGACCTTGCTGTCTTTCATGCCGGCCAGATGCTGGATCGCGCCGGAAATGCCGACGGCCACGTACAACTGCGGCGCGACGATCTTGCCCGTCTGGCCGACCTGATAGTCATTCGGAACGAAGCCCGCATCTACGGCGGCACGCGACGCGCCCAACGCCGCACCGAGTTTGTCCGCCAGGGGTTCGAGCACCTTCGTGTAGTTCTCGCCGTTCCCCAGTCCACGGCCACCCGACACGATGACGGAAGCCGATGTCAGTTCCGGCCGGTCGAGCTTGGTCAATTCGCGGTTCACGAACGCGGACATTCCAGCGTCCGCAGCGGCTTGGATTTTCTCGATCGACGCGCTGCCGCCTTCGGTCGCCACGGGATCGAAGCCCGTCGTACGCACGGTGATGACCTTGACGGGATCGCCCGATTGCACTGTCGCGATCGCGTTGCCAGCGTAGATGGGGCGCTCGAATGTATCGGCGCTATCCACAGCCGTGATGTCGCTGACTTGCGCGACGTCGAGATGCGCCGCAATGCGCGGCGCGATGTTCTTGCCGTAAGCGGTAGCGGGCGCCAGGATATGCGAATAGTCCCTCGCGATATTCAGCACCGTGCCTTCGATGTTCTCAGCCAGTCCGTCGGCGAGTTGCGGCGCGTCGGCGAGCAGCACTTTGGAAACGCCCGCGATCTTCGCGGCGGCGTCGGCTGCGCCTTGCCCATTCCAACCCGCAACCAGCACGTGAATATCACCGCCGATCTTCGACGCAGCGGCAACCGTGTTCAGCGTTGCGGCCTTGATCGATGCGTTGTCGTGTTCTGCAATTACCAGAATCGTCATTTCAACCGTCCTTAGCGTACTTTGGCTTCGTTCCTGAGCTTCTCGACCAGCGTCTTCACGTCCGGCACCATCACGCCGGCTGAGCGCTTCGGCGGCTCGGCGACTTTCACCGTCTTCAGGCGCGGTGCGACATCGACGCCGAGATCGGCAGGTTTCAGCGTCTCCAATGGCTTCTTCTTCGCCTTCATGATGTTCGGCAGCGTGACGTAGCGCGGCTCATTCAGACGCAGATCAGTGGTGACGACTGCAGGCAGCTTGAGCGAGAGCGTTTCCGCGCCGCCATCGACTTCACGCGACACCGTAGCTTTGCCGTCCGCAACCACGACCTTCGATGCAAACGTCGCCTGCGGCAAGCCAGCCAACGCGGCCAGCATTTGACCCGTCTGATTCGCATCGTCGTCGATGGCCTGCTTGCCGAGAATCACCAGTTGCGGCTGTTCCTTGTCGACAAGCGCCTTGAGAATCTTCGCGACCGCGAGTGGCTGCAATTCTTCCGTCGACTCAACGAGAATCCCGCGATCCGCTCCAATGGCTAGCGCCGTGCGCAGCGTCTCCTGACACTGCGTCGCGCCGCACGACACCGCAACGACTTCCGTCGCCACGCCCGCTTCCTTCAGGCGAACCGCTTCTTCAACGGCGATCTCGTCGAACGGATTCATCGACATCTTCACGTTCGCGATATCGACGCCGCTTCCGTCCGACTTCACGCGAACCTTGACGTTGTAATCGACCACTCTTTTGACCGTGACCAGAATTTTCATGTGCAACCTCTTCCTTCAACAAAAGCCGGCGCAACGGGCCGGGTCGAATCTCACTTGATGACCAGCACCTTCGAACGATCGAACGCCACCGTCACAGCGACGATCAGGATCAGTCCGAACACGATCTGCTGCGCGAACACGCTAATGCCAACGAATGTCATGCCCACGCGCGCGACCGACACGAGGAGCGCACCCACCAGGGTCCTGCCGATGCCGCCCGCGCCACCCGTCAGCGCCGTCCCGCCGACGATCACTGCGGCGATGGCGGGAAGCAGGAACTGATCTGCCAGCGTTGGCGAACCGCTGCCCAGCCGGCCTGCCATGACGACACCCGCAAGCCCGGCAAAGAAAGACGACGTGCCGAACACCAGGCATTTGGTCACCCAAACGCGCACACCCGAAGCGATCGCCGCAGGCTCGCCGGCACCGATCGCGTCAGCGTGGCGGCCGAAAACGGTCGAGCGATGCAGAAACAGGCAGAACGCAAACACTGCTATGCCAAGCAGGATTTCATGCGGCACGCCGAACGAAGTGCCCGTGGTCCAACCGAGCGAAGCGTTGCGCATCTCGTCGCTGATCGCGATGGAGCGCGTGCCGGAAAGCGTCAACGCAGCCGCCGACGCGATCCCGCCCACCGCAAGCGTCGCGATGAAGGACGGAATGCGCAGCATGGTCTGGATCAACCCGCTAAGCAGACCAATGCCAAACGACGCAGCGAGTGCGACGACAGCAGCCATCGCTCCGTAACGTGGCAGCAGCATCGCCACGATCACGCTCGCAAGTGACGCCACGGATTGCAGCGACAGGTCGATGCTACCGAGCAACACGACAAAGGTCGTGCCGGCCGCCATGATGAACAGCGTCGAACTGTCGGCGAGCAAGCCGAGTTGCGTCGAAGGTGCCAGAAAGCTCGGCTGCGCGATTTCAATCAACACGTACAGCACGACGAGTGCGAGAAAGGGCGCGTTGTCGCGCAGCTTCGCCGCGAGTGATGGGTTCAGTTGTGGCATGTTGACCTCAGACCATGTGTTCGACGATTTCGACCTGCGAGGGCTTGTGCCCAACCTCGCATGGCAGCACCTTTTCAGCGCGGCCGTCTCGCATGACCATCACGCGATGGCTAAGCCCAAGAATCTCTTCGAGCGTATCGCCCGTTAACACGACGGCGACACCCTCCGCTGTCAGTTCGCGGATGAGTTGATAGACCTCTTCTTTTGCACCGACATCGAGGCCGCGCGTCGGATGATCGAGCACGAGAATCCGGCTGCCTGCAAAACGCCATTTCGCGAGCACCACCTTCTGCTGGTTGCCGCCCGACAGGTTACGGCAGGATGCATCAGGCCCTGGTGTCTTGATGTGCAGCCGCTGTATCCATTCGTTGGCAAGCGCGCGCTCGCTTGCCTTGCGAACCACACCGCCACGACTGACGGCGCCAAGACGCGGCAACGTGAGGTTTTGCGCAACGCTCATCTGGGTGACGAGCCCCTCGACCTTTCGCTCACGCGGAACGTATCCGATGCCAAGCGCGACGGCATGATTGGCCTGCGGCTTCAGACGGGTCTTACCGACCATCACCTCCCCCGCGTCGAGCTTTTCCAGCCCCGCAATGATCCGGCACAGTTCCTCGCGCCCGGACCCGACCACGCCCGCGACACCGAACACTTCGCCGCGGTGGACATCGAAGGAAACGTCGTTGAGCACGTGCCCCAGCGACGCGTGGCGCACCGACAGTGCGACCTCCGCGCGGCAAGGCTTTTGCAGGTTCTCGCGGTAGTACTCGCTGTGCAGGGACCGGCCGACCATCAGTTCGTGGAGCTTCGTCACCGACGCATTGCCCGACGACATCTCCGACACCACCTTCCCATCTTTCATCACATACACGCGGTCGCTGAGCGACAGCAGTTCATCGAGCCGGTGCGATACGAACACGAACGACGCACGCGATTTGAGTTCACGCACGAGCCCGAACAGGATTTCGATCTCCCCGGCTTCGAGCACAGAAGTTGGCTCATCGAGCAGGATGATCGGCGTGCCGCCCGTGCGGCTCGCGAGCGACAAGGCTCGCGCGAGTTCCACCATCTGTCGCTGGCCGAACGAAAGGTCCTCGCACAGCGTCAGCGGATCGACGTCCAGATGCACCGTGGCGAGTTCCTTCTTCGCCGCCCGCTTGAGCTTTGCCCAGTTCACCCGGCCGAAGGTGACGAAGTCTTCTTCGCGACCGAGGAACAGGTTCTCGGCAACGGTCAGATTCGGCAGGATCGATTGCTCCTGATAGACCATCGCGATACCCTTGGACGTCGCGTCGCGCGGGTTGCGGATCACGAGCGGCTTGCCGCCAAGCTCGATCTCGCCCGTGTCCTGGCGGTATGCACCCGTCAGGAGTTTCATCAGCGTGGACTTGCCCGCGCCGTTTTCGCCAATCAGACCGACGATTTCATTCGGCCTGACTTCAATCGATACGTCGTCCAGGGCGAGCACACCAGGAAAGCGCTTGGTGACGTTCTTCAGTGAAAGCATGTCTGTTCTCCTCACGCTCATTTGACGATGCGCCGGCGCGAGCGATTGAGCGCGAGGGTCACGGCCGCGATGATCAATACACCCTGGATGCCCTGTTGCACGTAGGGAGGCACACCGAGCAGCACCATGCCGTTGCCGAGCACAATCACGATCAGCGTGCCGATCAATGTGTTCATCGGGCTGCCGTTGCCGCCTGCGAGCGAAGTACCGCCCACCACGATTGCGGTAATCGCAACGAACAACTGACCATCGGCAATGCGTGCGTGTCCCTGCCCGTATTGCGCAACAGCGAGGATGCCCGCCACGCCATAGAAAGCGCCTGCCAGCGCGAACACCGCGATGCGCACGCGCGATACCCGCACCCCACTTAGCCGCGCGAGATCCTCCCCGCCACCGATTGCGAGCGTGTGTCGGCCGAGCAGTGTGTGTTTGTAGACAAACCACGCAATCCCGAGCATCGATATCGCGATCCAGACCGACAGAGGCAGACCCAGATAGCGCGTAATCGAGATGGCGCGCAGCGAAGGGGCGCTCACACGGATCGTGTTCCCCGACAGCCACGCCGTACCGATCCCCGTTGCAACGAAGCCGATCGCCAGTGTCGTGATGAACGACGGAATGCGCAGAAACACGTGCAGCACGCCGTTGGCAAGACCCAGCGCGGTACCTGCGGCAATCGCCACGGCCAGCACCCACAGCCCGAAGTGGTTGTCGTTGTACGAGTTCTCGACCAGCATCGATACCGCAATCGCTGCGACCGCGACGATGCCTTCGGCCGACAGGTCGATGCTGCCGAGCTGAATCACGAACGCGGCACCGAGTGCGATGGTGAGAGGAATCGCGGCACCTATCGCAATCCGCGACAGGTTCATCGGATCGAAGAAATCGCGGTTCAGCGCGCCGATGCAAAGACCGAGCGCCACCAGCACCAGCAGCGGTGCAAATCGTCGCACGAGTGCCTGCTTCGATACGATCGGGGTCCCGGTTGTTTTTGTGGGCACGGCCTGCCGGGTGGGCGCCAAGGTCAGCTTGTTCATCGATACACCACTGGACCCGCGACGCGGGCATAGAGATTGTTCCATTCGCCGCCAGGCGCAGCCGCGCGTTTCAGCACGTCCTGGACGTTAGCCTTGGTCACGAACGTTGCCTTGCAATAGGACTCGCGCCGGTCTTTAGGCAGCGCTGCCACGTCGATCTTTTTCTCCTTCGCCTGAAGACCCATTGCGAGACCGATGCCACCCAGCCAGTACGGATCCCAGTCGACGGAAGCGACCAGCTCACCGGCCTTGATCGCGCTCAGACCGGGTGGCGTGCCGTCCATGCCCGTCACGGGCATCTGGCCTGCGAGACCTTCGGCGCGCAGTGCCTCGATCGCGCCAAGCGCCATGTCGTCGTTCGCGGCCCACACGCCTTTGATCTTCGAATTGAATCGCGTCATCCACGCCTGCATGATCGGAAACGCCTTTTGCGAGTTCCAGTCCGCGACCTGGAAATCGAGCAGCTGGATGCCAGGAAACTTCTTCAGCGCTGCGTCGAGCCCGGCCTTACGCTCGATCGCCGGCACGTTGCTGAAAATGCCGCCAAGCGCGACGACGCCTCCCTTGCCGCCCATCTGCTTGAACAGCTGCGTGGCGGTTTCTTCACCGTACGCGACGCCGTCATAGGAAAGATGGGCTACATAGTTCGGGTTCACGTCCCACGGATGCAGATCCTTCGGCTTGTTCCAGATAGTCGTGACGAACGCGCCCGCTTTCGAGCAGGCCTCGACGATCACGCGCGCATCGGCGGAATCGTTCGGATCGACGTTGAGCACGAGATTGCCGCCCGTTCGTTGCAGCAGTGCGCGAATATCCGCGATGCCTTTCTCGGAGCTCCCTTCAGTGGTGAGCGGCACATACGGCAAGCCGACGCTTGCCGCGAAGCTTTGCGCGCCCTTGTTGAAGGCTGCGTGATACGGGTTCGTTAGCGACCGGAACGAGCAGGCCAAGGTGGTCTGGCCCGCACCGAGCGATAAACCCGAAACACTGCTGCCAACCATGGCAAAGGCCGCCCCTGCACCGAGCTTGATGAAGTCACGGCGTGAAAAAGCCGAGTGTTGATCGTGTTTGGACATGATGTCTCCTTCCAATAAATATATAGATAGTTACTCATTGTTATGGAGTTCGATACCAGAACTCTCCCTCTCAGGCCGTGCGGCCCAACCCTACGCCAGCGTCGCGGCGGCAACGGGCACTGCCCGGCCGGAATAGCTGGCCAACTGGCCTGCCGCCGGCGCCTGCGCCGCTACGCGCCCGCGAATCAGGTCCGACGCTTTCTCTGCGATCATCAGTGTCGGCGCATTGGTGTTCGAACTGACGATGCGTGGCATGACGGATGAATCCGCGACGCGCAGACCTTCGATGCCGTGTACCCGCAACTGCGGATCGACCACGGACATGTCGTCCACACCCATCTTGCAGGTACCAACCGGGTGATACCCGGTACGCCCGTATTGCTGCGCGTACTCTTCGTATTGCGTCTGCGTGCGCACAGTGCCGCCAGGGAAGTGTTCGCTTTTGATGAACTTGCGCAGCGCGTTCTGCGTCATGATTTCGCGACTTTGACGAATGCCTTCCACGGCGACCTTCAGGTCATAGGGATCGCGGATATAAGCGGGATCGATGACGGGCGCATCGGCGGGATCCGCGCTGTGCAGCGTTACGCTGCCACGGCTTCGTGGGCGCAGAAAATAGGAGTTGAGCGTGCAACCTGAACCTGACGGAACAGGCGGCACGCCGGCCTCGACGCCAGCCCCGGGCAGGAAGTGGAACTGCAGATCGGGCGTCGGGACGCTGCTGTCGGAATACCAGAACGCCCCGCCCTCGGCGATGTTCGACGTGACCGGACCCTTGTTGAAGATTTTGTATTCGAGGCCGGCGAGCAGCATCATGTGCTTCTTCGCGTACTTGTCGAGGCTATAGTGGCCGTTGAGCTCGTACACGATATCAATGTCGAAATGATCCTGCAGGTTCTCACCGACGCCATTGAGCGAATGCAACGGCTTGACGCCCGCGCGCTCCAAGGCCGCGGGTCGGCCAATGCCGGAGAGCATCAGTAACTTGGGAGAACCGATCGCACCCGCCGTCACGATCACTTCGCGCTCGGCCCGCGCAACGACAACGTTCGTCCGCGAGTGCTGGTCGGCGAATTCGACACCCACCGCGCGCCCCTTCTCGATCACGATGCGCGACACCAGGCAATTCGTCTTCACCGTCAGGTTGCTGCGAGCGCGCGCGTCCCGCAGATAGCCCACTGCGGCACTGCAACGCCGCCCATTGCGCTGCGTGACCTGATACACGCCGACGCCTTCCTGTTGCGCGCCGTTGAAGTCGCTGTTGTACGGCAGGCCGGCTTCCTGACCGGCGCGGACGAAGGCCTTGGTGAGTTCATTGACGCTGATGAGGTCGGACACGCCGAGCGGGCCACCAACGCCGTGATACTCATTGCACAGGCGCTCGTTGTCTTCCATCCGACGCAGATAGGGCAGCACGCCGTCGCGAAAGCCCCAGCCCGTGCAACCGTCGCGCTCCCAGGCGTCGTAATCGGACGGCTGGCCGCGCGTATAAACCATCGCATTGATCGAACTGCCGCCGCCGAGCACACGGCCCTGCGCGAACGGAATCTGGCGGCGTTGTGTCTCGGCTGCCGCCGCGGTGCGATAGCCCCATGTCAACGGGCCACCCGTCATCTTGAAGAAGCCGACGGGCATATGGATGTAGGGATTCGTATCAGCGGGGCCAGCCTCGAGCAACAGTACCCGGTTGCTTGCGTCTTCACTCAGACGTGCTGCCAACGCGCAGCCTGCCGGGCCACCACCCACGATCACATAGTCATACATTGCTGTCTCCGATTCTGCGTTCTGCGGCCGCGCATTTCCGCGTGGCCCAACCGTTGCGCGCGGTTCTCAGTGACCGCTTTCGTTGAAAAATGGCCTTACGCGATCCAGCGTGGCCGGTTGCCGAGTTGAACATGCACGGACTTGAGTTCCGTGTACTCCTCGACGCCATAGCGCCCCGTCTCGCGACCGATGCCCGATTGCTTGACACCGCCGATCGGCAGTTCGGGACCGCCCGTGATCGTGCAGTTGATCCAGATGCGCCCGGCCTGCACCTCGCGCAAGCTCTTGAATGCGCCTTGCAGGTCGCGAGTCCAGATGCTTGCCGCGAGGCCGTACGGCACGCCGTTCGCCAACTGGATGGCCTGCTCGAAGGTATCGAAGGCAGTGACCGAGAGCACCGGTCCAAAAATTTCTTCCTGGGCGAGCGTGCTGCCCGGCTGCACGTTGCGAAACACCGTCGGCTGGATAAAGAAGCGCTCGCCTTCATTGCTGGAAGTGCCGCCGCAGACGAGTTGCGCACCATCGCGCGTGCCGGCGTCGATGAAGCCGCGAATCTTGTCGAACTGCCGCGCTTCGACGATGGCGCCGACGTGGTTGGACGCGTCGAGCGGATCGCCAACCCGCACCTTTCCAAGTACCGCCTTCACGCGCTCGACCAGTTCTTCTTCGACCGAGCGGTGAACGACGAGGCGGCTACCCGACACGCAGCACTGACCCGCGTTGAACGCGATGCCGAAGGCGATGGCATCGGCTGCATCGTCGAGATCGGCATCGGCGAAGACGATCTGCGGATTCTTGCCGCCCAGTTCCAGCCCGACCTTTTTCATGTTGCCGCCAGCGGCCGTGAGCACCGAGCGGCCCACGGGCGTCGAGCCGGTGAATGAAATCATGTCGACGTCCATGTGTTCGGCGAGTGCCTGGCCGACCACCGAACCGAGCCCCGTCACGACGTTCATTACGCCATCGGGCAGGCCTGCCTCGGTGAGCAACGCGGCGAGCCTGAGCGTCGTGGTCGACGTCAGTTCCGCGGGCTTGACGACCACCGTGCATCCCGCAGCCAAAGCAAACGGCAAACGTTCCGAAAGAATGAAGAACGGGAAATTCCACGGTGTAACGATGCCCACCACGCCGACCGGTTGCCGCACAACCAGACCGAACATGTCGGGGCCGAGCGTGTCGTGCGAGTCGCCATGCACGACGCGGGCAAGCCCCGCCGCATATTCCCAGATCCCTGCCGCCGCAGTGACTTCGCCGCGCGACTGGCCGATGGGCTTGCCGCTTTCGAGGGTCTCGAGATACGCCAGCGTCTCTACATTGTCGCGAATCAGTTGCGCCGTTTTCAGCAGCACCGCTGCACGCGCCTCGCCCGACAGCCGCGACCAGCGGCCGTCGTCGAATGCACGCCGCGCGGCGGCGACGGCGACATTCAGGTCACGCTTCGATGCCCGCGTCGTGGCCGTCACCGGCACGCCATGCCCCGGACTCTTGCGCGTTACCCATTCGCTATCTGCGCCCGAATAGTCCTTGCCGTCGATGAACATCGGCGTACGCACCGGTTCGGACGGTAAGCGCAGCGAGGCTGCCAGTTCACCCAGATCTTTCATTCCTGCCTCCAATATGTGCAATTCTTTACGGCGTCGCTCGCAACCATTTCTCGTCGAGGGCAGTGTCGTCGCCCTGTCCCTGGCCTGAAGCGCGATGTTGTTGGCCCAATTCTGCACCATCCAGTTACTTCCTGACAACCGGCCTTTTGGTTTATAGTCACCGTCATTAGGCCCCTGTACCGGCGTATCAACCCTACTTCTCTACGACCCATATGACCGCTGCAACCACGCCCCAACGACGCGCATCGAAGTCCGCAGAAGCGGTTGTCACGCGGCAGCCCCGGCAGCGTGACCCGGAGGTTACCCGGGCCAACATCCTCGAAGCGGCGAAAAAAGAATTCGCGAAACTCGGCCTGGCCGGCGCGCGTGTCGAAGCGATTGCGACGCGCTCCAAAGCCAACAAGCGGATGATCTATCACTACTTCGGCAGCAAGGAGGAGCTCTTCGTCGCCGTTCTTGAAGATGCCTACGCCGACATCCGTTCCGCCGAGCAGAAGCTCAATCTCGACCATCTCTCGCCGGACGACGCGCTCGTTGCGCTGACCACGCATACCTGGAACTACTACCTTCGAAACCCGGAGTTCATGACGCTCGTGAACAGCGAAAATCTTCATAAGGCACGCCACGTCAAGAAGTCTCAGCGGTTCCACGATCTGCACCAGGGCTTTATCTCCATGTTGCAGCGCATCCTCGATCGCGGCGTCGAAGCGGGCGTGTTTCGTTCGGGTGTCGACGCACGGCAACTGCACATCACGATGGCCGCTATCGGCTACTACTACCTGACGAACCGTTTCACGAGCGGTGTCATCTTCGACATCGACTTCATGGACAAGGCAGCGCTGAAAAGCCGTCTCGAGTTCAACATCGAGACCATCCTGCGAATCGTGCGCCCCTGACAACCCGGGCGCGCGGAGTACGCAACCGCCCTTCGCGCGCCCTGGCATCACGCCACCTTTTCCTGCGTCGCAGGCACGCTCTGCTTCGAGCGCGCGAGCAACGCTTCATCGACGAGCGGCCTGAATGCCATGCGTGCCAGCACGTCGCGTTCGACATCGACTCCTTCCGCGACCTCGATCAGACGCACGCCGTCTGCCTCGAGGCGAAACACCGCGCGCTCGGTCACATACAGCACTTCCTGATTGCTAAGGCGCGCCTGCTCGCCGCTGAAGGTGATGTGCTGCACGCGATCGACGAGCTTGGGCACGCTGCCCGGCGACACGATGTTCAGACGTGCGCCCGCCTGTTCGACCGCTAGACCCTTTGCTTCGAAGCTCCCGCAAAACACGATCTTTCGCGCGCCCTGCGTGATATCGATAAAGCCGCCAGGACCCACGACCGTCGAGCCCAGCTTCGACACATTGATGTTGCCCTCGGCGTCCATTTCGCCCATGCCAAGGAAAGAGACGTCGACACCGCCGCCGCTATAGAAATCGAACTGGTCGACGCTCGACAGGATCGCGTCCGCATTGCGTGCCGTGCCGAACATCGGACCGTCGAGCATTGCGCCGTTGTGGATGCCCTGTTCGACCGATCCCCAGAACGTGCCGAGCCGCCCCTGTTCCGCCAGCAAGGCGGGGATGCCGCCTGGAATGCCGAAGCCGAAATTGGCGGACTGCCCGGCACGCAACTCGCTCGCCGCCCGCGCGGCGATGATGCGGCGGATGCCTGTTGGCACTTCGTAGAAGCCGTCGCCGATCGGGCACAGCGCTTCGCCGCTGAGCGCTGGATCGTAATCCGACACTACGCATTGCACCTGTTCGGGCGTTTCGACGAGCGCGTCGACCAGGATGCCGGGAATACGAACCAGGCGCGCGGGCACATATCCTTCGGGCTCTCGCTCCTTCACCTGCACGATGACGCGGCCGCCGCAGTTATGGGCCGCGAGCGCGGCGGCATAGACGTCCAGATCGGCCGGCTCGCGGCGCAGCGTGACGTTGCCGCTCCCGTCCGCCGACGAGCCGCGCACGATTGCGAAATCGACCGTGAATGGCTTGTAACGCAGGTATTCGCGTCCATCGAGCGTAACCAGTTCGACCATGTCTTCGGTCGCGCGCTCGTTGATCTTGCCGCCGTCGATGCGCGGATCGACGAAAGTGCGCAAGCCCACATGTGTGACGAGGCCGGGCCGCCCCGCGCCGATTTCCCGCAGCAGTGTGGAGATCGCGCCAGCTGGAAAGCTGTAGGCCTCGAAGGCGTTTTCTTTCGCGAGTTTCTGCATCGACGGCGCCCAGCTCCAATGCCCGCCGATCACGCGCTTGACCATGCCGGCATGTGCAAAGCGTCCCAGCCCACTGCCCTGCGCGTCGCCAATACCCAGCGCATGCACGACCGTCAGATCGCGCGGATGCCCGGTCTCGAGGAAACGCTGCTCGAGCTTCGCAAGCACGGCGTCCGCTTCGAGCAGACCGCCTCCCGAACCTGCCAGCGCGATCGTCGCGCCGTCGAAAATCTGCTCGACCGCGTCAGCAGCCTCCTTCCACTTGCTCACTGCTCTCTCCTTTCAGATCGGCCGCAAAACCCGTTGACAGCGGCGTTTCGTTGGTCTTAAATAACCCACCAGATGGTTACTTGTTGCCAATGTTGGCACACGAAACATCTGATTTCAAGGGGTATTGCGCGGCGCTCGGGTTTACCTGCACCGACACGCTGCACCGCAACAATCAGGTATGACGAGCAAGGATGGAGACGACATGAAGCTCTCAGAAACGCATGAGCAGATCCGCGACATGACACGGCGCTTTTCGCAGGAAGTGATTCGCCCTCTAGCCGAGGAACTGGACCGCGAGGAGCGATTCCCCGCGGAGATTTACAAGCAGATGGGTGAACTAGGCCTGTTCGGCATTACCGTGCCCGAGGGATTTGGCGGCGCCGGGCTCGACGTCACCGCTTACGCGCTTGTGATGGAAGAGCTGTCGCGCGGTTATGCGTCGGTCGCCGACCAGTGCGGCCTGCTCGAACTGGTCGGCACGCTACTGAGTGTTCACGGCACCGACGGGCAGCGCGCGAAGTACATGGAGCCCTTGTTGCGCGCAGCCCTCCGGCCGGCTTACTGCATTACCGAATCGGACGCCGGTACCGACGTGTCCGGCATTCGCACCACCGCGACGCGCACTGCCGACGGGTGGGAACTCAGCGGCGCCAAGCTCTGGATCCACAACGCACCGGTTGCAGATCTGGCGTTCGTGCTCGCACGCACCGATCCGGCGGCCGGCAAGCGCGGCATGAGCATCTTCATCGTTGATTGCCATCTGGCGGGCGTATCGAAAGGTCCGAAAGAACACAAGATGGGCCAGCGTGCATCGCAAGTCGGAGAACTGCATTTCGACCGCGTCAAACTCCCGCACGACGCCCTGCTCGGACAGGAAGGCCGTGGCTTTCACATCATGATGAGCGTGCTCGACAAGGGCCGCGTGGGCATCGCCGCGCTGGCTGTAGGCATCGCGCAGGCCGGTCTCGAAGCGGCGCTGGAGTATGCGCAGACGCGCAAACAGTTCGGCAGTCACATCGCCGATTTTCAGGGCGTCCAGTGGATGCTCGCCGATATGGCGAAAGACATTCGGGCCGCACGGCTGCTCGTGCATGACGCGGCTGAACGCCTTGAAACCGGCGACCGCGCAAGCATCGCCTGCTCGATGGCCAAATGCTTCGCGGGCGACACGGCCGTCAAGCACAGCGCCAACGCAGTGCAGATCTTTGGCGGCAGTGGCTACATTCGCGGCTATGAAGTCGAACGGCTCTATCGCGACGCGAAGATCACGCAGATCTACGAAGGCACGAACCAGATCCAGCGCACGATCATCGCTCGCGATCTGATTGCCAATGGAGCGGCGATATGAGCCACCGTCCTATCGCACTCGTCACGGGCAGTCGACGCGGCATCGGGCGAGCGATTGCAATCGAGCTCGGCCGCGCAGGGTTCGATGTTGCGCTCACTGACGCTGTGGCATCGGAGGAACTGGATCAGGCGGTTGCCGAAGTCGAACAGACAGGCGCCCGCGCGATCGCCGTCGTATCCGATCTCGCCGACATCGACTCGCATCCTTCCACGCTGCTCGATATCGAAGCACGGCTCGGTGGTTCGATCGATTGCCTCGTGAACAACGCGGGCGTCTCGGTGATGTCGCGAGGCGACCTGCTCGATGTATCGCCTGAGAGCTTCGACCGCTGCATCGCTGTGAACACGCGCGGCACGTTCTTCCTGACCCAGGCGTTCGCGAAGCACTTCCTCGCGCGCTCCCGGCCCAGTGTTGCGCCGCATCCGAGCGTCATCACGATCACATCGTCGAATGCGGTCGCGGCCTCGCCGTTGCGCAGCGAGTACTGCGTATCGAAGGCGGGTCTGTCGATGGCGACCACGCTGTTTTCATTGCGGCTCGCCGAGCACGGCGTGAGCGTCTACGAAGTGCAGCCCGGTCTGATCGAAACGGAAATGACGGCGCCGTCCCGCGCACGCTACGACGCCCAGATAGAACAAGGCCTCACAGCCATCAAGCGATGGGGCGTGCCCCAGGAAGTCGCGACCACTGTGCGCACGCTGGCGACAGGCGGACTGCCCTATAGCGTTGGCCAGGCTATCCGTATCGACGGCGGCCTGCTTGTGACCAAATACTGACACGCATATGAACCTGACACTCAAACTTCCGACCGCGCTCGGCACGATGGATAGCTATCGCCTGCAAGGCACGCCGCTCGACGTCCGCGCACCTGCCCGGCCGTTCAACCGTATTGCCTATTCGGCCGCGCATGTGGTGGCCGATCCACTACGCGCCAGCGAACTCAATGAAGCGCCCGCAATCGATTGGCAACGTACGCTCGAATATCGCCGCTACCTGCTCAGGCAAGGGCTCGGCATTGCCGAAGCAATGGATACCGCACAACGAGGCATGGGTCTGTCCTGGCACAGCGCGCTCGAGTTGATCACCCGCACGATTGAAGGCACGCGCGATATCCCCGGCGCGTTGATCGCGTCCGGCTGCGGCACTGATCACGTCGCACCGAATTCGATTACAAACTGCGACCAGGTGATCCGCGCATACGCGGAGCAGCTCGAAGCCATTCAACGCATCGGCGGACGCGTCATCCTGATGGCGAGCCGCGCACTGGCCCGCGTGGCCCGCTCGCCGGAGGACTATCGGCGTGTCTATCGCGAAGTGTTGGCCATGTGCGATGAGCCGGTGATTCTTCATTGGCTCGGCGAGATGTTCGATCCTGAACTTGCTGGTTACTGGGGAGCGTCGGATTGCGAGAGCGCGGCGCAAGTCTGCCTCGGTGTGATCGGCGACAGCGTCGATCGCGTCGACGGCATCAAGATATCGCTGCTCGACGACGCCAAGGAAATCTCCTTCCGCCGGCAATTGCCGCCCGCAGTCAAGATGTACACGGGCGACGATTTCAATTACCCCGGCCTGATCGCAGGCGACGCCGCGGGATACTCGCACGCGCTCCTCGGCATCTTCGACGCGATCGCCCCCGCCGCATCGCAGGCCCTGGACGCGCTCGCGGGCAACGATCTCGACACGTTCAACGCGCTGCTCGCACCGACAGTACCGCTGTCGCGCCATATCTTCCGGGCGCCGACGCAGTACTACAAAACAGGCGTCGTGTTCCTCGCATACCTGAATGGGTTCCAGGATCACTTCTTCATGCTCGGCGGTCACCATGGCATGCGCCCGCCCGCCTATCTCGCAGACGTATTCCGCCTCGCGGATCAGGCTGGCCTTCTCCGCGATCCTGAAGACGCCATCGTGCGCGTACGCGCGGTCATGGCATCGCTCGGCTGTAGAGACTGACCATGATCCCCTCAAAAGGGCCTGTGCGACACATCGTGCTGTGTCGATTCCGCAGTGAAGTGGCGGCGCCGAGTCGCCTCGCCTTCTTCGAGCAAATCAGGCGGCTTGCGGAGATACCTGAGATCGCATTCACGAACTTCCAGTGCGGGCCAAACATCTCGCCAGAGGGATACGGTCTGGATCTCGCCGATGGCTTCATGATGGATTTCGACAGCCGCGACGAGTGTTTTATCTATCTCGCGCATCCGACTCATCGCGCGATCGTTGCGCGGCTTATCGAAGCACTGGAAGGCGGCGTTCACGGACTGCTCGTCTTCGATATCACTCTGGACAGCCATGAGAAACCTGAAAGAAAGACTCGACCTGTGCTCCATCAACACGGCAACGCTCGGTCATCGCGAACCGCTCAGCCGCACGATTGACCGGATCGCCAGCGCAGGATTCGGCGGCATTGCGCCCTGGCGTCATGAAGTGGAGAAAGTGAACGTTGCGGAGGTCGCGAAGCAGATCAAAGCGCTCGATTTAACCGTCACCGGCTATTGCCGTTCGACATACTTGCCGGCTGCGACCCGAGCGCAGTTCGACGCGAATATCGACGACAACAAGGCCGCCTTGCGCGACGCCGCAACGCTGGGCGCACGGTGCTTCGTGATGGTGGTCGGTGGCTTGCCTGAAGGGAGCCGCGATTTGCGCGGAGCCCGCGCGCAGGTCTCCGATGGCATCGCGGAGTTGCTGGAAACGGCGCGTGAGTTCGGTGTCCCGCTCGCGCTCGAGCCGCTGCATCCGATGTATGCAGCAGACCGGGCCGTGATCAACACGCTGGCGCAAGCACTGGACCTCTGTGACGCGCTCGATCCTGAGCGCTCCGGCTTTCTCGGGGTGGCTGTCGACGCATACCACTGCTGGTGGGATCCCGCGTTGCAGGCGTCGATCGCGGCGGCTGGCCGCAACGAGCGGATTCTCGCCTTTCATGTATGCGACTGGCTGCGCGAAACGCGCGACCTGTTGCTTGACCGCGGCATGATGGGCGATGGTGTCGTCGACCTGTCCGCATTGCGTGAACGCGTCGAACGCAATGGATACGACGGGTTGGTCGAGGTGGAGATATTTTCGAAAGAGAACTGGTGGCGCCGGGATCCGGATGACGTGCTTCGCGTCTGCGCGGAGCGGCTTCAGACGGTGTGTTAACGAACCTAACCAATTACGCGAGGAGACAGCCATGAGGGACATGATCCGCTGGGGCGTGCTCGGTGCCGCCAGAATCGCCGACAACTTCGTCGTGCCCGCAATCCAGCGATCGAGCAACGGCCGCGCGGTCTGCGTAGCTGCCCGCGATGGCGAGCGTGCCGCAGCGTTCGCGCCAAAGCACGGCATAGCCGCCTCGTGCGCGAACTACGATGAAGTCATTGCGAGCAAAGAAGTCGATGCGGTGTATATACCGTTGCCGACGGCCAGTCACTTCGAGTGGTGCAAAAAGGCACTTCTCGCGGGCAAGCACGTGTTGTGCGAGAAGCCAATCGCGATGAACGCCGCTCAGGTTCAGGAACTCATCGCGCTTCGCGATGCGACCGGACTCGTATGCGCCGAAGCATTCATGGTGGCGCATCATCCGCAATGGGCGTTCGTGCGCGATCGGATCGCGAACGGTTCGCTAGGCAATCTCGAACTCGTGGAAGGCTCTTTCACGTATTTCAATGACGACCCTACCGCCCTCAAGAACGACCTCGTGCTTGGAGGCGGTGGCGTGCGGGATATCGGTGTCTACCCGGTGGTGACGACGCGGATCGCGACCGGCCTTGAACCTTTCTCAGTGCGCGCCGACATTACGATCGACCCACGCTATGGCACCGACAAACTTGCAATCTGCGCGCTGGACTTCCCGGGTTTTCGCCTGAACTTCTACTGCGGAACGCAGCTTGCGCGGCGGCAACATATGGTCTTCCATGGTTCCAAAGGCTGGCTTTCCCTGGACGCGCCATTCAATGCAGGCGTGTATGCCGACGCGAAAATCAGACTTCGTTCCGATGCCAGCGGCGTTGTCGAAACGTTCGATTTCGGCGGTGTGGATCAGTATCAGTCGATGGTCGAGAATTTCGGCTCTGTGCTGCTCGAACGCAGTGATTCGATCGCATTCACTCTGGAAAACTCGCTTGGCAACCAGCTTGTCATCGACCAGATCCTGTCGCATGCGACCCGCTAGGCACCCGCGATGAAACTCGCTTCACAAACAATCGATACACATCACCTTCACGAGGCTCGCGCATTGGCTGCCGCATGCGCAAACGCCGAGGACGCCTCTGTATGGCGATGGTTCTCCGCGTTAATGGAGAGTGGGAAAATCCGTTGGTGTCTACGGGACAATAAATGGCTGGTCACGGTGAACCATCGCCATGTGGCAACCGCCTCGTCTTTCGACGAAGCGATTCGAACGGCCAAAGCACGATCGGGGTTAACTCACATGTAACACGTCGCACGACTCACGGCGATGCTGTTGCCTTTCTCAAATTGTCGCGAGTCGGTAGACGACAACGCATCTGAATTTTTTTTCAGATCCTTATCGAAATGTTGAACCGCCAGGCGGCACCCTGAACAAGGAGTCGCACCTCATGCTCCGCACGGTGTTCGATGACCGTCCGATCGATCCGCGCGAGCCCTGCATCAACATAACCCAGCGCCTCGCAATGACGGTTCTTCTACCCACTTATCGAACCATTCGAGCGCGCTTGTGGGTTCGAACGCGACGACACGCCGGAGCAGAAGCTCGACAAGCTCGAAGCAACATCTGTTCGCCCAGATCTTCGGTAATGAAGGTATTGCCAAGCAAGCGATGGGTGCATAACGAAACCATGATCTGATCAGGACCGGCCAGTGCGGTCAAACGCGCGCCAAGGTTGGGGGTCTCGCCCACCGCCGAATTCCAAATGGAACCATCGCTCGCGCCATTGTCGCCGACAACGACTGAACCGGTTGCGATGCCGATATGCACTTGCAGCGGGGTTGGACCTGCAATCTTGCCGACGGCGGAGACAATATCGAGCGCAGCGCGCACGGCGCGCTCCGCGTCATCCTCATGCGCCTGCGGAAAGCCAAAGTACACGACGATGCCGTCGCCGATGTATTGCGCCACATGACCGGCGTAGCGCGAAACGATATCGGCGCATGTGCGCTGGTAAGCGTGCATGATATTCCTGAGCATCTCCGCGTCGAGTTGCTGCGTAAGCTGTGTCGAGCCAACGAGATCGCAAAACAGGATGGTAAGTTGACGGCGCTCGGCATCCCTGGCGGGTTGCGATAGCGGAGGCGCTGCGCGCCCGTCGTTGTTGAGTGTGGAGATTGCTTTTAGCAGAAGCTTGCGGTGCCCGAGCCGCACGCCAAGTTCGACGAGATCCTTCTCGGAGAGGAGCGGCAGCGAATGCAGGTCGATGCCATGGGATTCGAGCAATGGCGCATACTGGTCAAGCCCGAGGCGGCGCAGCCACGATGCGAGCGTTTCCATGGCCAGACTTCGGTGACGACCGCAACTTGCTTGCCAGCCCGAGGCATCTAGCAAAGAGCAAGGAATGGAACGGGGTCAGTGGTCAGTAAATCCATACTACCGAAATAGGAGGATAGCTCGGGAGCAAGGCACTTTTTTGTGGGAATACGAGCTATACGTCATGCACGTGGCGAAATTGTCTGGCGGTATGTTGACGCTGTGCGAAGTATCACGCGGTTGCTGGGAGCGAACCTGACATTCTCGGCGGCTTGACGTTGAGAAAGGGACGTGTGGCTATCTCACCGAGGTCGTTAGCTGATTGTCGGTCAAGACAGATTATCTCGCCTGGCCGTGATGTTCTGCTGATCGTCCGCTTGCACGGTCGCAACGGCCACGAGCGCGAAACACCAGCAATTTTCATGTTAGCCATTTGCAACGCGTCTGGGGCTAACCTATCTTGAATCATTGAACGGGAGTTACCAATTGGAGTTTCGCAAAAGCCGATAGCCCGGCTTTCATCCGGCCGATTCGAGCGTGCGCAGTCAGCCACCACGCGTCAACGGGAAACATTGAGAACGCGAGTGCTCGCTCATTGCACTCGAAAGCCTGGCCCCGCCATACCGTTCCGGCCGGTCCTCTTACCCACTTTATTCAAGTTCGCGAGCACAGCACGGAGACTCAGCCATGACGACACCGCTGCGTGGACAAATGATGGACGTGCCGTTGACGGTTTCTTCGTTGCTCGCGCATGCCTCACGCTTTTTCGGCACGACAGAGATCGTGTCAAAACGCATCGAGGGCGACGTGCATCGCTACACGTATCGCGACTGCGAGAAGCGCGCAAAGCAGCTCGCGCAGGGGCTGATCGCGCTAGGCGTCGAAGCAGGCGACAGGATCGGCACGCTCGCATGGAACGGCTACCGGCATCTGGAGACGTACTACGGCACGACTGGTTTCGGCGCCGTGTGTCACACGATCAATCCACGGCTTTTTCCCGAGCAGATCGCCTATATCGTCAATCACGCCGACGACCGCTACGTGATGTTCGACGCCACCTTTGCCGCGCTCGTCGACGTGCTCGCGCCCCAATGCCCGAACGTGCAAGGCTGGATCGCGCTCGCCGACGACGCGCATCTGCTCCGGTTGGCAACGCCGGTCATTGGCTACGAGGCGCTCGTGTGCGCACAGGACGGTGACTTCGATTGGCCGGTACTCGACGAGCGGCTCGCGTCCTATCTCTGCTACACGTCGGGCACGACGGGCAATCCGAAGGGCGCGCTGTACTCGCACCGCTCGACCGTGCTGCATGCATACGGCGTGTCGCTGCCCAACGCCTCAGGCCTGTCCGCGCGCGATTGCGCGCTGCCGGTCGTCCCGATGTTCCATGTGAACGCGTGGGGCATTCCCCATGCCGCGCCGCTGACGGGTGCGAAGCTCGTGCTTCCAGGCAAGGATCTGGACGGCAAGTCGCTCTATGAGCTGATGGAGGCCGAGCACGTGACCTATTCGGCGGGTGTGCCGACCGTGTGGCTCGGACTGCTGAACTACGTGCGCGAAGCTGGCCTGCGCTTTGGGTCGCTGGAGCGCACGGTGATTGGCGGATCGGCGTGCCCGCCTGCACTGCTCAGGATGTTCAGGGACGACTATGGGGTCCAGGCCATCCATGGGTGGGGCATGACGGAGATGTCGCCGCTCGGTACCGTGTCAAGACTCAACCGGGAGCAGACGATGCGCTCGCCGGACGAGCAGCGCAGGCTGCTCGAGAAGCAGGGACATGTGATTTACGGCGTCGACATGAAAATCGTTGGCGACGGGGGGCGCGAACTGCCGTGGGACGGCGTTGCGTTCGGCGACCTGCACGTGCGCGGGCCATGGGTTATCGACGGTTATTTCCGCAACGATGTGTCGCCGCTTATCGATGGCTGGTTTCCGACGGGTGACGTTGCAACTATTGATCACGACGGCTTCATGCGCATCACTGATCGCAGCAAGGATCTGATCAAGTCCGGCGGCGAATGGATCAGTTCGATCGAAATAGAGAACCTGGCGGTCGCGCATGCCGCGGTGGCGGAAGCCGCGTGTATTGCCTGCGCGCATCCGAACTGGAAAGAGCGGCCGCTGCTGGTGGTCGTAAAGCGCCCCAATGCCGACGTGACCCCAGAGGAGTTGCTTGGATTCTACGAAGGCAAGGTCGCCAAGTGGTGGATTCCAGATGATGTCGTCTTCGTCGACGAGCTTCCTCACACCGCGACTGGGAAGGTGAATAAGCTGAGGCTACGCGAGCAGTTCCGCGATCACATATTGTCGTCGGCTCGCAATATCGAGAACTGTCCACTTGCCGATCGGGGAATGGCGGGCTCCGGGTCAACGCCTGTGCCCGAATGATTGTAGGAAGCTGCTAAAGGACCTCCATCACGGTGGTGCAGATTCGTGCGATCGGCGCAATCGGATTTCAGCGTCTAGGTTTACCGGCAGATCCGCACCGGGAGACGCGCGCGAACGGAGTGTGGAGACGCCCGGAAGACCGTTTGCAGAGGCGGTCCCGACGTTTGACCGTCTGCGCGAAAGTTCGGTCGAATGTTCCTTCATGGCCGGCTGCACTCACCAGGCTCCAACGCCCCAACGCTGTCGTTCTTTCCAGTGAAAGAAGTGATAAAAGCCAGCCGACAATTTTCCTGTCCACTGGCTGAGCACTGCGACGACCGAAGTCTCGTGCGAAGGTCACCTATAGGATGAACCGACTACTTCGTGGCGAAAACCGAAACTCCACCATTCGGGAATGCAGCGACGCCTGCCTGGAACGGCACATAGACCTGACCGAGGTCGCTATCGACTGCAACCGAGTGCGCGCCGGTTCCCACCGCGACGGTGTAGAGCAGCTTGCGCGTCGCCCCGTCGATCACACCCATTTGCGGAGTGAAACCCGATGCCGCCGCCGTGCCGCTCGTCACCCAATGGCGCGCCGGCAAGAAGTAGCGGTTGGACGTCGGATCGTATGCGACCTGGTCCGTTCCTCCGAACGGTACCGAGGCGAGTGGAGAACCCGTGTTGCGATCGAGAATCAACGTGATCAGCGGACTACCCGCAGACGGATCGCAACCGATCAACACATCGCCGTTAGGACCGAGTGCAATGCCAGTGGGTCCGCATTTGCCGAGCGGGAAGGACTTGCTGACAGTGGGCGTACCAGACGTGACGGAAGTGGCGGCGATAACGTCGAGTTCGCCGTCCGGGTTTGCCGCCGTTCCGTCGTTATTGATCAGGAAATTCTTTGAGGATGGGTCGTACGTGCAAGCTTCCAGTCCCGATGAGCCGTTGAAGACCAGTTTCGAGACGACGGCTTGCGTCGTGGTCGAAATGAAAGTCACGTACGGCGGAGTCTCGCCAGGGCTTGCGAACATGATGAGATGATCGTCGGGATCGTAGCAGCCTTCATCGACACGCGAGCCTGATGTACTGATTGGAATCGTCTTGACCGTTTTCATTGCAGACGTATCGACGATCTTCACGGAATCTACGTCGCCCACATACAGCGTATTCATTCCCGTCACACCCACGATCCCGTCAGGCCCGGACGCATCCGTACTCGCGCCTGCGCCGGTAAAGCCTCCTTGAATCTGCGCGATCAGCGTATTCGATTTCGTATCGAAGACATCGACGGCTTTGTTATTTCGATCCGCCAGATAGTACTTGCCCGCTTCCGTGTAGCCGATATCGAAGCTAAACGCTGGTGTCGTAGCATTGGGTACGGCAATGTTCGTCAGCAGCTTAGACGGCGTGGGTGCGGGTGTCGATGATGCCGGAGTCGAAGTGGAGCTGTCTCCTCCGCCGCATCCGGCGACTACGACCGTCGCGACGAGTAGGAAGGCCAATAACGGTTTGTTCATCAGTCGGCTCCTTTGAGCGGCAAAAACAGGTGGGGGAAATGCTTGAGTGCTGCACAGGATCTGCTGGAGCGCCTCGATGATTCATCGCTCACGTGGGCTCACGTCATCCATTTCTTCGAAACGGCTTGATGCAGTGCTTCGTTACAGCGGTAAGGATGAGGAATGCGCGGCAATAATGCACAGAAAATAAATTGATGGTTTGTATACAGAGATTTGAATGAACGTATGGAACACGAAATATTCAATTCTCACCGGATTGATGTCTTCGTAATATTGAACGCTCATCGAAAATCAGAAATAGCAATGAGAAGCGATACAAATCGACCAGAAATACCAATCACGCTGCAATGCCGCATTCGGTAATATCGCTGACGTGGCTATGGACCGTGGCACCTATCCGCGGAGACGTGGAGGAATAGTTGCCGCAAGGCACATGGATCTACGATACGTCGACCTTGGTATCGGCCACGCGAATTAGAATTGTCACCCTGTAAGACTCGGTTATGAAATGGAAAGCGAGAATAAGGGTGAGGAAAGAGATGCATTGGGAGAAAGAGGCATGACGTAAGGGAAAACGCCTGGCATCGCGTCCATTCACTAAAACGATAAGGCGCCAAAACGGAAATCTTCAAATTTAATGAAATTAATGAATGACTCAATTCTCGATTAAAAAATAAGATCAAACTTTAAAATGTTCAAAAAATTAGATTTTCTTAAGCTTAATCTAAGGTTGAGGGAATAGCATCGGCTAACGGCGTTTGTGTAGCGTGCCGGGCAAAGGGCATGAACGTAGGTCCGAACGGACCGGTGAGCCTTGGCGCCCATATCATCTGTGCGGCCTGACAGTATTGCGTTGCGAAGATCGCCCCTTATCCTCCGAGCCGCGCTAGAACAGGGATCCCTGGTGCGGACGCGCGCGCGAGGTCGCGACACAACGGCCGGCCCTCTGGCCGTGTGCAGCAGTGTTTACGAGGTGCGATGCGGGATATCGTCCGGGAACGGATACGGCGCGTGTGGGCCTGGCCATTCCAGGGCGGGCGGTCCGCTGAGCGCGTCGCATCCCGCGACGCCAGCAAGAACACAAAGGCACAAGGCCGTGCAAACCCAGCAGACGACTGATAGCTTGCTCATTGCTCGCCTCCTTTTCGCAAAGCCGAGCTAACAATTTAGACTACGGACCGAGGTAGTTGGTTGCGTGCGTCCGGTTTTCGGTCTCAACCAGCCTAAACGAGACCAGGCTGATCCGTTACGCCGCTCGAACAGAAACGCGCCTCCCCGGCATCCGGCGCGCGTCGTGTTGTCGTGCGGATGTTCATGAAATCATCCTGATCGCGTGCAGCGACATCGGGCGTCAGCAGCTCGTTCAATATGCAGTTGCGCTTCGCGTGCAACAAGCAGCCCAACGCCTCCCGGCTTCGCTCGAACGTTGCCGGCGCCGTGCAACCGGCAAGCTCGCGCTTGCTGGCGACCACTTTGACATGCATACGCGCGAGCACGGGCACCGTCAGCGCCACGCGGATGGAAGCGTCGCTGAACATGATGACCTCTTGATGCATCGACCAGAAAAAAGCGGCGAGCGGACAAGTCCGCTGCCGCAATCCGGAGCTCCTTTGATGGAGCATACTGCGAGGAGATGAAACGCGGATCAGAAGCGCGTACGGATACCCGTGGTCGCCTCGACCTGATTGGTCGCACCGAAAGTGCTGCCAACCGTGTAGCCGCCGTGCAGCCTCATGTAGTCAGCGGCCAGGTAGACTTCCGTACGCTTCGAGAGGTGATAGAAGATCGAGCCGTATAGCGTTTCCTTGAAGCCGTTGTGGATGCCCAGGGTCGAATCGAACGCACCGATGTTCGCGTTCGGGATATTGCCGTCGCTGTTGTATGCAGCGTTATGCACGCGCATTTGCTGATAGCCAAGCTCGTAGTCGAGTGCGCCCTTCGGCGACAGTTTGAACGATACCGTCCATGAGTTGTCCTGACGCTGTCCGAGCGCGCCCTGGTCTCCCCAATAGCGGAAATAGCCAGCGTTAGCACGCAGGATGCCGAACGTATAGTTGCCGCCGACCGAGTACGTCTGGTTCGTGAAGCCCTGGCGATTCACGTGGTTGTAGAACGTCGACACGGCAAATGCGGGGCCGTCGTAGCCGAGGGCGACCTGGTAGTTGGCGTTGTTGCCGAAGCTCGTCGAGTTGCCGAACGCATAGCCCGCGGCCGCGAAGATACCGTTGTCGAACAGCTTCTTCCACGCAATGCCGTTCTCGTAACGGGTGCCCGTCGCGCTCCCTGCGTAGAAGATCATCTGTTTGAAGTTGTTGGCGTTCGTCCAGCCGCCCTCTTCCGTCGTGAGCTGCGCGTTGCCGTATGGGTCGCCATAGATCGCTGCGGCGTCGCGCGCGATCGTGTTCTGGAAGCCCGCCGTCAACTTGCCAAACGTGTCGTTCTGGACGCCGACCCACGCGTCGCGATCGAATATCTGGCCCGGGTCTTCCATCTGGCCATCGCTCACCCGGTATTCGCTTTCCAGGCGAAAGATGATCTTGGTGCCGTTGCCGATGTCTTCGGCACCCTTCACGCCCCAGCGGCTGCCGCTGAACCAAGGCTCGCCACCGATGCCCATGCCGATCACGTGATTGCCGTTTGCGTCGGCATGCGATTGATACGTAGGAACGCTCAGATCGATCAGGCCGTACAGCTGAACGCTGGACTGCGCGTGCGCGCTGCTCGCTGCCATGGCGCCGGCTGCGACGGCGAACGCGAGGTACTTTTGCTTCAAGATCGTCTCCTCAGATTGCTGCGTTGAATTTCTGATTTGTCCGCTGCCGGTTACTGCCTGCCGGTTGCCCGGCCGCTATGGCGAACAGCGGATGAGACGAATCCTAATTACCTCAATCCTTCACGCTCCTTTCGCGTCTGATTCGTACAACTTAGTGATATTACTGATATAGGCAAATTAAAACTTGCATCCACTCACAGCGCATCCCTCGTCCTCAGGATGTAGCCAAGACCGCGCAGCGTCATGATCTGCGCGGTCGAACCCGCGAGGTGCTTGCGCAGGCGGTGGATGTAGATGTCGATGGCGTCCGCGCTCGGCTCGTCGTCGAGGCCGAACACGCTGTCCATCAGCGTGGTCTTCGAAACCGTCTTGCCCTGCCGCAGCATCAGCGTTTCCAGGATCGCGTGCTCGCGACGCCGCAGGTTCAGCGGCACGTCACTGTGGCGGAACTCTCGCGTGTCGGAGATGTACTGCAAGTCGCCGCACATGAGCCAGCCCGATTTATCGCTCAACTGCCGGCGGATCAGCGCCTTGATGCGCGCCACCAACTCACGGCCATCGAAGGGTTTCACAACGTAGTCGTCCGCGCCGGCGCTGAAGCAGTCGACCTTGTCATCGATCGAACCATGCGCGGTCAACATCAGCACCGGCACGTTGTCGCGCCTGCGGCGCAGGCGCGCGAGCACGTCCTTGCCGCTCATGCGCGGCAGACGCATATCGAGCAGCACCACGTCGTAGCGCTGGGTAGTCAACACGGAATCTGCGGATTCGCCGTCAAGCACGCAATCGACGGCGAAATTCTCCGCGCGTAGCAGGTTAACGATCCAGTGCGAGAGTTCGACATTGTCTTCGACAAGCAACAGCTTCATTCTCTTTCCTCATTCCTCCACGCGGGCAGGCGAACCGTGATGACGAGTCCAACCCGCCCTTCGCCCGGTGCCATGGTAACCGTACCGCCGTGCGACAGCGCAATCTGATGGACGATCGCAAGCCCCAGCCCGGAGCCCTCGACATCGCTCGCGACCCGGTAAAACCGCTCGAACACATGCGCGCGCGCTTCGGCTGGAATGCCGGGACCGTTGTCCACCACCTGCAGCAACACGTGATTACCCTCACGCCGGCAAAGCACAGTCACGCTTCCTCCCTCGTGCGTGTAGCGGATCGCGTTGTCGGCGAGATTCGACACGAGCGCCGCGAGCAGACTCTCGCTTCCCGCCACATAGGTGCCCTCAGCCAACTCGGCGCCGAGATCGATCTGGCGCCGCTGCGCCGCGACCACCAGTTCCTCCAGCACCGACGACACCACCGCCGCCAGATCCACCCTGGCCTGCACGAGCGGCAACGACACCGATTCAGCCTGAGCGAGCAACAACAACTGGCTCGTCATGTCCGCCATCTTCTCGCTCGTGCGTCGAATGCCCGTCAATGCCTCCGTCAATGCCGGATCGCGCGGATCGTATTGGGTCGCGCATTGCACCTGCGTGTTGAGCAGCGTCAGCGGCGTGCGCAACTGGTGCGCCGCATCGGCGATGAATTGCCGCTGCGTTGTCGTATGCAGCTTCAGCCTCGCGATGCACTGGTTGATCGCATCGACGATCGGGCGCAGCTCGGACGGCAGATGATGCACGCGGATTGGCTCAAGCTCCATCGGCTCGCGATCGGCGACATCGTCCTTGAGCTTCATCAACGGCCGCAATTCCATGGTCAGGCCGAACGGCACGAGCACCACGACCAGCGCAAGCATCAGCCACTGACGAATCAATTGCGGACGCCATAGATCTTTCACCATGGCCTGCCGCGATGCCTGAGTCTTGCCGACGATCACCGTGACCTGCTCGGCCTTGCCCGAGTCGTACAACTGCCGTTCATAGGCCACGGCGCGAATCGGCAGTTCTCCCAGCCGGGTGTTGTAGAACACCGGGTACCGGGTGCTGCCCGCTGGCAACGTGAGATCGGGACTGCCGCCGAGCAGCCGGTCGCGGCCGGCGACCACCTTGTAGAACACGTGGTCCTGATAAGGCGATTCGAAGATTTCGAGCGCGGCAGGCGGGATATTCGCCGTCAGCGCACCGTTCTCCCAGTCGACGTCTTCGATGATGGTTCGCGCGGAGGACAGCAATGCGGCGTCTTGCAGCAGGTCGGCGGTCTGGCACGCGGCAACGTACGACATGTAGTCGGTTACGAAGACAAAGAGCGCGAGCGGCAGCAGCAACCACAACAGCAGACGCGCACGCAGGCTAAGCAACATTCAACACTCTCCAACATGATCCGGCCGTACCGATGATGAGGCCGGCAAAACGCGACACCGTCCTTGCCTTTTCCGGCAAGGACGGCTGTCTTTAAGAAGCAAGCCTCAGAACGCAGCGGGCCTCCACTTCAGCAAACGCTTTTCCAACGTGGTCAGCAGATAGTCCGTAGCGAGTGCGACCACGGCCAGCACGATCATCGCCGCGAACACGCCACTCGCGTTGAATGCCCCCTGTGCGGTCGAAATCAGCAGACCGATACCTTGCTTGGAGCCGAGGAACTCGCCGACCACCGCGCCGACCAGGGCAAAGCCGAAGCTCACGTGCAGGCTCGCGAGAATCCACGACAGCGCCGATGGAATCACGACGTAGGTCGTCAGCTGGCGTTTCGAAGCGCCCAAGATCTGCGCGTTCGCAATCATGTAGCGGTCGGCTTCGCGCACGCCCTGGAAGGCATTGCCGAATACGACGAAAAATACCATGACCACCGCGAGCGCAACCTTGGAGGCCATCCCGAGGCCAAGCGCGATCACGAACACCGAGCCGAGTACCACGCGCGGTATCGAGTTGGCGATCTTGATGTAAATGTCGAACACGTCGGCGAGCAGCTTGTTGCGTCCCAGCACGACACCGCACACGATCCCGGCAACGGAGCCGATAAAGAAGCCGATCAAGGTCTCTTCAAGCGTAACCCACACCTGTACGAGCAGCGGCCCCTGCGACGTGCCGTTCTGGAACCAGTCGACGATCTGCAGGAAGATCAACGACGGCATCGAGAAAAAGAATGGGTCGATCCATTTCAGGCGCCCGCAGAGTTCCCAGCCGCCGAGCAGGAGCACAAGCACGAGAATCCGCAGACCGATGATCAGGGCGTGCCGCTGCCGCAGCTTGCGTCGCGCGATCTGTTCGATCCTGGCCGCCGATTCGCCGTCGAACTCCATCTTCACAGAGCTATCACGAGATGCCATGAGTGTATTCCGTTGTGCCGTCGTTTTAAGCAATTTGTACTTCCTCGCGCAAGTCGTGCCAGATATCGCGCGAAATTTCGATAAAGCGCGGATCGTAGCGAACCTCCGACGTGACGCGCGGACGCGGCAGGTCGATCTCGTAGACCTTCTTGAGCGTCGCCGGACGCGCGGTCAGCACGAACACGCGGTCCGCGAGCGCGATCGCTTCTTCGAGGTCGTGCGTGACGAACACCACCGATCCCGCATTCGCCGACCACAACTGCAGTAGTTCGTCCTGCATCAGCGTGCGAGTCTGCATGTCGAGCGCGGAAAACGGCTCATCCATCAGCAGGATTTCCGGCTTGTTGATGAACGTCTGCGCGAGCGCCACACGCTTTCTCATGCCGCCCGACAACTGATGCGGATAATGCTTGCCGAACTTCTCGAGACCAACGCGGCGCAACCACTGGTTCGCCTCGTCATAGGCCGCCGATTTCGAGCGGCCGCGAAAGAGCGGGCCGGCCGCCACGTTGTCGAGCACCGAGCGCCACGGGAACACCGCGTCTGCCTGAAACACGAAGCCGATGCGCGGATCGATGCCGTTGACGGGCGCGCCCATCAGGTGAACCTCGCCGGCGGTGGGCTTCAGCAGCCCCGTGATCATGCTGAGCGTGGTCGATTTACCGCAGCCCGTGGGGCCGACAATTGCGATGAATTCGCCTTGCGCAACGGACATGCTGAAATCGCGCAAGGCGACGGTTGCCTTGCCGTCGGGAGAAATGAAGCGGCACGACACAGAGCGGAATTCGATAACCGGTGCGTCTTTGGGTAGAACTTGATTCATCGGGAACATCCTGGGAAAAACCGGCACCGCGCGAAGCGGCTCCGAAGCGCAATAAAGTCAGGCTGCACCTGACGCACGAATGCATTCGGCTAACACCGGCTTACTTCGCGCTGACGAATTCATTCGTGTAGGTTCTGGCCAGGTCCACATGCTTGCCCTTGACCGACGGGTTGAAGGCCGACAGCACCTTCAACACAGTGGCCGGGCCGTCGTCGGGCATCTTGCCGTCCGACGTGTACATCGGAAGCGAAGCCTTCAGCGCGCTTACGTAGAGCGTTTTGTCTTTCTGGTAGTCGCTCGGCATCTTCGCGGCGACTTCTTCCGCGCTGTGCGTGTGGATGAATTGCATCGTGCGCACGAACGCATGCGCAAGCTTGCCGGCCTGAGCCTTGTGCGACTCCGCCCATGCGGCCTGCACGTAGAGGCTCGCCCCCGGATAGGTGCCGCCGAGCGCGGCCTTCGTGCCGTCGACCGAGCGCATGTCGACTAGCACCTTCGCCTCGCCCGATTTCTGCAGCGCCGAAACGGTGGGTTCGGTGGTCATGCCCGCATCGATGCGGCCTTGCCTGATCGCGGCGATGAAGCTCGCGTCGGCGCCGACGGGCAGCATTGTGTATCCGGTCGATTGGATGCCGTGCTGGCCAGCGAGGTATTGCGTAAGAAAGCTCGTCGACGAGCCGAGGCCCGTCACGCCGAGCGTCTTACCCTTGACGTCGGCCATCGACTTGATCGCGTCGGCGGACTTTGTCGAGACCATCTCGACCTCGCCCGGCACCTGCCCGAACACGACGATCGCCTTGACCTCCTTACCCTTGGTCTGCAGGTCGATGGTGTGATCGTAGAAACCGACGACGCCCTGGACAGCGCCCGCGAGCAGTTCGTTTTCGGCGTCGACACCGGCGGGCTGCGACAGCAGCTCGACATCGAGCCCTTCATCCTTGAAATAGCCAAGCTGTTCCGTAAGGCGTGCCGGCAGATAAATCAGCTTCGTAATTCCGCCGACCATGATCGTAATCTTTCCCGATTCGTCGGCCATGGCATGTTGCGATGCAATACCGAATAACAGGCTAGATGCGAGGGCGATATGGCGAAACGTGCGGAAGGTGTGGCGCATCGATTGTCTCCGTTATTATCGGGAGCCGGCCCAATGCCGACTGTCTGTGTCGATGGCGGGATTCTAGAGGTGCAAACCCTTCTTCCTGCTTTCACGCAGACGCACCTTCCGTACGGGATTTCCATGATGCATGGCGTGATCTCCCATTCCCCGCGGACGTCGGCGAGGGCATCGGAGCCAACACCGTCGGTGCCAACCACGTGCCGTTCGACTTGAGCGTCTTTGGCGCCCACGAGCACGAAGGCCATTGCGTGTTGGGGCTGCGCTTCAACAGCACCTCCGATATCCGCTCGCAACTGAATTCCACCGATACGGGCGGCACCAATCTTCGTGCTATCAGTTCGCGTCGCGCTATCCATGAAACACCAAGCTCAGGCTCAACATTCTGAAGATCTGCGCGCGCTGGCGCTGCCTGGCGGACGCCTTGATCTCTTTCGAGATTGCTAGCGGCTACGACGGGACAAGAGTCGCCAACATCATGAAGGAGGCCGGCCTGACACATGGTGGCTTCTACGCGCACTTTCCATCGCGGGAGCCGCTGCTTGCCCAAGCCGCTAACCGCGCCGGTGCGGTGTCGGTGGCCCTGGCGGAGCTGATGAATGAAATGAATAACGCGCTCGCCGTCGATGGCTCAAGGCGAAGGATGCGGACGAACATAAGGAAACGCGGCTCGCCACCTGGATAAACAGTCGATACGCGTATCTGATCGAACATGTGACTTCGAAACCCTTGCTCGTCCTCGTCGGCGTTGTGCCTCTCATTGCCGTTGTCGCGTTCGCGTTCACGCAGGTCGGCAGCGGATTCATGCCAACCATGGACGAAGGCGGGTTCGTACTCGACTATCACACCGCGCCTGGCGCATCGGTGGCCGAGACAGACCGGTTGATGCAACCGCGCCACGAAAAAAAATCTCCGCCCAACCGGCAGGGACAACCGTATGTGAAGGCGCCTCCCCGCGACTCCGCCCAGACTGCCTCCATTTTCAAAACACGATCTTTTCAGTTTCTGGTCGATGCGGTAGGCGCAGAGAATATCGCAATAGCACTTGAATCGAACATGACGCGCGTGGGCGAACTGATGAAGGGCGAGAGGTTCACGCCCGAGACGGCCTTTCACATGGAAACTACGCTTGGGTTACCGCATGGCTTTTTTGATCAGCCCAATCCTGCGCTTGCGGCCGAGACCATTGCACGCCTGAAGTCACCGCTCGACTTCATTCAAACGGATGACGGACATGACGTCGAGCCTGAAGCACTTAAGCTGGCTTCCGCCCTGAATGTCGAGCAGCAACGAATTCTTGAAGATAGTTTGTCCGAGGAAGCGCAAATGCCAAAGAAAGTAGCGGGCGGGTCGCCCAGAGCCGTCAGGAATAGTCGAGGCGAAATGCCCGAACAGCCTAAACCTCGTGCGCCACTTAAAGCCGACGGGCGCTGGCTTTTTTACCGAAGTTCTTCCGAGACGCAACTGTAGTTGCTGTCTGCTGGTGTTCCCCGACGCCCTTCTTGCCGTTCTCCACTTTCACTCATCCTGCTGCTGAGACGAAACGCCATCAGCATGTGGCATTGCTGATTGGCCTGTTCTTCTAGCGTCTCTGCCGCCGTTGCCTCTTCGACTAATGCCGCGTTGCGCTACTGGCGTCGCCGAGCTGAATCATCGCGCCGTTGATCTGGTCAAGGCCACGCATCTGCTCGTCCGATGCGGCCGAGATATCTGTGTCGAGGTGTACCACCCGGTCGATACCGGCCGCAAGGTGGAGGCGAGAAAGCGAAAGTGTATTTTGCACGCGCCACCGAGGGTCAGGCGCTGAGTTATGAGACGCGTTCTCGACTATCGCCACCTCGACTGGCAGCAAATCTGCTACGAGCGTCGCAGTGCGTTCAGACGTGCAAACTCCGTCGGCCTCACAAAGGAGCGATAAAGCTCGCCAACGGTACCGAACGCGAATGCCGGTTTCAAGGTCGCTCCGGGGAGCGCACCCGAAAGCCAGTCGTACGCGTTCATGTCGCGCTGCTGGCAATGAATCGCGTCTGTGAGTAGAAGAAGCGCTTTGTGTGCCGAATGTTCGCCCAGGTCGATAAACAATCGTTCGAACGAGTCACCGGGATATCCAGTAACGCGAGATTCAGACGAGCGCTCGGTCAAATCAATCTCCTGTACAGGGTGGCCCGCTTATCAAGTCGACATGATGCTGCAACGAGCTCGTTGCAACTCTGCTAGTGGAGCCGACAACGCTAGCCTTTTAAAAATCCTTCGACAGACTCTCATGCGTGTTTTGCACGCACATGACATCCAACCATTGAAACTTACCGCATTCGCAACATCACTGACGGATCAGTTTATCGGCTGCAGCCGATCCCAATCGGCGATTGGGTGATACGGACCCGAACATTTCAGTGCACGGTGTGGACGCTGCTAATGGCCCCATCATCGTCTTCGTCGGATGAGGCTTGATCAAGGATCGCGCACCGGAAGTCCAATTTGACGCGAAGGATGGCCGATTCGATACGTGCATCGCCGCGATGGCGGCTCAGGCGAGTATTGATTGCCTCCTCGACGGCGAGAATCGCCTGCTCCACGCTCTCCGGATCATCGCTATCGAACCCGATCTCAACCTCAATGCTCTCCAGCAGGTCCAACGCTGTTGCAATGTCCTCGGATGCAACGAATAACGTCTCGGCATTTTCTCTCATCTACCCTCCCCGTTGGGTTGACTTGCGTCTTCAGACTGGTGCGAGTTGCACGACCATCGTTGCATATCCAGAGCAAACCTGCCGGACGACGAAGGCGAGTGTTGGGTTCAAAACAACAGACGGCTTGCTGGCCACAGCAAAGCGGATAGAATTGAAAGTTCCAGCGTGGTCGGTCCTTGGTCATTGCGTTTAGCGCCCCCAGTTCCGAAGCTGTCGTGAAACGCTCAGTGACACCCTCATCATCCCCTCGAAGCTTCCTCTCTTTGCATATTGTCGGCCACGTCAGTACGGCAAACGAGTCATTCCGGCCACCTCCCTCCGCACGCCGGGCGATACGGTGCAGCAAGGCAAGAACATCCATCGGTCACGGAAGGGCTCTGATTAGCACATCAAATAGCTGTTGACGACCCGTTGAGCCGGTCGGAAACTCCGGAAGCAGCCGTTCAAAGCCGGCCTGCAATCAAATTGGCAGCATGCCCACCCCGGACCACTCCGGACGCTCAACTTAGAAATCCCAGAAGACCGTCCGAACGGACGTGACCACCTCTCTCCACCCTCCGCGCCGCATTGATACAGTTGGGCCACGAACCCTCAACCGTGGCGATCGAACTGCACCGTCAACAGATCAACCCGATCACCTCGCTGGCGTCGGAAATGCGGCAAAGAACCGTCGAACCCCAGTCGGCGAAGCGTGGGAGCAAAACGCGCTTTCAACGCAGTTCATTTCATCACGGCCCATCGGCAAGTCCCGTCAAAATGCGGCGGCCAGGTTGCCGCCTGCTTTCGCAACCTCGATTGTCGAGCGATTCACGAGATGATGTCGAATGGATGAAACTGGCCGAACTTGCTCAGACGTCGCGATCGCGAGCGGGTAAGCCGTGAACAACCATATAACGTACGGCCGAATCGAAGAATATTTTCACATACCGGGCCACCGACTTGTAACCGGCACCACCTGGCCGACGAACTAACTTGACCAGCCAATACCCGTTCGCCGATCCTGCTAATGTCGATTCACTTTTCATGCACCATGTGTGGCCGTTGCTGCCATGATCTGCGCCTGCCACTCGCCATTGATGAAGCGCTCGACTGGACCGCGCGCGGTGGTGAGGTGCAACTGTTTTGCGATGCGATCGTCTGGCCCCAGGAGCCGCTGCAGACCGACGCGCTCGCCCAACACCGAAGGCGCCGCTCGTTCTCTGCGCATAGTGGGAGCTTGCCAGTACGTGTAACCGTGACGCTGGTGGCTGCGTTCGCGGGACCGTGCCCCAACCTTCGCCCGGACATGTCTTGCGGCGCCTACCATCGGCGTCCGCGTGTGTGCCGCATCTATCCCGCTGAGGTCAATCCTTTCTTACCACTCGATCCTGCGGCGAAGGCTTGTCCTTCCGATGCGTGGTCCGACGCCGGTCCGGTACTCATGCGCGCGGGCCGGATCGCGAATGCCGACACGGCAGCACTCATCGCGCAGTCGCGTGAAGCCGACGAGCGCGACCGTATCGCCAAGACGTATCTGTGTGCGCTGCTCGGGTACGACACCGCTGCCCTTGCCAACGAAGGTTTCGCGGTCTATGCGCCGGCACGCCTTCGCCTCGAAGCCGCACTGCGGGCAGCGCAACAATCCGGTGTGCCGCTTGACGATCCGCAGCCGCGCTCAGCGCACCCTTGGCACTTCATCACGAATCGCTCGACGACGCTCGCGACGCTGCAGTCAATCGGAGCAAGCGCTGGGCGTGCCGAGGACCCATCCGATCCGGCGCACACCCCGGCATACCTGGGCTTCTTTGACGACGACATCAGCGATAGCGATCGACTGAATTCACCGCACGCGTCGGGTCCGCTTCAACTGTAACCCGCTCGTGCTGGCGAGCGAATTACCATGACTGTCGATATCTGGAGTCAGGACATGCTGCCCCGTTCTCTCACTGCCACCATTGCGAGCGCTACGGCGCTGCTCACCTCGCATGCGTTCGCTGCCGCGCCGCGCCCAGTTGTCGTTGAACTGTTCACATCGCAGGGCTGTTCGTCGTGCCCGCCGGCGGATCGCTTTCTGTCCGAGCTGAGCGACTCACGTACCGACGTTCTGCCCCTGGCGTTTCATGTCACATACTGGAATCAGCTCGGCTGGAAAGATCCGTTCTCGTTCGACGGCGCCGATGCGCGTCAGGCCCGGTATGCGCAACGGTTTCGCGACTTCGAGTACACGCCGGAGATGGTGATCGACGGCAAGGCCGAGGTGGTAGGCTCTAATCGTACTGCGGCCAGCGCGGCCATTGACCACGCAAAGTCCGCCGGGGTGACGGCCGCTACGGTTCTCGCTACACGTGTAGACAGCGGTGTTTCGGTATCCATTGGCCCGGGCACCGGACGCGCGCATGTGTTGCTGGTCGGCTACGACGCCCGTCACGTCACCGCGATCGGGCGCGGCGAGAACGCAGGCCATACGCTCACTGAATCGAACGTCGTGCGTAGCATTGTGACAATCGGTCAGTGGTCCGGCACGGCGCTCATGTTGCGTGCCGACGCCGTCGCCGGCGAACATCAAGTGGTTCTTCTCGAGGACAATGATGGTGCAATTGTCGGCGCCGCACGCGTTGTCGATACAAGTGAAGCGCCTGCTCGATGAGTGATGGGTTGTTGTTCGCCAGTGAGTGGACTTGCTGATCGGCAGGCCTCATCCAGACGAAGGCGGCGAGGACCTGTTTGCCCACTTCTCCGAAATCAAGACGGAAGGCTTCAAGTCATTGCAGGAAAACCAGAAAGTCAGCTTCGACGTGAAGATGGGACCGAAGGGCAAACAGGCCGCGAACATCAAGCCAGTCTAACTGGCGCGCACATCGTCCTGACAGGTGACCCGCCTTGTGCGGGTTAAAGTTTTTGGTTCAGCGTGTCAGGAGTCTGTGCATTGGTTGGCATTACGGTGGACTGGTTCGAGCAGGACGGACAAGTCCTGCTCATGGCCAGTCACCCCACCGATAATCAGGTCGCGTCAATCAGGCGGCGACGGGCACCGAGGCGCTATCACTGGTTGGTGCGGCTGCTGCCGGGTTCTGCGGCGCCCGCTTCACAGGTGCCTTCCTGGCCACCGCATCTTTCGCCTCAGTTTTCCTGACTGCTGCCCTCTTCGCCGGTGCCGGCTTCGTTACTGCCGTGACTTTCTTCGCGGCGACCGTTTTTCCCGTCACCTTTTTCGTCGCGGCTTTCTTTGCGGTTGCCTTCCTGGACGAAACGACCTTCGAGCCCGAGGCGCCCTCTGCCGCGGCGACAATCAGAAACTTCGAACGATCTTTGGCGCCAGCCAACCATGCCGGTGCAGGGCCACGGCCACTCCACGTCGCACCACTCTTTGGGTCGCGGTATTTCGGCGCCTGGGGGCCCTTCACATAGTTGCCCGTCGCTGCTGGTTTCTTTGCCGCAATAGCCGGTTGTGCAGCGCTGCCGTCGATCAGAAACTTCGTACGGTCACGTGCGCTCGCGATCCACGCCGGGGCGCGGCCGTGCCCCGTCCAGGTGGCACCCGTCTTCGGATGACGGTACTTTGCCAATGCTGCTGGTTTGGTAACCGTCTTGGCGCCTGGCTTGCGGCCACGCTTCTTGCCGCCGGTGTGTGCTTCGATGTCGGCAACGGTCAAACCATGCTTTTCCATGAGGTCACGAATCTTCGCGATGACGCCGGACGACTGCTTTGCGGCAAGCGCTTCGGCCTGGGCCTGCAAGCTGGCGATTTTTGCCTGCACGTTTTCGAGCGTAACCATTCTTTCCTCTTTCTGTATGTAGTAGTGGCCGAACTATGGCAGCAAGTAAGACGCACGTCGATAGTGGCACGCTACAATTGAAAGAGGCTCAAGCTCAGAACGACTAATCCCGGTGCTTCGTCAGATCTGGTTAATGCAGGATCAAGGGATGAGCGACGACGATCGCTGCGCTACGAAAGCGGCTATAGGCGGACCGCCCCCCGGCGTCACTCAGTTCCGGCGAAACCGCGACCTCAAATGCGCGAGCTGACGAGATAACTGCTGCTTTAATCTTCGGCTGGAAAGCGGCGACGGCCGCTCCCCGACCAACGCGACTGAGCAGATCAAATCCGCTTCAGACAGGTTGTCCACAGATCCTGTGGAAGAAATAGTCGGACGGTACTCACGGATGAAAACGAATGGATGAACGTAAGCGGGACAGCATGATCGCCTATCTCCGCCACCGCATGGAAGAATATGGCATTGAGCCGGACGACCTGGCGTCAGCAATAGCGGGCGATCAGGTAACGCAGAAACCAGCCCGGTATCAAAATGCGACGGGCGGTACCTGGACAGGCGACGGGGAAATGCCCCAGTGGTTGAAGCAGGCGATTAGCGCAGGACAAAGACTCGAACATTTTGAGGTGGCATCGGCATCACCCGTGCAGGATAGCCCGCGAAAGACGATCGACTGGCGCGACGACCCTTTCGCGGGGAGTCCACTTGCGCGGCAGTACACTGACTGACGAGTTCACCTTCTCTTGCTGTGCGAACACCGGTTGCAACAAACGGATTCGATAGCGCGGGGCCCTGTTGCCTTCAGGGCTGTGGAGATAAAAGCGATGATGGAAAGGATGTTCGATCCATCGCATCGCGAGCATCCCGGCTCGCCCGGATCTCGAGGTTAGAACTGGCGCGACTCCTGGAAATCCTCACCTCTTATCGACCTGAGCACGCGGAAGAGTGTCTCCCGCGCAGCGGCTCAGAAAAGCGCCGCCCGACATCGCTCCCGCTGAACAGCCTTCTCTCTTCTGACCATCGCCGCGGGCTTCGGCGAATTGCGTCCGACGGCCTTAAAAATTCTGTTCACCTTCCCACACCCGAACCTGATTCGCGCGACTACATTTATATTGCACGAAGACGATCTTGCGCATGGAGTGCCCCCTGCCTCCGAATTGCAGGTCGCAGTTCCGAAGTGAGAATGACATGAAGAAATTGATCTGCGCACTGCTGCTCGCGGCCACGTCTCTATGCGCGCGTGCTGACACCCCGTCGCTCTACTCCCCGAGCGCGATCGTGTACGACGTTACGCGTGGCGAAGTCTTGCTGGAAAAGAATGCCGACGATCTCCGCCCCATCGCGTCGCTGACCAAACTGATGACTGCGATGGTCGTGCTCGACAAGGCACAGGAGATGGGAGATAAGCTGACCATTGACGAGGCCGACATCGACCGGATCAAGCACTCGGGTTCCCGGATACCCGTCGGTACGTCGCTCGAACGCGAGGCGATGCTTCGCCTTGCACTGATGTCGTCCGAAAACCGTGCGGCGTCCGCCCTGTCACGCTCGTTCCCCGGCGGCCAATCGGCGTTCGTCGAGCAGATGAATCTGAAGGCGCGCGGACTAAACACGTCCGACACGCATTTCGAGGATCCGACAGGACTTTCGCCGAACAATGTCTCGACGGCTCGCGATGTTGTCAAACTGGCAATCGAGGCGTCGCACTATCCGATGATCAGTTCATTTACCACGCTGACAGCATACGAACAGACAATTGGCAGCCGGACGCGTTTCTATCGCAACACGGATCCCGTCGTCCGCTGGACGGATTGGGACGTTCAACTCGCGAAAACCGGATACACGCGCGAGGCCGGTCGCTGCATCGTGGTCGACGTCGCGATGCAGAGAGGTCCGGTGATCATTGCGCTGCTTGGCGCACGTTCATCCAGTGCCCGCTCCGCTGATCTGGCCACGATCCGCAACTGGGTGAACGGCGATGAAAGGCCCGTAGCCGTACCCAGGCTGTACTACGCCTCTGCCCATTCTCATCACAGCCACTCGGTCGTCGCCAGCCAACCGCATCGCGTAAAGGTGCGATTCGCGTCGACCGGCCCGTCACACCGCCATGCGTCGCGCCGCGTGATCGCCAGTCGAGCCGGTGCGTAAGCGCGCCTGATCCGGCAAGACACGCATCGCCGTCGACACCAGAACGTGTTTCTCCTCGAAAGGGCCGCATTGCGAGACTGGTCGAACCACGGATCGCGCGCATGGAACCGCTATTCGTCGGATGCCACAGTCGCGCCTGGCTGCGACGGGTGTTTGAACGATCTATCATAGTGAAGCATGAACTCACCATGACTTGTCGTAACTCGAGCATCGAATGAAGCCATCACGCAATACCGACTCCGTCCCTGGGGAGTGGTACATCGACACAGCGTGCATCAATTGCGGTGCATCGCGTCACGTCGCGCCGGAGCTGATTGCCGAAAGAAACGACAAAAGTGTCTTCGTTCGGCAGCCCATCACGCCGGAAGAGCAACTCGCTGCCTGGCGTGCGGTGTTCGTATGTCCTACGGCATCGGTACGCAGCGAAACGAAGCAGCCTCGCCCGAACGCCATGATCTTTCCGCAGCAGATCACATCGGGTGTGTGGCGCTGCGGATTCAACGCACGATCGTCGTTTGGCGCACATTCGTATTTTGCGGCGCGTCCGGACGGCAATCTGCTGATCGACTCACCGCGCTATGCGGCGGAGCTGGTGAAATGGTTTGACAACGCCGGTGGTATTGCACACATCCTTCTGTCGCATCGTGACGATGTCGCAGACGCGGACAAGTACGCGCGCCAGTTTGGCGCCCGTGTCTGGATCCACCGGGAGGACAGGTCGGCCGCCCCATATGCTACGGATCTGCTCGACGACGGGTCGGCACCGGGGATCGCGTCCGGCGTGCGCGCGATCCCTCTGCCCGGGCATACTCGGGGTAGCGTCGCATACCTGCTCGAGGATCGCGTGCTCTTCTCTGGTGATTCGCTTGCCTGGAGCCCACGCGAGCGGGATCTCATCGCGTTCAGGGACGCGTGCTGGTATTCATGGACCGAACTCACCGAATCGCTTGGCAAGCTGGCCGCGTATCGTTTCGAATGGCTGCTTCCTGGTCACGGTTGGCTCGCGCACTTGCCGGCCGAGGAAATGAGTGCTCGCTTACTCGCGTTGGTTGCACGCATGCGAAATGATTGACGTCGCCGGAATACCTCCTTCCGGCATGACGCGTTTCCGATCCGTCGGCATCTAGCGCTGCAATGCAGCGGAGCGAGGTGAGATTGCATTCGCTCTAGCCGGGCAGGTCTGCCATAACTCCCGGCCTCGCGGCGCAACTTACCGATCGTCAACCGAGTTGGCCAGATTTCCGCGTAGGAAGACTGGAGTTCGGCCTGAGTGACGTTGAACGAACAACGCTCCGCGGCCGTTCAACGATCCATACCAGTCATTGGTCGTACAGCCGGGTCGAACGGCAGATAGCATCCTGGACAGTGGGTGAATTTGTTGTTCGATGCCTGCCCTTGTCGGCTGCCCTGTGAGTATGATCTGTAAGCCCGGCTTCAAACCAGCACATCGCGCCCGCACTCATGCCCGCGAGCAACACGCCTTTCTCCCATGCCGTTCGCAAAATCGAATCAAGCTCCCACTCCCGCCACACGGCAAGTGCGGACTTGGTATTACCGCCACCTACGTAAATGGCGTCCTGCTCAAGCAACCTGGCGTGGAAATCTGAGACAGGAATCGACCTGGCAGTGTAGCAATAAGGCGTCGTGCGTAGAATTCGTGAACCGACTTGGTTGACGAACACGATTTCCTGGATGACAAAGACGCCACGCACGACCGACCTACGGCAATTCCCGGTCGCGCGGATTCGCCGTCTGGCGGGTTGTCAGCGGCGATAGCGCGTCGAAGCGTCCCTGTCGCTTTCCGTGCCAGGCCGAAATTGCCTCTGCAAGATCCTGGGTGTCGAAGATGGAGCTCTGCAGCAACGCCATGTGTCGCAGAGATTCGGACGTACTATGATCGCGCGCGAAGTTGATCGCAGTCTTGCACCCGGCAACGGCCAGCGGAGACTTGGACGCGATGATTCGGGCCAGTTCCATAGCGTCCCCGAGCAGCGCCTCGGCATCGGGCAACACGGCATTCACGAGGCCGACTCCCAATGCACGCTCGGCGCTCAACCGTTCACTGGTGTAGGCCATCTGGCGGGCCACGCCGGCCGGAATGATCTTCGGCAGCCGCTGGAGCACACCCAGATCAGCCGTCATGCCGAGCTCGGTTTCCTGAAGTGCGAAGAACGCATCGGTCGTGCAAATGCGAATGTCACAGGCAACGGCGAGATCGAGGCCTCCGCCGATGCAGCCGCCCTGAATTGCGCAGATGACGGGGAACCGGGCTTGATCGAGAGTATCGAGGCAATCCATCAGATTTCGCAACGCGCGCTGGAAGCTCAATCGAGCGCGTGGACTGCTGCTGTCAAACAGATCCGTTGTGCCGGCGAACACGTCGAGCGCCATGCCGGCCGAAAAATGCTTTCCAGTGGAACTGATGACGAGGGCACGGGTGTCGCCCGCGTCATCGAGCGCCAGGACGGAGTCGCGCAACCCGCTAAAAAAGGCCATGCCCATCGTATTGAGCCGGTCGGGACGGTTCAGCTGGAGATGTGCGATGCCGGATTTGTTGCTGATGTGAAAATACTCGTTTTGCATGGATAGCCTCAAGAAGTCTGTCGTTAATCTGCGGCGACTTTTCCGGTCAGTAGCCAATGGGTCACTGGTGCGATTCGACTTCGCTGCAGCAGTCGAGTTGAAAACGCCGCCCACGACAAGGCAATGGTTGCGCACAAGCCGGGTAGTTGTGCGCAGCGCCTTTCACGTCGTTGACTCCAATCAAGAGGACCGCTACCGCTTCACGTCACGGGATATTTACCCAGCCCCGGGATCGCCGCCGACGCCGGAGTGAACTGCTGTTTGCCATCCTGAAACAAATTCGTGCCTCGGGCCGCTGTCAACCAGTTGCCGTTCACGCTCTGTCGGCAGTGACCGATGCGCGGTATTTGTCCCGACTACCGCTGCAATACGCGGGAAAGAAATCCGGCAAGGACCGTCTGCGTCACCTCGTCGTTCACCATCTGCGGATCGCACATTCTGAGGAGCTGCATACCATCGCACAGACTCACCAAGCCGCGAGCGAGCGCGTCCACCTGCAGGGGCGGTTGTCTGCCCTCGCACTCCGAAAACGTGCGAATGTACGCGCTGACCTGGTCGAGCTTCTCATGCCGGAAGACGTTAAAGCGCTCCTGAAACTCCGCGTCCCGGCACCCGAGCAGCCTGGCTTCGACCCAAAGCGGGAAGCCGTCATGTTCAGAAAACTGCCGCCTGAAGTATTCGATGGCATGCGCCTTCATCTGCTCGCAGGTGCCACCCGTTCCGACGATCGCCCGCAGTTTGGCCTGTGCGCTATCGTGGTCCCGGCGAAGCAACTCAAGCAGCAGTTCCGGCTTGCCATCGAAATTCGAGTAGAACGCGCCGCGTGTGTAGCCGGCTGCTTCGGCAATGTCCTCAACGCTCGTTGCGGCCAATCCCTTTTTCACGAACATTATCCGCGCAGCCTCAAGCAGATTCTCAAGCGTCTGCTCTTTGCGCTGCGCGCGTGTCAGGCGTTCCCGCTTCATGGCATAACGTAACGGGTGGATCGCAATATGCGGTCCTGCGTAAGTCGAGCAAAGCCCGAGCGCGGGGTGCAAGGCGTGTGCCGCGAAACGGACGGACCGCTGCAAGAATTCGACGGCGTCATGTCAAATGCCCGAAGGAATGAGTGGCGCCACGAACGGCTCAACGTTGTGGCTGTGGCTGGCACTTGATATGGAATGCATACGACTTCGACGAACGCGTGCTGCTTTGCGGAACATGCATGATGGACCCGAAAATTTCCGACTCTGAGCCAGCCGCAGGTATCGCTGTCCTTCGCGTCTCCAGTTGGAGGGTCTGCCTGCCAGTCCCCAGACAAAGCATCGTCGTTGCGGCGCTCACAGTGACACCACCTCCGCTGCATTGGCCGACTGGGCGAGGCTGACCTCGCCCAGATAGACGCTTTCACCCAGTTCGCATTCGCGCCAGGCGTTGCCAAGGGCATGACGGATTTCGACCCGGTAGAGGCCACTGCCCTTGACCAGACCGCCGAACCGGAAATCTCCGAAGCCGTCCGAGACGGTTTCGGCCACTTTCTGACTGCCAACGTACAGGGCGACTGATGCATCCGTGACGCACTCGACGACGTCTGCAATCTGCGCGCTGACGCTTCCGCCGATAAAGCACGCTTCCCAGCGCTCGAGGCCGCTGTACCAGACGCGAGGCTTCGTGCCCAGGTTAGGCCGCAGACCCTTGAGCCCCTCGCGCCGGGCCTTCTCGGCCATCGCTGCGTCATCGAGCTTGACTGTCTCGAAGACATCGGTGGGGCATGACTGCTGGCAACGCGGCTGGGGCCAACCCTGGTCGAGCAGATGGGCATCGAAGATCCAGATCTGCGGTAGTTGCAGCTCTTCATTCCAGACGATCGCCTTGTACGGGCACGACTTGACGATGTCCTTGCGGCCTCGCGCCTTGTCAGGATCGATGATGACAATACCGTCGGCGCGCTTGCGAATGGCGTCGCCGCCTACCTTCATGCACGGCGCTTCGTCGCAGTGATTGCACATGACGGGCAGATACGTGGTCTCGACCATGTGCGCGTCCCCCTGGACGCGGCGCAGGATACGGATGGGACTATCGGCATTGGCGTCGGCGGGCGCGGCATAACCAGGGAAATCGTTGCCTACGTGCTCGTCCCGGGCGGCGATGACGCAGTTCTGACAGTTCTCGCAACGTCCCACCTTGATAACCAGATTCCACTTGCTCATTCCGTGTTCCTCACGCTGCGAGACCGAGCTTGAACGCCTCGGCACTTCGCCACTTTTCGACCTGCACGAGACAGGAGTTGGGACTCATGCTGCTAGTGCCGGCAGTTTGAGACCGGTCGGGAGTCAACATATTCATGCAACCGCCGATTTCGACCCGCTCGCCTTCGATTTCAATCAGTTTGAATTCGGCGCTCGCCTCGTACGACTTGACTACTCCCGCGTTGACCAGCGGCGAGACGTCGGCCGCGCAGATCACCGCGCCCCGGTCGTTGTAAACCTTGACGAGGTCGCGATGGGCTATGCCTCGAATGGTCGCGTCTGCCCGACTAAGCCTAAGCAGCCAGAAGCGGTGCCCGCCGATCAGCGCGCGATGGTCCTCGATGCTGTTCACCGAGGAGTTCTTGCCGTCGCAATGGGTATGGAAGCTGTAACGACTGTGCGTGGCAATCAACTGGAGTGGATACCGTTCGGCGAGCTCGGAACGCATTCCCTCCCAGGACGGAATGTAGCGATTGAGCGCCGGCCGTTCGGGATTGTCCGCCGTGTGCCGCTTTAGCAACTCGGGTACGAACTCCAGTTTGCCGCTCGGCGTCTGCAGGCCCGTGCCGAATTTTTCGGCGAACTGGGACGGCAGCGGGTGGGGTTCCTGCAGGTCCTTCCGCCGGCCCTCCGCAAACCAGCGCATGTCCACCGGATGGCGCAATTCGGGCTTCTCGGGTGGCACGACGAAATAGCCCTTGCGGCAGAACTCTCGCCACGAAATATGATCGGGCAGATCCGACGAATCGAAGACCCGCCTGACCCAGTCAAGCTCACTGCACCCCTCGGTGAACACCGCGCCCAAGCCTAACCGGGTCAGGATCGCGGTGAAAATGTCGTAGTCGGAACGGGACTCGCCCAAAGGCTCGATGCACTTGTGCTGCAGCGTCATGATGCGATGATTGACCGTGCTGTAGCCATGATGGGCGTAGCCGCCGGAATTCGACCATTCCCCGATGTCCCAGCGCTCCAGCGAAGTGCAGGCAGGCAGGATGATGTCGGCAAACTGAGCCTCACCCTCCATCCAGATGGACTGATTGACCACGAACTCGATGCTCGAGTGCCGGTAGGCGTCGGCCCAGCGTCCGGAATTCGTCACCGTGCTGAACGCGGATCCGCCGTAACGGTAGATCATGTGGATCGGCGAATACCCGGGCATCGGATAAGTGAACGGCGCGAACTGGGCTTCCTGCGACATGCCGTCCCAGAGGTAGCCCGTGGCGTGACCGTTGATGATGGCATCGGGCAGTTGCTGCCGCGGCACCATCTGCTTGACGGGATTCATGGTCAGGATGTGCGGCATGCGCTGGTAATTGTTTACAGCATTGGCGGTCCACGCCAGGTCGCCGGAAATGCCGCCGTCTGCGTAGCCGGGGAAATAGAAATGCAGGTCGTGAGGGACACCGACTTCAAGGCAGCCGAAGTTCACGCCCGGCTTACCCCAGCCCTGCATCGCCATCATCATGATCATGCAGCGCGCCCATTGCGCTCCCGTCGCGCCTCGGCCCGCGCCACCGAATCCCGCACCGGTCATCCCGACAGCAAGGTGGACCTTCCTGTTCCCCCAGCGGCGCGCAAGCGCGCGTACGTCCTTGGCGGGCACGCCGGTCTCGCTTTCCTGCCACTCGGGTGTCTTGGCAACGCCGTCGGTTTCGCCGAGAAGGTAGGCTTTCCACTCATCAAAACCGGTCGTGCGGGTAGCGACGTAATCCTTGTCATACAGGTTTTCCACGGCCCACACGTGCATGATGGCGGTGGCGAGCGCAGCGTCGGTTTGCGGTCGGACCGGAATCCATCGCCCGCCGAGCAATTGCGCGGTGGGGTTGCAGTGCGGGTCGATATGAACGAATTCAATGCCGAGTTCCTTGGCCCACAGGCGTCGCGGCGTCCCCTCGAACCCCGCATAGGCGCCATTGGTGCTTTCGGGATCGCAGGACCAGAAGACAATCATGTCCGCTTCCTTCAGGCAATCCTCGACACCGCCATAGCCGGATGGAACACCGATCCGCATTGAATTGCCGAAATGATGCATGGCGCCCCAGTACCAGCCTTCCCAGCTGTCCGGATTCGCGGCGACCCGAGTGAAGCCGATCAGGTTGGCAAAGCGTGTCAGCGCGCTGAGGTAATAGCCCACATTGCCCCACTGGTGATGGGACGACAGCGGGAACGTAATCGAACCTGGTCCATGAACGCGCTTCTGCCGGTTGATTTCTTTCGCGACAATATCGAGCGCCTCCTCCCAACTGATACGCACATAGCCGGACTTGCCGCGGTTTTGCGGATTGCGTTCGCCGTCAGGATCGAAGTCGACTCGCTTCATCGGATGAAGGATGCGCTTGTCCGAATAGACGAGCGACTTGAGCGTCAACGCGTGGGGTGCGACCAGGCCACGCCGTGGCGGACTGAAGCGGCGTCCACGCGCCTCGATCACATAGCTTGGAGCATCCGTGCTGTCCAGATCGATGGGCGTCACCCGGACGACGCGACCATCCTTGACGTAGACGAACAGCGGACCGCCGTTTGTGCAGGTAGTGTAGCGGCGCGTACCGTCGCGCATCCGCGTGCCCATCGGCAAACCGATGGTCTGCATCATGCTCAGGGTTTGCATGACCCAAACGAGTAGTTCGTCCTCGCCTTCGGTCACCACCTTGAAGTTCTTGGCGGCGTGGATAATCTCACCCTGGTCCGGCTTGGGGGAAAAGAACTTCAGCGCGGTGGCGACATCCTTGAAAGCCATGCGCACGTCGGAGCGCCGATGATTGACGGCACGCGACCGAATGTGACCATTCTTGAACTCGATGACCCGATTGATGCTTCCGTCCATGAGCCCGATCGAAACGACGAGATCGCGCTCCTTCAGGCGTTCACGATAGGCGGGAAACCGGCGTGCCGTCAGGTCGAGGACCTTGGGCAAGGCAAAAAGAATGGTCTTGAGGACCTGTCGTTTCATTATTCGATCCAATGGGAAGCTTTGCTGCACAAGCGGTGGCATGAGGGCACGACCGACCGTCTCCCGGGCCGCGTGAACATCCCGGGCGAGCGGTCATGCCCGGCTGTGGGTTAGCGACCCGGGGAACACCGGGCTCCATTGCAGCAGCATGTGCCGCGATATGTCGTATCCCATGTCTTTGATGAGCATTCAAACCTCTTGGTTAGCGCGCCCGTATCGTATGCACGCTAGAACGTATAGGCGACGTTCACGAAGACGTTAAGAGGATTAAGTCGGAGCGTCGACTTTGAAACGACCTGCGTTCCCGTTGCGGTCTGCCCGTATAACGTGAGGTGGGTCTTCACCGGTATGTAACCGATAGAGGCCCCGACCGACCAGTGGTTGGTAATCGCATAATTTGCCCCGATCTCGAACACAGGGTTCCACGACGAACTGAGTTCCGCGTGTGCCGACCCGCCTGGTCCGAGGCTGTCAGTAACAAACTGGCTATTGGAAATCCGGACTTGGGTGAACCACGTATAGTTCACGCCCAGACCAACGAATGGACGGAATTTCGACGCGGCTGAAAACAGGTGGTATCGAAGTTCGATGGCGGGCGGCATCGGCTTTGTCGAGCCGAGGTTTCCGTACTTCTGTAGCGTCCCATCGCCAACCAGATTTACTTTGAGTGGCAGACCGAAAAGCATGGCGACACCGATGTTGTCCGTGACGTAGTACTCGGTGGTAATTCCCACAGTATCCGAAGAAGTCGGATGCGCCCCACTGCCGGGCAGCTGCTGATTCACCGTTACACCGCCAATGCTTTGCACGGTTAGTGGCGATGCATCGCCCTGCGGTGCTATGTGAAGCCATCCCGTCGACAGCGTGATGCTTCCGGCCGATTGCGCATTAGCATCGTCGGTAAGCGCGGCTGAGCAAATACAAGCCGCCATACCGGCGGTGCTGATTATTCGCCTGCAATTTTTCACGTGTCGTCTCCTGTCTCGTTGTATGGGCATTTTTATGAACACCATTGCATCCCCTGGAACCAATCCACGCTCTGCCCGTGGGGTTGTGTCGTTCTCCATAGTCTTCGTCCGGTTATGAAGGTCAACGGTGTGTTTTATTACGTAGTCGTACTAAATACACCAATGACGGTATCGATATTTCGAACACCGGTACCTCGTTCAAACTCGTCTTGTAAAAAACTTACGCGTGACCTTTTGCGGTTCCGTCTACACCGTACCTGCCGCTAGCGGAAATTAAAGCCGTCCAGTTACCTGCACTCTGTCCGTTCCGTATAGGTACTGATACAGATCCCCCCTCAACCGCCATGCACGCTAGTAAGCGCGCATCGCAAGGCGCTCAGCCTCGGGCGGGAACACACACCACGCACCGTCACGGTGCCGGAAGAAAAACAGTCCAATCGGTCCTGTCGGCAGCATTAGTTCGATACGCACAGAGTGTTTCCGATTCGAGCCCGCATGACCGAATCGCGTAACCCGAACCGGCGACGCAGAAGTCGGCCCGAGCCATTTTTCGACAAGCGAACGCAAGGACCTTTCCGAGGTATTACTCATTCTCTTTCCCATCAAAATCGTTTCGAGCTCTTGACTCATGCCACCGGCGTCTGGGGTACGGTATCGGCCACTTGCACGTGACTGACGTTCCCGCCAATGTCTTTGCTCCTGTTACCTTGGCCTGCCAGGCACCTCGGTCGCTTCCGGACTATCACGATTGTTTTGCGGCTTCGCGGCAGCCGACATGGAAAATGCGAACGGAAAACGTCCGAGCGCAGAAGTCGCCAAGGCTTCCAGCGCGGAGTCGGGAAGTTCGACGTGCAGTGAAATCCCGCGCGAGCTGTCTTCAATGATGCTGACGATTGCATCCTCGACGCCGGCCGCGACGAGTGCCGACTTAACCGCGTCTTCCGTTTCGCGCCGTCTCAGCGCAGGCTTGAATATCTTGCCGACGCCTGTCAGTGGCATCGCATCCACGATTCGTATTCCCTTTGGACACGCGGCACGCTCGTTGATCTCGTGACGCAGAAACTCCACCAGTTCCGCTTCGGTTGCGGTGGTGCCTGGTTTTAGCTGGACATAGGCAACCGGCAACTCACCCGCATGGATATCGGGGCGACCCACGGCTGCGGCAATCTGGACTGCGGGATGGCGGTGAAGTGGTTCCTCGATTGCCGCCGGATCGATGTTGTGTCCGCCACGGATAATCAGCTCCTTCTTACGGCCGGTGAGCCAGAAATAACCGTCGGCGTCACAGCGCCCGAGATCGCCGGTATTGAGCCAGCGGCCGCCATCACCTGACTCCATCCAGATGCCGCTGTTCTGCTCCGGCCGGATATAGCCAGCGAACACGTTTGGACCGGAGATAACCAGTTGGCCGATCTCATCGGCAACGCAATCCCGTACATACCTGCCGGTTTCATCGACCACCACTGCTTTCATTGCCTGACCGGGCAAACGAAGACCAATCGAACCGACCCTGCGCTCGCCAAGCGACGGGTTAACGCTGCTAATGCAGGTCCCTTCGGTAAGGCCGTAGCCTTCAAGGATTCTTATTCCTGTACGGTGCTGGAAGGTGCGAAGTAATTCGGCGGGCATGGGTGCAGCCCCGCACAGGCCATACTCGAGCGAGCTGATATCGTGCTCTTCGACCGGGACATCCAGTAGCGACCCGTAGAGCGTTGGCACACCGCTGAAGAAGTTGACGCGGTAGTGCTCGACAATTTCCCAGAAGCGCTTGACAACCCCCTCGCCGCGATACCCTTGCGGCGTGCCGAGCACGACGTGGGCACCACGCGAGAACGCCAGCAGACCTGTCACCGTCACGGCGTTGACGTGGAAAAGCGGTAATCCACATAGAATTGTTTTGCCCGGGCCAATGGTTTCACCGAAGAACTGCCCCGCGTTCCACGCATTGGCCACCTCGTTGCCATGCCGGCGCGTCGCAATCTTTGGGAGTCCCGTGGTGCCGCCCGTGCAGAAGTAGGACGATACATCATCGATGCTTATCCGACGCGTGCTGCTGAGCGCCGCCCCAGACTCACCTGCGATTGCGGTGTTGAAGTCGTGGATACGGATCTGGGAAGGAACCGCGCTTCGCAAACGTTGACGCATCCCGGCCGCAAAGTGCTCTTCGCCCGGCATACGGTCAGCCAGATTGACGAGCACCAGATCCTTCAGAGTGGGAACCGTATGCAACACTGCTCGCACTTTTTGCCAAAGGTCGGTGCCCGCAAACGGCGCCAGCGTGACGAGCACGCTGGCGCCTGAGGCGTTGAGCAGTTCGCCGATGGCTTCCGCTTCAAGGAGCGGATTGATCGCGCAGACAATTCCGGCCGCCTCGCCGCCCCAGATCACGAAATGCGTCTCGGGGAGGTTGGGCAGTACATATGCGATGACCGAGTCGTGTTGCACGCCCAATTGCGCAAACATGTTCGCGGTCCGCGTGACATCATGCACGAGTTCACTGTATGTCCAGCGCTCTGCGTTCCGGTAGTCATCGGCCGTTGCAAAAAATGAGAGCGCGGGCGCGGACGGATTAATCGCCGCGCCCCGGCAGATCATCTCGTAAGTGCTCGTTGGCAGATCCGCCGGTGGCCCCTGCCTTTCGATGGCAAGGACATCGTCCATGCTTGTGACGCCTTTCATGCTGCATCTTCCATGACAACGTTGCGTTGGACGCCAAGATTGATCGAGCGGTCATAGCTGACGATATGCGCCTCCACGACGTCCCCGACCTGCAGGTACTGGGGCCTTTCCGCCTGCATCTGGAGAAACAGCCGCCATTTTTCCGCTTCAGGCAACTGCGCCGCGGCGCGTTGCCTTTCGGGTGACGGAACGCTTAGTGCGCAACCGGAGGGCGTCCCAGTCGCGAGCAGGTCCCCGGCGCGCAGGTCCTGTACGCCGGAAAGCTCCGTCAGGGTCTCTGCCGGCCCATAGACGAGTCCCGAAGTGGAGTCGTTCTGACGGACGGTGCCGTTCACGGTCAGCGTCAGCACGAGCTCCTTCAACTTCGGAATGTCCGCTTTCTCAAGCAGGCACAGATAGGGGCCCACCGGGCCAAACGTGCGATAGCTCTTGCCCTTGTAGAACTGCATCTGCGGAATCTGGATGTCACGCGCGGAATAGTCGTTCACGATCACGGCGCCGGCGATGTACTCATGCAGGTTCTCGTCGGTGACCGTTTCGCGCGACGTGATGTCACGTTTGAGCACAAGACCGAGTTCGATTTCATAGTCAAGAAACCGCACCTCGTTCGGCTTCACAAGGGTCGAGTCGGCCGGAACGATGCAACTGGTCGCCTTTGTGAAGATCATGTTGAACTTCTTCACATCCGGGTCCATCCCGGACTCGATCATATGCTGTCGGTAGTTCGCGCCCTGACAGATGAACTGCTGATTGATGGTCACCGGCGACAACCATTGCACTTCCGATTCGGGAATCGTGGGACCGCTCAGCACCAGCAGCCGTTCAACCGGATTGGCCTCGACAAACTCGGCGGTCGACCTGAACTCGCCCGGAATCGGCGTGATAGCGCCATTTGCTACCACGCCCCACTGGGCGCGGCCATGATGAAGGTAATGCAGAATGTGAAGTGCCATTTATCGATCTCCGGATTCCATGGAAGGGGTTGGTTCAGGCGAAAATCTTTGCCAGCGCCCGCAGCTTGCTCAATGTCAGGTCGGGGCTGCGGCGCAGGTTGCCGAGGAGCGCCACGATGCTCGCTGGCGTGAATCTGGGTTTTGTGAAACTGCGTGGCATTGTCGGTCCCCATTGCGCCATTGCCTCGCGGCTGACGGTATGCAAACCCGTCGGCATGTCGGCCGTAAAAAGGTCACCGTCGCAATAGTGCTCGTGCTTGTCGCCCCACGGGTCCTGCCAGTAGTCGAAGATCTGGCTGCCCAGGATATGGCGCCCAATTCCCCACGCATGCGTCCAGCCCTTTTCGCGCAGCACGCGCTGCCCCATGCCGACTGCATCGGCGTCGACGACCTCGTAGGCGCTGTGGCTATACGTGGGAATGAAGCCTTGCGCGAGCGCGAGCGTGTGGTGATCGGCCGGCTTGTCGCCGAGATCAAGCCGCATGAACGCGACGACGGGTGAACCATCGGGAAGCACCTGGACGTCGCTGGGGATGAAACCAAAATGCCGCGCATACCATGCGCAGGTTTTCTGGTAGTCGGCGAGTTCAAGCACGATGTGACCAAGCCGGATAATTTCTGGCGCATGCTCAGGCGGCCGCTGCGTCCCGTTGATCCGAACGGCCGCATCCACGGAGTTGAATGGCAAGGGCGGCCGATGGGACAGCGTGGCGGCCGGCGCCTGGCCCCATATCGCGTCGACGCGAAAGCCCGAAGGATCTGTTAGTCGTACCACATAGCCGCCGCCGGGCAATGGCGAGCGTTCGACGTCCGAAGCGCCAGGCAGTTTTGCAAGCGCATCGAGATCTGCCCTGTTATCGACCTGTAACCCGAAGCCGACGAAACGGGATTTTGATGCCTTCCGGACGACATAGCAGAAGTGGGAAGCAGCCGTTCCCCGAAGCAGCAGAAGCGCTTCACCGCGCGATACAGTTCGAAGCCCGAAGTCATTGAGAAAATGCTCGGCTTTCTCGAGGTCTGGTCGGTCGAACATCAGATAGGCCAATGCCGACGCTTTCGTCGTGGGATCGGGGTAACGGGCCGGCTGTGTAGTGGTGAGTTTCATGGCGGAAAAGAAATCATGCGGTTCGGATGGCGTATTCGGCTTGCAGCTTAGGCGCGCTGACGGGGTTACACAGCAAGGCCAGACTCTCACGCACGATGTGGTTTAGGTCGGTGGCCGGACCATCGTGGACGATCGTCCTGTCAGGCCGGACTGCAGCGACCCACCCGAAGGGCACCAGCCCGGGAAGGAATACGCCTTCGAGGTCTTCCCAGCTGTCGCGCGGGGACGAACCTGGCCATGCCGGCTCGACGGCGTGGCACCGTTTATAGCTGCTGTCTCCACAGTCACTCCATCTGTCGGTTGTGAGACCGGCCCTCGGTCGCCGTTTAATGACATTAAACTCATTGCTGATGATTTTGTCAATGTAGACAGTTGCATCTATACTTGGACACGAACAAATGCGGACCCGATCATGCCGAAAACTGCGAATCCCCGGACAGCAAAACGCCCCGCCCGCGCGGCGCCGGTCGCCCCGGCTGCCGTACCCGAAGAACGCGAGCCGCGCGGCGCGCGCCGCAAGCGCGAGACGCGCGGCCGCCTGCTCGACGCTGCCCTCCGGCTGATGGCCGAAAAGGGCATGGAAGGCGTGGCGATCAACGAAATCACCGAGGCTGCCGATGTCGGCTTTGGCTCGTTCTACAACCACTTCGAATCGAAGGAGGCGATCTACGCGATCCTTGTCGATAATGTGTTCGAGGATTTTGCGGACATGCTGGATCGCCTTGCCGGTGGGCTTTCCGATCCAGCCGAGGTGATTGCCGTCTCCGTTCGCCATACCGTGATGCGTGCGCGGCGCGATCCCGTGTGGGGACGATTCCTGATACGTGAAGGGTTTTCGGCGCGTGCGATGAGCCGCGGGCTGGGTCAGCGACTGCTGCGCGACATTGGCAACGGTATTGCTGAGAAGCGCTTTGTGGTCGCCGATCCGTTCATCGGCTTTCTTTCGGTAGGCGGCACGGTCCTCTGCGCGATTGCTGCCGAGCTGAACTTCGTCGCGCCGGGTGCACCGGCGGCAGGCGTGCTCAAGGAACTGGGCTTTAGCGGAGAGCATTTCCCCGAGCGTACGGCAGCAACGCTGCTGCAGACACTCGGGCTCAAGCGCGCGGAGGCCGAGAAGATTGCGGCGCGTCCACTGCCACTCGTCGAGGAGACTATCGAAGCGGATTGAGGTCAGACACGGTGACGGCACCGTTTGGCCGGGCCGTCACCGATTAGCGATGGCTGATCCTCCTGCGAAGAGCGCAATACAGATGTCGCCGACCTGCTTACGCAAGCGGGAATCCTCGTCCTGCTGCTGTTACCAGTTCCGGTCCGTACTCTTGGTTAGGAGTTCGTTCCATTCTTTTTTCGACAGATTCAGGTTCGCACATGTTCGCCAACGGCGCATTGCATTCGCCTGTCGGGCAGACAGCCGCGCGTACGCCACCAGCATCTCGACAGTCGCTCACTGAGCTAGACGACGCGCTGCGCAAGCCGCGGTGCACTGGTCTGGACGACGTCTGTCTCCCACAGGATTTTCAGCGTCGAAAGCAGGCCGATTCTTCTGAAACCTTTGCTTCCCATCTGGTTCGGTGCCTCGACGCCAATGAAACAGCGTCGTCGTCAGTCCGGATACCGAACTAATTCAGTCTGATTTTTCACCGGAGCGACAAGGGGGAGCGACCCGATTCGCCGGATCGCTCGGCCCGGACTCATCGAGGCGCGATCATTCTGTTAGCGTCGCCTGCGGCTGACCGGCCGGCGGCTCACCCATCGCCTGGAACAGCGCCGCGGTGTCATTCATGCGCTGGCTCGCTGCGCGGACGGCGCTGATCTGTGCGTTGAGATACCGCTGCTCGCTGGCATGCTGTGCCGTTGAAGGCAGGGAGCCCATGCGACGACGCGACGCGGTATCGTCGAATGCCGCTTGCGCTGCCTGTGCCGCTCTTTCGGTCGATGCCAGCGTCTGCGCGTCGTTGTCCAGTGCAGCAAGCGAATCCGCGACGTTCTGGAATGCCGAGAGGACCGTCGACTTGTAGTGCAGAACCGCCGCCTCGTAGGCATCGATCGAGGCCCTGCGTTGCGCGAACAACGCGCCGCCATGGAAGATCGGCTGCGACAGCCCTGCACCGATGGCCCAGAGTCCGCCCGCACCTGAAAGCACTGCAGGCCAGCTAAAGCCGCCGCGGCCCATCGATGCCGTCAGCGACAGGCTTGGAAACAGTTGCGCCGTCGCAGCCCCTACGTCGGCGGCAGCGGCCTTCACGGCGGCATCGGCTGCCTGAATATCAGGACGCGAACGCAGGAGATCCGACGGCACAACCACGGGCACATGCCCGGGCAACGACAGGCTGTCGAGTTCGGGAACGCTCGGTGCATTATCCGGCGTGCGGCCCATCAGCACCGCCAGCGCGTGGATGGCACAGGCGCGCTGCTGACGCAGTGCCGGCAGCATCGCCGCTGCCGAAGCAGCATCCTGCGTCGACGCGAGCGCCTGCGCGCGCGACACCGAACCAAGCGCGTACCGCTGCTGGTCCTCGTCGGCAGCCTCGTTGGCCACGGCAACGAGCCGTTCGGTGAGCACGATCTGCCGATCGAGCGCCGCCACATTGATCGCCATACCGACAATGTTGGCCGCGAGCGCACGCCGGGCCGCTTCCAGTTCATATGCCTTCACGTTCACGCGAGCGGCGCTCGCCGAGTTCGCGTAACGTGTCTGGCCGAAGAGGTCGAACGTGTAGTGCGCCAGCAGCTGTCCCGCGAAAAAGTTGTATTGCACCTGCTGAGGACCGAGTCCGGGCACGACGGGAGAACGTGCACGTTCGACCTGGACGGCACCGTCGACTGAAGGTAGCGTGGATGCGCCGACCTGCGCGCGCAGCTCCTCTTGCGCGGCCGCAAGCGTGCGCTGCGTAGACGCTAGCGTGGGGCTGTTGCGCAAGCCTTCGTCAACGAGCGCATCGAGGGCGTCGGACCGGTAAAGCCGCCACCATTGCGGCACCAACGTGGCGCCGGTATCGAACTGCTGCGCAATACCACCCGCCGCAACAGTCTTCGAGGGCTGCGTCTGTGCGCTATAGTGCTCGGGCGAAGGCATCGCCGGGGCCTCGCCGCTAGGGCCGAACGAGCAGGCCGTCAGTGCGAGTGCCGTCGCCACGGCGAGAACAGATGTCTTATAGGCAAGGCTCATGATCAACTCTCCGTATGCTCGACGACGACCTGTTGCATTCCGCGCTCGTCGGGCCGGACCCTGAAGCATGTCGCGTACAGCGCGGGCAGGAAGAACACGGTCAGCACCGTGGCGATCGTGATGCCGCCCATCAACGCGGTCGCCATTGGCCCGAAAAAGCCCGAGCGCAGGAGCGGAATCAGCGCGAGTACGGCGGCGGCAGCCGTCAGCATGATGGGCCTGAAGCGCCGCACCGTCGCGCCGATGATCGCGTCGAAGCGCGCGTGCCCCGCCGCGATGTCCTGATCGATCTGGTCGACCAGGATCACTGAATTGCGCATGATGATGCCAAACATGGCAATCACACCGAGCAACGCGACGAAGCCGAAGGGCTGGCCGAACAGGAGCAGCGCGGCCACGACGCCAATCAGGCCAAGCGGCGCCGTCAGCACGACGATGAACGTACGCGCAAAATTCTTGAGCTGGATCATCAGCAGCATCAGCACAGCGATAATCATCAGCGGCATTTCCGCGTTGATCGAGGTCTGGCCTCTCACGCTTTCTTCGACGGCACCGCCTACCACGATGCGATAGCCGACGGGCAACCTGGCCTGTTGTGCGGCGAGCGCCTGCTCGATGTCGCGGGTGACGTCAATGCCCTGTGCGTCGCCCCGCACGTCGGCCTGCACTGTAATCGTCGGCTGCCGGTCGCGCTGCCAGATCACGCCGTACTCGAGCGTGTTCCGCAGGTGTCCGACTGAACCAAGCGGCACCGGGCCGTTCGGCGTCGGAATCGCAAGGCTCGTGAGCTTCGCGGGATCGACACGCTCGCTCTTCGGCGCACGCAGATCGACGTTGATCAGCTTGTCACGCTCGCGGTACTGGGTGACCGTGTAGCCCGACAGCGTCATGGCCAGGAAGCCGGATACGTCCTCCGAGGTGACGCCAAGCTGGCGCGCCCTGTTCTGGTCGATCTCGAACGAAACCGACCGCTCCGCCGGCTCGTCCCAGTCGAACTGGACGTTGCGGGTGCGGGAATCGGCGCGGACCTTGTCTGCTACCGTGTCGGCAATCGAGCGGACGGTCGCAATATCGTCGCCGCTCACCCGGAACTTGATCGGGAACCCCACGGGTGGACCATTCTCGAGCCGCGCGACACGCGTGCGCACGCCAGGGAAATCCTTTTCGAGTCTTGCATCGAGCCAGTGCATCAGTTCCTCGCGGTTTTCGATGCTTTTAGCGGTGATCACGAACTGCGCGAAGTTCGGCTGTTGAAGCTGCTGATCGAGCGGCAGGTAAAAGCGCGGCGCGCCCGTCCCGACAAAGTCGACGACGTGCTCGATCTCAGGCTTGCCGTCGATGACCTTCTCGAGGCGCCTGGCTTCGCGCAGGGTCGCCTCGAACGAGGCACCTTCCGGTAGCCGCAGATCGACAAGCAACTCCGGCCGTTCCGAGTTCGGGAAGAACTGTTGCGGTACGCGCGTGAAGGCCGCCATCGCGATCGCAAAAAGCGCGGCGGTGACGCCGAGCACGACCCAGCGACGTTCGATACACCACGACACCCAGCCCGACAGGCGCCGGTAAAAGCCTGTGTTGTAGACGTCATGCTCGTCATGAGCGCCGTCGCGCCAGTGGCCCTTGCGCTCCGGCAACATGTGAAAGCCGAGTAACGGGACCAGCACGACAGCCGCGAACCACGAAACGATCAGCGAGATGGCCGACACTTCGAAGATAGAACGCGTGTATTCGCCCGTGCTCGATTTGGCGAGTGCAATCGGCAGGAAGCCACAAACCGTCACGAGGGTACCCGTCAACATCGGGAATGCCGTGCTCGTATAGGCGAAGGCCGCCGCGCGCGTGCGGCTCCAACCCTGTTCGAGCTTCACGGCCATCATTTCGACGGCGATGATCGCGTCATCGACGAGCAGCCCCAGCGCGAGCACGAGCGTGCCGAGCGAAACCTTGTCCAGTCCGATATTGAAGATGTGCATGCACAGTGCCGTCATGGCGAGCACGATTGGAATCGTGATCACGACGACCATGCCCGTGCGCAGGCCGAGCGAGACGAGGCTCACGACCAGCACGATCGCGACCGCTTCGCCGACTGACCTGACGAACTCGTCCACCGAGTGCTTGACCGCGTGCGGCATGCTCGAGACGGGAGCCAGCTTGAGCCCCGCCGGCAGGGTCGCCTGCAGTTCGGTGGTTTTCACATCGAGCGCCTTGCCGAGATCAATCACGTCGCCGCCCTTTTGCATCGTCACGCCGATGCCGAGCACTGCCTGACCGCCGACGCGCATCTGGGTCGTGGGCGGATCGTCATAGCCACGCGTGATCTTCGCGATGTCGCCGAGCCGGAACGTGCGCCTGTTCACGGTGATCAGCATGTCGGCGAGCGCCTGCACGTCCTTGAACGCGCCGCTCGGTCGCACGAATACCCGGTCATCCGCCGTCGTAATGGTGCCGACGGGCGCCACGGCATTCTGTGCGTCGATGGCCTGGGCGAGTTGCTGCGGCGTGATGGAGAACCGCGTCAGTTCGGAATTCGATATCTCGACGAAGACGTGCTGGTCTGGGTCACCAAAGTAGTCGACCTTTGCAACACCAGGCACGCGCAGCAGGACCGTGCGCAACCTGTCGGCATAGTCGTGCAGTTGCGCAGGCGAAAAACCCTCGCCTTCGAGCGCGTATATGTTGGTATAGACGTCACCGAACTCGTCGTTGAAAAACGGTCCGACCGCCCCCTTCGGCAGCGTCGCCCTGATGTCGCCCACCTTCTTGCGCACCTGGTACCAGGTCTCGGGCACTTCCCTGACGGGTGCCGAGTCCTTCATGGCGAAGAAGATCATCGACTCGCCGGGCCGCGAGTAGCTCTTGACGTTGTCGATATATGGCGCTGCCTGCAACTGGCGGCCAAGCCGGTCCGTGATCTGTTCCTGCACCTCGCGGGCGGTCGCGCCCGGCCAGTACGTTTTGATCACCATGGTCCGGAACGTGAATGGCGGGTCCTCTGACTGCGCAAGCTGCGTATAGCCGATCACGCCGAAGAGCGTTGCGAGGCCGATCAGGAAGATCACGAGCTGCTGATGGCGCAACGCCCACGCGGAGAGATTGAAGCCGCCTTCGCCAGTTCTTTCGGTATCGGAAGGGGTGACGGGCGCGCTGTGGGGCGCGGTTTCACGGTCGCGGGCATTCATGACGGGAAGTCCTCGGGATGCAGCGGGGGCACCACCTGTACGTGTTGTCCTGCACTCACGGCATGCACGCCTTGCACCATCACGCGGTCGCCCTCGTGCAGGCCCGATCCGATCGAGACGGTGCGTTCGTCGTACCGCTGGACGGCGACAGGGCGTAGCTCGAGTGTGTCGCTGCCGGTGCGGACCACCCAGACAGCGGGGTCCTCGCCGCGGTGAAAGAGCGCTGTCACAGGCAGCGTGAACGGGTGCCCGGCCGCCGCGTTACCTTCGGCATCGAATGTGACGTTGGCCGTCATGCCGAGGCGTACTTCGGGGCTCGGGGCAGCCAGCGTCAGCTTCACGCGCCAGGTGCGGCTTTGCGAATCGGCGGCGGGCGATACCTCACGCACGCGTGCTTCGAAGGTCTTCTCTGGCAGCGCCGGCAGGCTCACACGCGCCGTGCTGCCGACGGTCAGCGAGTTCAGCGCCCGCTCGGGCACGTCGCAGACAATATCCACGTCGCCCGTCCAGTCGAGGTGATAGATGGCCTGAGCGGCCTGAACGTTCTGGCCGGTGTCGGCATCCTCCGATGTGATCACCCCGTCGCGGTCTGCCGTGAGCGTCGCGTAGCGCAGGTGATCCGTCGCGAGCGCCATTTGCGCAAGCGCCGAATCGCGCTGCGCAAGGGCGGAGGCGTAGGCGTCCTGGGTCTGTTCGAGTTGCGCCGGCGCGATCAGGTTCGCATGTGCCTGCGCCTGGTCGCGATCGAGCTGCTGCTTCGTGTACACGAGGCGATGTTCGGCGGCATCAAGTTGTGCCCGCGCGTTGACAAGGTTATTGCGCAGATCGGTAGGGTCGAGCAAGGCAACGATCTGTCCTGCCTTGACAGCATCGCCGAGGCGCACCTTCCGTTCGGTGACCTTGCCTCCTACCCTGAACGAAAGAGACGTGGAGTACCGCGCCTGCACCTGAGCCGGCAACGAGGCGCTTGTCGTGCGTCCGTCGGGATGAACCGCGAGGGCGACTACAGGCTTGGGCTCCGGTGCGACGGCTTCGCGCTGGTGGCATGCTGAGAGCAGGATCGCACCGCAGGCCGCGATCAGGGCGTGCGCGCGGCGCGGGAATCGGACAAAGGAAGGGAAGATGGAACGCGCACGCTTCTGCGCGATAAGACCGGAATGTTTCACGATGTTCACAAGGCAGGTGATGATCGAGGTAAAAAAGGTTGCCCGATGCTGTGGAACCCTGATGTGCCGGGAAGCACGGTTCGCCCTCAGCGCGGACGCACAAAATTAGCTTTCTTGATACGTTTGCAGTCCTACTTATAGTCTGGTTAATCAATGGGCGAAATTTCCGTCCGGTCACGGCATACGGCACAGCGCCCTTACCAGTCAGCCGTTGCGTTCAACAAGTGCCAGTAAGCGCCTGATGCCCGTTACACGTCGGATTCGTGAAAATCTCCCGACGGAACGCGCGCAATCAGAATGTGACCAGCATGTTTCCATGCCTATCCGCCACGCCGGTCTGGCGGTCCGCCAGCTTCGGCCCAGGATCGGCGGAAGACCACTACCGGGTTCTCCACCTGCTCCGCCCGATTCCCTATTCTTCCGTTTGTCTAGCCGCACATGTGACATTAAACCCATAACTGATATTATTGTCAATCATGATGTTAAATTCCATAAATTGAACCGTACCTTAAATGAGGAGCCGACATGCCGGATGGCTGGAACCCGCGCGCGAGCCGTCGACATGACCTCGCGGCACTGATAGCACCCCGGGAGACGGACAATGAGCGTCATACGCGCGGTGCCCGACGAAAGCGCGAGACGCGAGACCGCATGCTCGACGCTGCGTTCGGGCTAGTGACGCAAAAGGGCATGGACGCCGTAACCATCAACGAGATCACGGAAGCCGCTGACGTCGGGTTCGGCTCGTTTTACAACCACTTCGAATCGAAGGAAGGAATCTTCGTTGCGCTTGTCGAGTGGCTGTCTGAGGAATTCGCGAATGCGCTCGATCGCCTCGCCGGCGACCTGTCCGATCCCGCAGAAGTGATCGCTGTCTGCGTGCGTCATACGCTTATGCGCGCCTACCGGGAGCCGGTGTGGGGGCAACTCCTGATACGCGAAGGGTTTTCATCGCGCGCGTTAAGCAGGGGTCTCGGTCAGCGACTGCTGCGGGACAGCGAGAGAGGAATTTCAGAGAGGCGCTTTGTTGTCACAGACCGGCTGATGTGCCTCATCTCCGTTATCGGCACCATCCTCGCGGGAATTGCTGCTGAACTGCACTTAGCCGCCTCAGCGAAGCGAACGGTTCACGCCCGAAAGGCGCTTCGATCCAGCGAGGAGAAGTTCGCCGAGCGCACCGCGGCAATTGTGTTGCAGGCGTTTGGTCTCAAACGCGTGGAGGCGGAGCGAATCGCACGACGTCCGCTGCCCGTAGGATGCGACGTCAAGACCGGTTGAAATGGGGGGTGATTGGTAACCGCTTGGATTGCGGCTTTTTCCCCGCTGCCAGAATGCGGTCGATGCACCGTATCCAAAGCTGTGCTCGATTGCGATGCGTGGGACGGCTATCCGTCGCACATGCACTGCGTAGTCGGTCGTGCCAGGAAAGGGCAGTCGCGTGCGAAGGCTCTAGCCGATCAAAGCCCGGTCGGTGCCGCCTTACATTTTTGCGCCAACCGTGTCAACCGAAACGGTCTGTCGAATGCCGCCATCTTTTTGTCGTGCGCTGCTTTTGTAGGAGGTTTATAAACAATCACACAACGCGATCAGCGGGCAGCGAAGCAATAAATCCCGGTAGGAGAGCGTGATGAATGGCACAGATCAAGGCCTTTTTGCACACGTTGCAGAGGCACCGAAGAGGTTGCGAACGGCGGCGATCGTCGCAACCATTGCGGTTGCACTCACCGGATGCGGAGGCGGCGGAACAGACAACGCAGCCAGCCCGACAACGGTTGCTAACAAAGCCGTCGCTAGCCCGGCCACCCCCGCCGCTGACAAATCCACCGCGCGTCTAGTCGCTCCCCGGCATGCGCACTTCCAGGGGAAAACCTATAAACAGTGGGTGGTTTCTTTCTGGCAATGGGTGAACGGTATCGACAACGGTCCTTTCTACCCGAATCCACTCATCAACTGTTCCCGTCCAATTTCGGCCGGCCAAAGCGGCAGCGTCTGGTACTGGACCACGCCCAGCCCCTACTTTCATGCACTTGGCGTTCCCAATGCGCCACAGGTTTGCGACCAGTCCGCAGACGTTATTCCTGCAGGGACGTCCATCCTGCTCGCAACACTAGATACTTTTTCGTCGACATTGCTGCCTCCCGGCGCATACACCCCGACCAAGGCCGCGGGCGAACGTGCAATCGCGGACCGCTTCGCCGACCGGATCCAAGACATGTTTGTCACTATCGACAACGTCCCTGTGAACGATATCGAGTCGTATCGTGTTTCTACCGACCGTTTCACATTCACAGCAGCGTTCCGCTGGGTTTTTGGTCTACCTGAACAGATTTACGGAACGGGTACGGGTGCCGCTAACGGCTACTACCTCATGCTTCGGCCGCTGCCGGCAGGTCCGCACACGATTCATTATGGCGGCAGGTTTCACTATCTCCCGGGCGACTTCGGGCCAGGCACGCCCCCGCCGGATTACGTCGTGGACGTGACACTCCTTGTCACGATCGCGCCTTAGCTGGGCAACGTGTTTTCCTTTATGGCCGAACACCGTTCAACGCATATCACTATTACAACTCCAACTAAGCGAAAGGCAAAAACCGACCAAGGGCAGACCTTTGAAGTCGCATCGTCCCAACGGCCGCTCTCAACGCCGAACAGCCGCCGCCTGCCAACCCGCCCACTTGGATGCATCCAGGCGAGTAAAGGTCGAATAGAGACGCGAACCGCAATTCATCGAAGGCTCAATTCAGTTTCACCCAACCCGTCGCGCCCGTACCGCGATAGATATACATGCCCGCCCCCGTGCCGCCACCCTGCACCACGGCACCCGTATAAGAAGGCGTACCCGCAAAATTGACGATATCGTTGTTCTGCGGCGTCAGCACCGCACCGCTCGCGGTGATCGGCGCAAGGTCCGACTTCGTGATGCGCACCGTACCCGACACAACGGTGACTGCTTGGGCACCAGTACCGCTAACCGTCGTGCCAAATAGCGACAAAGTCGTCGCCCCCGACACGTTACGGACCAGATTCGCCCCTGTGCTCAACATGCCGCCAACATACGAGATGTTCGCGGTGAACGCGCCATTCATAAAAATCGGGTGCGTTTGATTCAGGATCTTGCAGTCACGCCACTCCAGCGTCACGCCGGCAGCCGATGCATTGTTGATCTGCACGCCAGCCTTGACGCCGTTGAAGTAGCCATCGGAGACCACGCCGTAACCGATGTACGCAGTATTCGCGACCAGATATATTCCTTGACCATCGGCGCCACCATTCGGGCCGACGATGTTGTTACCGCGCGACCGGAAGTTGTTCACGCCGCCCGACAGCAGGAACCAAGCTTGCGGTATCTGATATCCCTGTGCGGTCATAATCCGGTCCAGCGTCAGGTCATCGATCACCGCCGCATTTCCAGCGCTGTACTGGTTGATAAAGCACGCCGCCGTAGGGGCGGTCGCGCCGCTCGAATTGATTGTGAGCCCATCGATGATTACCTGACGGGCTACCGTCTTATTGCCGAACTGGATAAACGCCTGGTTCGACGTCAGGTTCGACGGGGTCCATTCACAGTCCTTGAACTTCAAGCCATCCAGGTTGAACGTGTTGTACGGCACCTGTATCGACACGGCGATATGGCCATTCGCGCCGACCGACGCATCGCAATGCACCTGCTCGACGACAACGTTACGCACTGTAAGTGTGTTCTGGCCATCGGCGGGAGATCCGCTCGGGGTCTTCTGCACGACCATCATGCTGCAGTTCGAGTTCGTCATAGCGTAATACCCGCGCGTGACCCTGACGTTTTCGACCAGACCGACCCCGGAATACTCCGAACCGTTCACCTGATCGAAGTCACCCGTGATCGCGAACCCCGGCGATGCCGGTGCAGCCGGCGCGGTGCTCATATTGACCTCCCAGCCGTCCACCGACACATTCCTGACGTTGCCGGTGCCGGTGCCACTACCCGTTGTCCGGGTGCCCGGCAGGAACACGACAAGACTGGAAGTCCGGGTCTGGCCAGCGAGGCCGGTACAACCATAATATGCACAGTCGTTGATCCGTACGTCCACAATGTCGCCGACCGTGGGACTACTGCGGTGCCAATCCCACGCGTTTAGCGCGATAAACGCGTCATTCGAAAATCCACTGCAGCGCTCCACAACAATGTGCTTCGATGGACCGTTGATATGTATGAAGTCACGTTCCACATTCGGATTCATGTCGTGGAAATACCCGTCAGTACCAATGTACTGGCAAAAGAAGCCATTCGTATTGTATGGATTTGCCACCGCGCACTCGAAGTTCTTCACGTTGATCATCGATATCTCGCCCTGGATACCATAGAGGAAGGTATTGGGCGTAATCAAGCTGACTGCCTGCGTGAGGCTCGTCTGGCTCGCGGCGTTACCGTCAATCGTGCCTTGACCGAAGAATCCAATATTGCTGTCACCAACCGGAGTACTTTGAAGCGCCCCCTTGTTGATGAACATGCACAGGTTGTAGTTCGCGGGCTTGCGGTGCGTTACGCCGTAGCCGAGCAAGAACGACGTGTTGGTCGGCATCACAACCTGATTGCAGTAGTAAACACCGGGAGTATTCACCTGGACCTGCACGTAGGTGAGCGTACTGACATTATTCAGTGCATTCTGAATTACGGTCGCATTCGCGGCGGCCTTAGTCGAATCGTTATAGATAATCGATGCACTCACATCGATGATTACCGAAGCCATGATGTCTCCCTACGCGATTGTCAGTAGTGGAGCGCGGAGGGTCGACGCATCCCTCGTCACCCCATGGGTTGAGGCACCGTATTCGCTAGCGCTATAAACATAGGCGATATGTAATGCATCAGCAACCGGGAAGCTCGTATTAACTGCTTCAATCGGGTGCATATCGATGCCGAGATCTGGCTGGCCGATATTGAACTTGCATCGTCCTCCGTTCGGGGCCGTGAGGGCCAATCCAGAGCAGAGACGAGACTACCGGCGCATCCCCGGGGCGGCGGGCGACAGGTTCCGCGGGTGGCTAGCGTTCCTCACGCAGGCTGCTCACGGCACCGTCGCTGGTGAGCGGCGAGAGCCAGCGCAGCAGGCACCGCAGTCCGCAGTCGTTCCGCAGGCTGCTTGCAGCGAAGCGCCCAAGGAGGCTTGCCGGACACCCGTCGGGTCGCGACGGACATCGTTTCTGTAAGATGCCTGAGGGGGCCCTCCCCCACCTCACGCAAGTTGCTCAAAATGGCCACGAATTCCCGTTGATTTACATGCTCATGCTCAGTGAAGAAGACGCTCCCGTTGTCATGAGCTTTCGGTCGGGTGCGGCGCCCTGAGCTTCTGCTGTCTCACGAACTCGCGCGTGCAGTCCAACGTGCGGGAAGCAAACTATCAGCAAGCATGCGATGAATGTCGTAGCCGCCGTGAAATAAAAACGGGCTTGCCGGGAATCGAACGGCTGCTCGACGATAACCGTGCATTGGGTGCTGCGAACGCGTCGAACACAGCGAGTGAACTGATGATGCCGGTACCCTTCACGCCCTCTTCCCCGCTAAGGTAGCTAATTAGGAAGGCAACCGACCACAATAGTTGTCACTGACACGCCGGCTACCATAGTTGACGCGTACCACGCCTCGCTCGACGGGGCGACGGCAAAAGGCCCGCTAGACGATTCTCAACTTAGTTGCATGAGCATCAGATGTTCAGGAAATGGAGCAAGCAAAGAATCTCGATTTTTCCGAGATACGCAAGTTCCATAGGAGGACAGTGCTCTTGCTGCAGAAAAGCATCCGTCCCTCAATATGATTCGCAGAGAAAAGGGCTTGAAGTTCTCCGTCGTACAGAAGACCTCTTGCTCAATACAACCGAGTTCTCAAGTTTGAAGTGCAACACCCTGATTCATATAAGGTGTTGCCATGGAAAAACGATATCAACAACTCCAGCCTGAAGAGCGGCTGACGATTGCCAGCCAGCATCTGCAGGGTTCAAGCATACGGGCTATGGCCCGTATGCTTGGGCGCTCACCTGCAACGGTGAGTCGCGAACTGGCTCGCAACTGCGGGCCTGACCGCTATGCTTCGGTGCCGGCACAGGTGCTAAGCGTGGCGCGACGTGCGGCTGGCCGGCGCCCCGCCAAGCTCGATCCGCAGGGTGTTACATGGCGCATCGTCCTCACGCTGCTGGACTGGAAATGGTCGCCTCAGCAGATATCAGGTACCCTCAAACGTATGTACCCGAATGATTCGTCCCAGCGGGTCTCGCACGAGACCATCTATACGGCTATCTACGCCCGTCCGTATGGGGAACTGCGTCGCCAGCTCGTCGCCTGTCTACGCCACCATCGCAGCGATCGCATGCCGCGAAGTCGAGGCACAGACCGGCGCGGTCAGATTCCAGATATGGTCAGCATTCACGTGCGCCCACCCGAGGTGGACGACCGCGTGATGCCGGGCCACTGGGAAGGCGACTTCATCAAGGGTGCAAACAATGCCTCTTCCGTGGGCGTGCTGGTCGAACGCTCCAGCCGCCTTGTGCTGCTTGCCCGCATGGACGATGCGACAGCTGCCTCGGCACTCGCGGGCTTCTCCGCCAAACTGAATTCCATCGCTGCGCCGCTGCGACAGAGCTTCACGTATGACCAGGGCAAGGAAATGGCCTGCCACCAGGAGCTCGCGGCCGCGACCGGTGTGAAGGTCTATTTCTGCGACCCTCACAGCCCCTGGCAGCGTGGCACGTGCGAGAACACCAATGGTCTGCTACGTCAATATCTGCCCAAGGGCACGGATCTCTCGGTCTACAGCCAGGACGACCTTGATGGCATCGCTGACAGCCTCAACAGCCGGCCACGTGCCACACACGCTTTCCACTCGCCGTTCGAAGTCTTCGCCACCATGCTTGCACTTGCTTCTCAACCTGATAATTCCGTTCACTAGGCATTGTGTTGCGCTTCATGTTTGAAACCGCCAACCAATTCGTGTCGTAAACGACATTAATTGGTGAACTCCACAGCGAGTCTTCAGAGTCGTGAAAAGCGCTGTGGCGGAAGGCAGCCGGAGTCGAACCGACCAGAGAGTGGCTGACACCCCCTACTGAGTTTGAAGCTCAGCCGCACCACCAGATACGAATGCCTTCCGTTGACCACTCCAGCTCGGCCCCAACCTTTCCGCAACCGATTATAGCGAGCACTAAACAACACCATCACCCATGGCGTGCGCAATCGCGCGACTCCACATCACGCACCCGCTTCGCACTCAAGCGCCTCACGCAAATGCGAATCCGGCCTCAGCCAGTGCATCTCGCGTTGAAAGCGCGTATAGCCGATGCGATCGAAGAACTCCAGAATCTGGATCGCGCGCTTGCGCCCCAGGCCAGTCGCGTCGCGAAACCCCGATGCGCCCAGTGCGCCGCCATGCCCATTCGCAATCCCTGCGACGAGCCGCGCAAGCTCATGCACCACGTCGCGGTGATAAAACAGATCGTGGACTACCTGATGCACGTCGCCTTGCCGCGCGAGCTTGCGCAACACCTGGCGCACGGCATCTTCGTGCTGCCCCGTCGTCTTCGCGAGATCACGCACCCACGGCGGATCGAAGCGTCCCTCCAGAAGCAGCGGCAGCAACCCGTCCGCGAGACCTTGCTCGTTCGAATCGAGCGCAATCGAATGCCCCGGTGCATGCAACCACGGCCCGCTTCTCGCAACGACACCTTCGGCCACGAGCGAGTAGACTAGCGCGCGCCACATCGCGTCGTGTACCAGCGGCGCCGCGATGCGCCGCAAGCGCGCGGCATCCGGTCCGAGTTCGTCGGGCGAGCGCGCATGATATTGATCGAGCGCGGCAACCACATTCGATCGCAAACGCGCCCAGTGCGTGCGTAACACGACGACGGCATCGCCCGCGTCCTTGCCGTGCAGCGCGATCTCGTCGGCATCGGCAGGCAGCGGCAATGCGTCGGCGGGCAGCCCCGTCAGTTGCATCAGCATCGAACGCGTGACGCCGCGCGGCGCCTCGTCGAGCAGCGGACCGATACGGCCGTCGTCGAGCCACGCCTGCAATGCGTCGAGCCACGCGCGCCGCTCCGCCGTTCTGCGCTTGCGCGGCGGCCCGAACGGATCGAGCACGCGCCCGCCGCCGACCGTGCGCGTCGCCTGCGCATTGCGCACGATGAAGCGATCGCCCGGCAACGCGCAAACAGGCGCATCGAACACCAGCTGCACGCGCGCGCTGCTACCGGCCGCGAGCGTATCGCCTTCGAGCAACGCGACATGCGCGACACGATGCAGCGTGCCGATATGCACATGCAGCGACGCCCAGTGTTGCAGCGTGATATCCGCGTCCGCGAGCAGCGTCAGCTCGACGTCGAAGCGCTCGCCCGGTTTTGCGAGCCGCGCATCGACGATCCAGTCGCCGCGCACAATCGCATCTTTGTCGATACCGGCGAGATTGAGCGCGCAGCGCTGTCCCGCGCGCCCTACCTCGGCTGCACGGTTTTGAGCGTGGATGCTGCGCACGCGCACGGCTCGATGCGCCGGTTCGAGCATCAACGTGTCGCCCGTTGCGACGCGCCCGGCGAACACCGTGCCCGTCACGATCGTGCCCTGCCCCGCAAGCGTGAACACGCGGTCGACAGCGAGACGGAACAGCCCGTCGTCGCGCCGCGCGCGCCACGCAACGGCCGCGTCGCGCAGATGACTCGACAGCGCGCGCACGCCGGCATCGTCGGGTGAAGTCGCGTTCGTGTCGAAGACGGGTGCATCGATGAACGGCGTCGCGGCAAGCCACGCGCGAATCTCTTCGCGCACCTGCGCGATGCGCGCGTCATCCACGCGATCGATTTTTGTCAAAGCGATCGCGCCGCGCGTAATGCCAAGCAGTTGCAGGATCGCGAGATGCTCGCGCGTCTGCGGCATGATGCCGTCGTCGGCGGCGATCACGAGCAGCGCATAGTCGATGCCGCACGCGCCCGCTGCCATCGTATGCACGAGCTTTTCGTGGCCCGGCACGTCGATCATGCCGAGTATGTCGCCGTTGTCGAGCGGCGTGTAGGCGTAGCCGAGTTCGATCGAAATACCGCGCGCCTTCTCTTCCTTCAGGCGGTCGGTGTCGACGCCCGTCAGCGCGCGTACCAGTGTCGTCTTGCCGTGATCGATATGGCCCGCCGTGCCGACGATCATATGCGCAGCTCCGCGCATTGCGCGATGAACACGGCTTCGTCGACGGCCTCGAGGCAGCGCAGATCGAGGTACAGCGCGTCGTCGGCAATGCGTCCGAGCACCGGGCGCGGCAACGCGCGCAGCGCTTCTTCGAGCTTCATCAGCGCGCGGCCGCCGCGCTTGCCGGCTGCATTGCGGATCGCAAGACCGAAGCTCGGCAACTGATCGACAGGCAACGCGCCGCTGCCGATCTGGCTCATCATCGGCTCCGCCGTCACGCTGTACGCTTCGCCTAGCGCGCGTTGCAGCACTGCTTGCACACGCGCCGCCTGTTCCTGCATGTCGGCGGCGGGACGCGTCAACAGGCGCAATGTCGTCAGCCGCTCGCGCAACCGCTCGGGCGCGCGATAAAGCTGCAACACAGGTTCGAGCGCCGCGAGCGTCAGCTTGCCGACGCGCAGCGCCCGCTTGAGCGGATGCTTCTTGATCTTGCGGATCAACTCCGCGCGTCCGACGATCAAGCCCGCCTGCGGCCCGCCCAGCAGCTTGTCGCCGCTGAACGTGACGAGATCGGCGCCCGCTTCGACCGTCTCGCGCACGGTCGGCTCGGTCGGCAAACCGAACTGCGCGAGATTGACGAGCGTGCCGCTGCCGAGATCGACGGCCATCGGCAGGCCGCGCGCATGCGCGATCTGCGCGACTTCATCGACGGACACGCTTTTTGTGAAGCCTTCAATCGCATAGTTGCTGCAATGAACCTTCATCAGCAGCGCGGTGCGCGCATTGATCGCTTCGTCGTAATCCTTCAGATGCGTGCGGTTCGTCGTGCCGATCTCGCGCAGCTTCGCGCCCGCGCGCGACATGATGTCGGGAATACGGAACGCGCCGCCAATCTCGACCAGTTCGCCGCGCGACACCACCACTTCCTTCTTCGACGCGAGCGCCGACAACGTCAGCAGCACGGCCGCCGCGTTGTTGTTGACCACCGTCGCTGCCTCGGCGCCCGTCAGTTCGCAGATGAGTTCGTCGATCAGATCGTCGCGATCGCCGCGGCTGCCCGTGGCAAGATCGAACTCGAGGTTCATCGGCCGCGTGAGCGCATCGACCACCGCGCGCACGGCTTCGTCGGGCAGCAGTGCGCGCCCGAGATTCGTATGCAATACGGTGCCCGTCAGATTGAACACCGCGCGCAAATGGGGCTGCGCGCGAGCGGCGAGCGTGCGCGACGCGTCGTCGATTAGCTTCGTTTCAAAGCTGAACGATTCATCGACAGAAGTGCCCGCGAGCAGGTCGCGCCTTAGCGAATCGGCGGCCGCGCGTATCGCGTCGACGACCTGCGTGCGGCCGTATTCATCGATCAATGGTAGCGCTTGTGCCGACGACAGCATGCGCTCGACAGCCGGCACGCGCGCAAGCAACGCGTGCATGTCCCGGTTCAGCTGGTTTCCCGACACTTCGCTCACGCTTGCGTCCCCCGCGCGGTTGCTACGACGACGGCTCACTCGTCCGAAGGCACTTCCGGCCATAACAGCGGATTCGGACTGCTGCGCTTATAGCCTGCTTCGTTCATCAGCAGATCGAGCGTGAGGCTCGCGAGGTCGTCGGCAAGCGGCTCGAAGTCGTAGTCTTTCTCCTGATAGCCGATCTTGCGATACGTGTGACACTCGTCGCACGATTCAGCCTTGAGCGCTTCGCTGCCGCCGTCGATGCCGTGATACGCGATGCCCTTCGTCGAGTCGCAATTCGTACACTTGACGCGCACCACATGCCATTCGGTCGAGCACAGGCCACATTGCACATAGCGATAGCCCTGGAACTGCCCGCCGACCCGCACGATGCTCGCGACGGGCGGCACGCCGCACACGGGACACGCGCCGGGCGCATCGAGATACGGCACGGCGCGCTGATCGATGCGGCTCGCGATGTCCGTCCACACCACCTGCAGCGCGGCCATCACGAACGGCGCGGACGCCGGCTCGACTTCGTTGAAGCGCAGCGCGAGGATCGCGTCGGCGAGTGCGTCGAGTTCTTCTGCAGTTTTCACGCGCAAGTCGTCGATCACGCGGGCGAGCATGGGCGTCACCAGTCCCGCCGCTTCGACGCGATCGAGCAGACGCTGCAAGACGTCGCGCCACAACGGATCGCGTTCCGCCGTGGTCGCGGGCGCGATGGGCATCGAATGCTGCTGCGCGAGGTCAATGGATTCGGTGGAGGGCATCGTCGCGCTGATCTGCGCGAGCGTTTGCTGCTGCGCGTCGGCCAGCGTCGCCATCAGCCGGATATAGCCGCCAATGGGACTCGCACCCGCCAGTTGGCGAAGGCGTGCGGCGCGCGTCGAGAATAGCGTCGCGCGCTCCGGCATCCGCAGGCGCGGAATGGCGGAGTGATCGATCGATTCGATCTGGCCGGGTTCCAGGATGCGTTGCACCAATTCAGGTTCCTGCTAGTCAGAAACATGGATGGCGTCAACAGTAGCAGATATGCAGACGCAGCGCGCACTACTGGCCCGGCGCGCGCCGCGCACAGGTTACTTGATGCTCTCGCGAAACCACTTCGGATGATGCTTGCGCGCCCAACCGAGTGTCACCGTGCCACGCACCATCGCGCCGATCGAACCCTTCACCCATATCGCCGCGTAGATATGGACGATGATGCTGCAGATCAGCACGAACGCCGTCACGGCGTGAATCACGGCCGCGACGCGCACCACTTCGATCGGGAAATAGAACGCAAAATACGCACGCCAGATGACGATGCCGCTTAGCAGCAACAGCAGCAGGCATAGCACCAGCACAAAGAACAGCAGCTTTTGCCCGGCGTTGTATCTGCCAACTTCCGGTAGCCGGTCTTCGCGGTTGGTGAGCACGTCGTTGATCTGGCGCAGCCACTGCCGGTCGTCGGCGTCGAGATAGTTGTGATGCCAGAAGCGCAGCGCAAGAATCATGAACGACACGAACATCACGAGGCCGATGAACGGATGCAGGATACGCGTCCATTGTCCGCCGCCGAACAGCGCGGACAGCCAGAACATCGACGGATGAAACAGCGCCAGGCCCGACAACGCGAGCAGCACGAACGTGATCGCCGTGATCCAGTGATTCGTGCGCTCGTTCGGCGTATAGCGCAGGATCAGGTCCGGGTTCTCATGCCGATGATGTTTCATTTGACGGGCTCCTCGGGCTTCTGTTCGCGACGTTCGCGGATATCGCGCGCGGCGTTGCGGGCGGCGTCTTCGTCTTCTTCGCTGACTTCGTTCGGACCGACGCGCGTGTAGTGGAAGAAGCCCGCCAGCGCCGTCAGCGCGATCGCTGCGACGCCGAGCGGCTTCGCGAGGCCTTTCCACAGCTTCACGAACGGACTGATGTGCGGATCGTCAGGCAAGCCGTGATAGAGCGACGGCTGGTCCGCGTGATGCAGCACGTACATCACGTGCGTACCGCCCACGCCGGCCGGGTTGTACAGTCCCGCGTGTTCGAAGCCGCGCTCCTTCAGGTCCGTAATGCGCTCTTCCGCGTGCTGGATCATGTCGACCTTGGTGCCGAACACGATCGCGCCCGTCGGGCAGGTTTTTACGCACGCCGGTTCCTGGCCCACGCCGACGCGATCCGAGCAAAGCGTGCATTTGTAGACGCGATGATCCGCCTTCGAAAGCCGCGGAATATTGAACGGGCAGCCCGCAATACAGTAGCCGCAGCCGATGCAGTTCTCCTCGTGGAAATCCACGATGCCATTCGTGTACTGCACGATCGCGCCCGGTGACGGACACGCCTTCAGGCAACCCGGATCTTCGCAGTGCATGCAGCCGTCCTTGCGGATCAGCCATTCGAGATCGCCTTTCGGGTTCTCGTACTCGGTGAAGCGCATCACTGTCCACGAATGCTCGGAGAGATCGCGCGGGTTGTCGTAGACGCCCGTCGTGATGCCGATCTCGTCGCGCAAGTCGTTCCACTCCATGCACGCCGTCTGGCACGCCTTGCAGCCGATGCACTTGGTCACGTCGATCAGCTTCGCGACTTCTCCGGTGACAGGCTCGCGCACCGACGTCGGCTGCACGGTCGTGGCGGAAAGACGTCTGATATCGAGCGATTGAAATGCCATGACGCCTCCCCTATGCCTTCTCGACCTTCACGAGGAACGACTTGAATTCCGGTGTCTGCGAATTCGCGTCGGCCACGACAGGCGTCAATGTGTTGGTGATATAGCCCGGCTTCGTGAGCCCCTTGAAACCCCAATGCAACGGAATGCCGACGGTCTGCACCTTCTTGCCGTCGATCATCAGCGGTTTGATCCGCTTCGTGACGACAGCCACAGCGATGATGTACCCACGATTGCTCGACACCTTCACGCGGTCGCCCGCCACCACACCGACCTGCTTTGCGAGGTCCTCGCCAATTTCGACAAACTGCTGCGGCTGGATGATCGCGTTCAGGCGCGCATGCTTGGTCCAGAAGTGGAAGTGCTCCGTCAGACGATAGGTGGTCGCCGTATGCGGGAAATTAGCCGCCTTGCCGAACGCCTTGCGGTCGTCCGGGAACACGCGCGCGGCCGGGTTGTTCGTCGCCAGCGGATTGTTCGGATGGAACGTGTTGTAGCCGAGCGGCGTTTCGAACGGCTCGTAGTGCTCGGGGAACGGCCCTTCGTTCATCCCGTCGCGCGCGAAGAAACGCGCGACGCCTTCCGGGTTCATGATGAACGGCCCCATGCCGTTTTCGGGCGCCTCGTCGATCTTGTAGTCGGGGATGTCGGGGCCGCTCCAGCTCGCGCCGTTCCACGCGATCAGCTTGCGCTTCGGGTCGAACGGCTTGCCGTTCAGGTCGCACGATGCGCGGTTGTACAGCACGCGCCGGTTCGCAGGCCACGCCCACGCCCAGCCGAGCGTCTGACCGATGCCCGTCGGGTCGCTGTTGTCGCGCCGGCCCATCTGGTTGCCGTTCTGGGTCCACGCGCCACAGAAGATCCAGCAGCCGCTCGCCGTCGTGCCATCGTCCTTCAGTTGCGCGAAGCCGGCCAGCTGGTCGCCCTTCTTGACGAGCACCTTGCTCGGATCTTTGGGATCGGGCAGGTCCGCGAGCGCCTTGCCGCTGAACTCCATCGCGATCTCTTCGGGCGTCGGGCTGTCGGGATGCGCGTACGTCCAGTTCAGGTTGACGATCGGATCGGGATACTTGCCGCCCTGTTCCTTGTACGCCTTGCGCATGCGCAGGAAGAGGCCCGACATGATCTCGAGATCGCTGCGTGCCTCGCCCGGGCCCTCCACGCCCTGCCAGTGCCATTGCAGCACGCGGCTCGAACTGACTAACGAACCGCGCTCTTCCGCGAAGCAGGTGGTCGGCAGCCGGAACACTTCCGTCTGGATCTTCGATGCATCGACGTCGTTGTATTCGCCGTAGTTCTTCCAGAACTCGGACGTTTCCGTCGCGAGCGGGTCCATGATGACGAGCCACTTCAGCTTCGCAAGGGCCGCCGCCGTCTTCGCCTTGTTCGGCGCGGCCGCGAGCGGATTGAAGCCCTGGCAGATATAGCCGTTCATCTTGCCCTGGTACATCAGCTCGATGGTCTGCAGCAGGTCGTACGGCTTGTCGAGCTTCGGCAGATAGTCGAAGCCCCAGTTGTTATCGGCCGTCGCGGCGTCGCCCCACCACGACTTCATCATGCTCACGTGGAAGGCGCGATAGTTCTTCCAGTAGCTCAACTGGTTGGGCCGCAGCGGCTGCGCCGCGCGCTTCTTGATATAGGCGTCGAAATCCTGTTCCGGCTCGTTCGGCAGCGTCATGTAGCCCGGCAGCAGATTCGACATCAGGCCCAGGTCCGTCAAACCCTGGATGTTCGAGTGGCCACGCAGTGCGTTCATCCCGCCGCCCGCGATGCCGATATTGCCCAGCAGCAGTTGCACCATCGCGCCCGTGCGGATCATCTGCGCGCCGATCGAATGATGCGTCCAGCCGAGCGCATAGAGAATCGTGCCCGCGCGGCCCGGCGTCGAGGTAGTCGCAAGTGTCTCGCAGACGTGCAGGAACCTGTCTTTCGGCGTGCCGCAGGTCTTTTCGACCATCTCCGGCGTATAGCGCGAATAGTGCTGCTTGAGCAGGTTGTACACGCAGCGCGGATGCTGCAGCGTCGTGTCGACCTTGACGAAGCCGTCGTCGCCGCGCTCGTAGTCCCACGTCGATTTGTCTGCGTACTTGTGCGCGTTCGCGTCGTAGCCGGAGAAGATACCGTCGTTGAACGCAAAGTCTTCACGGACGATGAACGGCATGTCCGTGTAGTTCTTCACGTACTCGTGCTGGATCTTGTCATTGGTCAGCAGATAGTTGATCACGCCGCCAAGGAACGCGATGTCCGTGCCCGTGCGGATCGGCGCATAGAAGTCCGCGATGGAAGCCGTGCGCGTAAAGCGCGGATCGACGACCATCAGCTTCGCCTTGTTGTGCGCCTTCGCCTCGGTCACCCATTTGAAGCCGCACGGGTGCGCCTCGGCTGCATTGCCGCCCATCACCAGAATCACGTCCGCGTTCTTGATGTCGACCCAATGGTTCGTCATCGCACCACGGCCAAACGTCGGGGCAAGACCTGCCACCGTCGGGCCGTGTCAGACACGCGCCTGGTTGTCGAACGCGAGCATCCCCATGCTGCGCACGGTCTTGTGCGTCAGATAGCCGACCTCGTTGCTGCCCGCCGACGCCGCGAGCATGCCCGTGGTCAGCCAGCGGTTGACCTTCTTGCCGTCGGGCGTGCTTTCGACGAAATTCGCGTCGCGGTCTTCTTTCATCAGCTTCGCGATGCGGTCGAGCGCGTCGTTCCACGAGATGCGTTGCCACTGATCGGAACCAGCAGCGCGATACTCGGGATACTTCAAACGGCTCGGGCTATGGATGAAGTCGATCAGGCTCGCCCCTTTCGGGCACAATGTGCCGCGATTGACCGGGTGGTCCGGGTCGCCTTCAATGTGGATGATGCTGGCAGTCGCGTTCTTCGCGCCGTCGCCGAGGCCATACATCAGGATGCCGCAGCCGACGGAGCAATAAGGACACGTGTTGCGCGTTTCGGTAGTACGAGCCAGTTTGTACTGTCGGACTTCGGCGAGCGCGGGTTCCGGCGAGAAGCCCATCAGGGCCAAACTCGATCCGGCCAGCGTGCTCGCCGTCACTTTCAGAAACTGACGGCGGGACATTTGCAACATGATCGCCTCTCGTTCTATTTGTGGGGAGGTGAAAAAAGTATAAGTCGTTTCCTGACGATCGTAAGCAGAGGGAACCATAAAGTGCAGCACGATCTATGCTCGACGACTTGGCGTTGTGGTTCAGTCCTGTTGCTCATTCTTGTTGTATTCGCATAGGTAGATGGGCATGACGCTTGCGTAATACGATTGTCAGTTGCATGCCCCGGCGCACGTCAATGCGCGATGAATCCGCGATGCCATGCGTTGTCTGTCCGGCGTATCAACCCTCGTCATGAAGGACCGTCATGGAACTCGATTCACTGTCCGCCGACAAGCTGCAAACGGTCGCGAAGAAGCAGGCGTCGTGGGCTGCCGGCGCGTTGCGGCAGTTCTCCGAGAACCGCTGCGCGGCGATGGCGGCGGGCATCGCGTTCTATGCGGCGTTCTCGCTTGCGCCGACGCTCGTGATGGTGATCGCCATCTCCGGCTGGTTCTTCGGCGCTGAAGCCGCGCGCGGCGAATTGTTCAGACAGGTGCATAGCGTGCTCGGCAACGATGCCGCAGCCGCCGTCACGACGATCGTGCAGAACGCGCATCGCAGCGGCGGCGCGGGCGGCATCGCTGCGATCATCTCGTTCGTCCTGCTGGCCGTGGGCGCGTCCGCGACCTTTTCGTCGTTGAATAGTGCGCTCAATATCGTGTGGCCGTCGGTGGCGCCGCGCGCGTCGAGCGTGTTCGCGCTGGTGCGCGTGCGGCTGATCTCGTTCGGCCTCGTGCTCGGCGTGGCGTTCCTGCTGATCGTGTCACTGGTGCTCGACACGGCTATCACGTTTGTCGGCAACTGGATCTGGGGCGACTCGCCGTATGTGGTGATCGGCAATCTGCTGCAACTGGCCGTCGGCTGGATGGTGCTCGCGGTCGCGTTCGCCGCGCTGCTCAAGTTTCTGCCCGATGCGCCTGTGCGCTGGCGCGATGCATTGGTCGGCGGGACGGTGGCGGCTGCACTCTTCTCGGCGGGCAAAAAGCTCTTCGCGCTCTATCTCGCGCACGCCGGCATGGCCAATTCGTTCGGCGCGGCCGGCTCGCTGGCGGTGCTGCTGATGTGGCTGTACTTCTCGGCGGTCGTGTTGCTGCTCGGCGCGGAGTTCGCCGCCGCGCGTGGCCGCATGCACGATCCGCGCGGCGCGTGGGGACTCGCGCCCGCCCCGCCGCCGGGCAGCCGTGCGATGCTGGCATCCGTGCTGGCGGCGTCGACGGTGGCGACAGACGCGCGACGCGGTCCAGTGAGCGATCCGCCGCAGGCTTCAACCGTCACGCCGCCGACACCGCGTCCTTCCATGGCAACGCGATTGCTGGCAAAGCATGACGCCGGCATCGGCAAGGCCGTGTCGATCGGCAAGACTGTCATCAAGGCCGAAACGCAGGCAACGCGCGCCGCTGCTTCGACGATCGTCGAAGCAAGACGCAGAGCCGTCGCGGCGGACCGTTACGTCCGGCGGCATCCGTGGGAGTCGATGCTGATCGCGGCGAGCACTGCAATGGCCGTCGTCGCGTTCGCCCGGCGCCGCAACGCATCGAACGACGCGGAAACGCCACCTTCCGATAACACCAGCCGTTAAGCGTCCACTTCAACAGCGCTGGCCGGCCGCGATCACATCCGCCCGGAACTGTCCACCCGAAACGTCAAGCTGAACGCTCGAAGGCCTTATGACTTCTTAATGTGGAAGCGGAAGTTTCCGTAGTCGACTAGACAACTTTCTTACACGAAACATGCGCCTGATGACGTAAATCGTACCGATGCTATCGATCACTGTCATAAAAAGAACAATAATCCGCAGACAAAGATTCAATATTGCTGAAACAGAAACAATCGTTGGCAAGCTTACGATACAAGGCTTCTACCGGGCTGTCGGTTTTTCGATACACCTTAATTTTTTTCAGTTCTTACACTTAGAGACACTGCGCTATTCTCCGTTTCGCAACAACGAAAACCAATCATCTGCGTGGAGAAATGGATGAAACGAATCGCACTGTCGACGCTCTCGCTGGCACTGCTCGGCGCTGCAGGCGCAGCACATGCACAGAGCAGCGTGACGCTTTATGGCTTGATCGATGACTCGATCCAGTACATTCACAACGCCAACACGGCTAATGACAACCTGTGGCAGCTCGCAGCGGGCAACCTGCAAGGTAGCCGCTGGGGCATGAAGGGTACGGAAGACCTGGGCGGTGGCCTGAAGGCGATCTTCCAGTTGGAAAGCGGCTTCAACCCGAACAACGGCAAGATGGGCTCGTACGGCACGGGCACGAAGCTGTTCGGCCGTCAGGCATACGTCGGTTTGACGCACGACGCGTACGGTACGGTCACGTTGGGTCGCCAGTACGACCCGCTGGTCGACCTGGTCCAGCCGCTGACGGCTGACAACTACTTCGGCAGCACGTTCACGACGCCGGGCGACGTTGACAACAACGACAACAGCTCGCGTACGAACAACGCTATCAAGTATGTTTCGCCGGTGTGGAGCGGCTTCCAGTTCGAAGGCATGTACGCTCTCGGCGGCGTCGCTGGCGCAACGGGTGCAGGCCAATCGTGGGCAGGCGCAGCAACGTGGAGCGGCGGTCCGTTCAGCGTTGCAGCTGGCTACTTCCGCATGGAAAACGGGAACACGCTGGCAAGCCGCGGCGTCGTCCCGGGTGTCAACCAGGGTGGCACGTGGAACACGGGCGTGACGTCGGACGCTACGTTTGACGGCTCGAACATCAACGGCGCGTACCAGTCGGCCAAGCAGATCGACATCACGTCGGTCGCTGGCCAATATGTCACGGGTCCGTTCACGTTCAACCTGCGTTACAGCTTCGCGCAGTACAAGCCGGACGCATTCTCGGGCTTCGCGTCGCAGCAGAAGTACCAGGTTGCTGGCGCGTTCGCTGGCTACCAGATCACGCCGGCAATGCTGGTCGGTCTGGGCTACACCTACACGCACGGCTCTGGCGACGCATCGGCAAGCTACAACCAGGTTTCGCTGGGCGGCGACTACAACCTGTCGAAGCGTACCGACCTGTACCTGATCGGTGCTTACCAGAAGGCAAGCGGCCATCAGCGCGACGCAAGCACTGGTGCCATCGTCGACGCAGGCGCATCGGTTGGCTCGTACGGCGCACAAGCAGGCTCGAGCTCGCAAGAGATCATCAGCCTGGGTATCCGTCACAAGTTCTAATAGAACAATATGACGCACGGCTCGAGACGTCGAGCCGTACTCTGAAGCCAGCCGCGGCGCAAGCCAACGCTGGCTTTTTTCATTGCCCCAGTGGAAAAAGTGGATGCGCCCGGAAGCGGGCGCGCTGTGTCGGCGTGATCAGCCGCGTGTTTTAGGCTTGTCGGCTTGCGCCAGAGTCTGCGCGGGCCGCGCGTCGACAGCCGGCGTGCCGCGCTCTGCATCCGCGTGCAACTCGCCCGGCGGCCGATACAGCACCATCTCTCCGACATGCCCGTTCTGCGGCACGTCGCCCGTGGTTTGCCAGTCCGGATCGGGAATCTCGCTGAACACCTGCCGAAGCCGTTCGCCCCACGTGCGATGGATCATCTGGTAGTAGGCATTGTCCTGATCGATCGACACGAAGCGCGTCACCTTCAGCGAATCTTTCTCATAGACGAGCAGATCGAGCGGCAGCCCGACCGAGAGGTTCGAGCGCAGCGTCGAATCCATCGAGATCAGCGCGCACTTGGCGGCCTCGTCGAGCGGCGTGGATGGGATCAGCACGCGGTCGATGATCGGCTTGCCGTACTTCGACTCGCCGATCTGAAAGTACGGGTTCACACGCGACGATTCGATGAAGTTGCCCGCCGCATAGATCATGAAGAGGCGCGGCCTCGGTTGCCCGGCGCCATTGCCGCCCTCCGCGTGCTCACGGATCTGTCCGCCGAGAATGAAACTGCAATTGAAGTCGACGCCGAATTCCTGCAGCGCATTCGCCTCGCGCAGATGCACGTCGCGCACCGCCTGGCCGACCACGCGCGCGGCATCGGCCATCGTCTGCACGGTCCAGAGCGTGGGCTTCGACGAAGCGGAAGGTCCAGTAGGCTCGGACAACTCTTGCAGCACGGCCTGCGTGAGCGACAGATTGCCCGCGCCGAGCAGCACCAGCATGCGTTCGCCGGGCACTTCGAACACCGACATCTTGCGCGCGGTGCTGATGTGATCGACGCCGGCATTGGTCCGTGTATCCGACAGGAACACGAGCCCTTCATCGACGCACATCGCCACACAGTAAGTCATGACAGGAATCCAGACGGCCGCCCCGAACGAACGGTTGGGCGAGCCGGAAAAAGGCACAGGCCGCGGGCAGCGCCGCGGGACGCTGCCATTGTAATGCGCGCGCCTGGCACGCTGCAGCCGATGTGTGCCCGAGAAAACCCAGGTGTTGCGTTGCGTCTCCTATTGCGGCGACTGCTCCTGCGCCTTCACTGCAACGGATACATCGAGCGTCTCTTCCAGTCCGCCGATCCGCCGTCCGCGCACGGGCGACGCCGCTTCGTAATCGCGCGCCGCCGCGAGCCGGCAATACATCTCGCTCGCAAATGCGGCGTGCGTGACGTCGACGGAAATCCAGCCGATGCCCGCGAGCCACACATCGACCCACGCGTGACTCGCCGCATGCTCGACGTCGCCAGGTTCGATATAGCCGCTCACATAGCGCGCCGGAATGCCGCGCGCGCGGCAGCACGCGAGCATCAGATGCGCGTGGTCCTGGCAGACACCCTTGCCGAGCGCGAGCGCCTGCGACGCCGTGCTCGTCACACCAGTCGCGCCTGTCTCGAACTGCACGCGATCGATGATCTTCTCCGCCAGCGCGATCAGCGCGGCCGGCTTGTCGAGCGACGGCACAGACGCCGCCAGTTCGCGAATCGCCGGATCGCAGTCCGTCAACCGTGTCGCACAGGTGAAATGCTCGAGCGGAATCGCGCCCGCATCGTCGCCGAGCCGGCCGTCGATCAAGGCAAACGTGTCGACTTCGCCCGACACATGCACGCGAATCTCGTCGTGCTGCTTGTTGAGCACGAGCGTGTGCAGCACGTTGCCATAGGCGTCGAAGGTCGAGTCGAGCTTGCCGGGCGCATCGAGCGTCCAGCGCCGCACGATCTGTGAAGCACCGCTCGACGGCGTGAGGCGCAGTTGCTGGATCGAGTAATGGACCGTCGATTCGTAGCGGTAAGAGGTGTCGTGGCGGATCGTCAGATACATTGAGGGCACTCCATCAGGCAACAGGCAGCATCAGGTACGTGCGCGCGACCATGTTGCCGAGTTCGAACACGCGGGCGAGAAACTGCGTGAGCCACGCGTGCAGACCGGTTTCGAAAATCTGCCGGATATCCGAGTAAAGCAGTTCGGCGCGCAGCTTGCCCGCAAAGCGCTCGCATTGATTCGAGCCCTGCGTGCGCAGCATCGCGAGGTTTTCGCAGACGCCATCGAGGGACGCCAGCAGCGAGCGCGGCATCTGCGAATTCAGGATCATCAGTTCGACCACGCGCGCCGGCGTCACGACATCGCGATACACCTTGCGGTAGATCTCCAGCGCCGACACCGAACTCAGAATCGACGTCCAGTAATAGAAGTCTTCGAGCTGGCGCGCGGCCTCGCGCGAGTTCGGCTCGGCGTCGGCGAAGCGCACGTCGAGAATGCGCGCCGTGTTGTCCGCGCGTTCGAGAAAGGTGCCGAGCTGCGTGAAGAAGAATGCGTCGTCCTGCAACGCGGTGCCGATCGTCACGCCGCGCGACAGATGCGAGCGGAACTTCACCCATTCGAACAGCGCCGACAGGTTATTCGACACCTCGCCGTGCGCGGTGCGCTCGTTGAATTCTAGCCACGTATCGTTGATCGTTTCCCACCATTCTGTGGTCAGCGTGCCGCGCACCGCGCGCGCGTTTTCGCGGGCTGCCTGCAGACACGAATGAATGCTCGACGGGTTGGTCGGGTCGGCCACCATGAAATCGAGCACGTTTTCGCGGGTCGGCTCGTCGTAGCGCTGCGCGAACGCGTGCTCCAGCTCGGAGATGCGCAGCACCGAGCGCTGCGTGCGCTCCTCCTGTTCGGGCGTCTGCGGCAGCAGTTGCGCCTTCAGGTTGATGTCGAGCATGCGCGCGGTATTCTCGGCGCGCTCCATGTAACGGGCCATCCAGAACAGATGATCGGCAGTGCGGCTCAGCATGTCGGCTTTCCGTATTGATTGGACGCGCTCTCGTCGCCGTGTGACGCGAAGCGCGCCGGGTTGCCCGTGGTTTGTCGGCTTTGCGCCTGCATCGCGCGATGCGGGCGCTTCGGAACATCGTTCGGCGTGGTCAGTCGACCATCCAGGTGTCTTTGGTGCCGCCTCCCTGCGACGAGTTGACGACCAGCGAGCCCTCCTGCAACGCGACGCGCGTGAGGCCGCCCGCGCACATCGTCACCGTCTTGCCCGACAGAACGAAGGGGCGCAGATCGATATGGCGCGGCGCGATGCCTGCTTCGACGAAGGTCGGACAGGCGGACAGCGCGAGCGTCGGCTGCGCGATGTAGCCGGCGGGCTTTTCGATCAGCCGCTGGCGGAACGCCTCGATTTCCGCGGACGTCGACGCCGGCCCGACGAGCATCCCGTAACCGCCTGCGCCATGCACTTCCTTGACGACGAGCTCGGGCAGATGCGCGAGCGTGTAGGCGAGGTCGTCGGGCTTACGGCACTGGTAGGTCGGCACGTTGTTCAGGATCGGCTTTTCACCCAGATAGAACTCGATCATGTCGGGCACGTACGGATAGATCGACTTGTCGTCGGCGATGCCTGTGCCCATTGCGTTCGCCAGCGCCACACGCCCCGCGCGATAGGCCGTCAGCAGCCCCGGCACGCCGAGCGCCGAATCCGGGCGGAACGCGAGCGGATCGAGAAAGTCGTCGTCGACCCGCCGATAGATCACATCCACGCGCCGCGGACCTTGCGTGGTGCGCATGAACACGTAGTTGTCGTCGACGAACAGGTCCTTGCCTTCCACCAGTTCGACGCCCATCTGCTGCGCGAGGAAGGTGTGCTCGAAGTAGGCGGAGTTGTACATACCGGGCGTCAGCACGACGACGACGGGATCGTCGACGCCTTCGGGTGCCACCGAGCGCAGCGTGTCGAGCAGCAGATCGGGATAGTGGGCGACGGGCGCGATGCGGTTCTGCACGAACAGCTCGGGGAAGAGCCGCATCATCATCTTGCGGTTTTCGAGCATGTACGACACGCCCGACGGCACGCGCAGATTGTCTTCGAGCACGTAGAACTCGCCGTTCTCACCAGCGCGCACGACGTCGACGCCTGCGATGTGGGCGTAGACTGCGAGCGGCACGTCGACGCCCTGCATTTCCGGCCGGTATTGCGCGTTGGTGTAGACCTGATCGGCGGGCACGATGCCGGCGCGGACGATGTTGCGGTCGTGATAGACGTCGTGGATGAAGAGGTTGAGCGCCTGGACGCGCTGCCTGAGGCCGGCTTCGAGCGTTTGCCATTCGCCGCGCGGGATGATGCGCGGGATCAGATCGAACGGGATGAGCCGCTCGGTGCCTGATAGATCGCCGTTGACGGCGAACGTGATGCCGACACGGCGAAACAGCAGATCGGCTTCGGCCCGCTTTCTCTCGATTGCCTCACTGCCCTGCTGCACGAGCCAGCGTTCGAACCGCTGATAATGCGGCCGCACGGCGTCATCGAACTGACGCATCTCGTCAAAGCATCGCATGTTACGCCCCACTCTTTTTGTCGGATAGAAGGCGAATGCGCTGCGCATTCGGTTTTTCAATCTCGATCAAGCAAGCGTTATGCCATTCGGGATTTGTGCGCTGCGCGCGGTGGATGCACTGAGAATGCGCACTGCGATGGCGCTCGATTGTCGCTGTCATCGTAGCGCGGAGGGGGAGGATGCGCTACTCCGGTGCGTGTTGTTGCGCACACGGTGCGTTAAGGGCGCTGGCGCGGGCCCTGGTTTGGGGATTGGTTTGGTTTGGGGATTGGTTTGGTTTGGGTTTTGGTTTTGGTTTTGGTTTTGGCTCGCTGCGCGGGAGTCTTTTTGCTTGCATCCGCGGTTTGCCTTCGTGGCGCGGCGGGTTTGGTTTGCTGGTGTTTGCGCTGGCATCCGCGTGTTGCCTTCGTGCTTCAAGCGTCGCCCCTGTGCGGGGCGGCACCTACTTTTCTTTGCCGCCGCAAAGAAAAGTAGGCAAAAGAAAGCGGCTAACACCGCCAGTTCTTGTGTTTGCCTGAGGGCCCCCACAGGGTCTTACACTTCACACGGCAATCACGTGACCCATGTTCGTTGCCAACGCTCTTGCGCTGCGCCTCACCCGCTTCACCCACCCGCGCTTCACCATGCCGTGCCAGATAGTCCACGGCCGCCCAGGTGGCAAACTGTGTGTAGGCCGTAGTGCCTCGCACGCCTCACTTCGGACCGCCAGCGCGCGCATACCTCCATGTAAGAGCGCCAAGCTATACGACGCGACAACCTACACACAGTTTGCCACCTGGGCGGCACATACCATTCGCTTCCGCTAGCTCTTGTGCGGGTGTCTGAAGCGGGTGAGGCATTCATTCGAAGCGTTGGCAACGCACGCAAACAAAGACACCGCCGTGTGAAGCGTAAGACCGGTTGGGGGCCCTCAGGCAAGAAGAAATGTTGGCGGTGTTAGCCGCTTTCTTTTGCCTACTTTTCTTTGCGGCGGCAAAGAAAAGTAGGTGCCGCCCCGCACAGGGGCGACGCTTGAAGCACGACAACAAAACGCGGATGCCAGCGCAAACACCAGCAAACCAAACCCGCCGCGCCACGAAGGCAAACCGCGGATGCCAGCGCAAAGCCCAAAACAGCAAACAAAACCGCCCGCGCCGCGAAATAGCACACGCGGCTGCCAGCGCAAAAGCAAAAGCAAGAGCACCCCGCCCCCAGCGTCGCAGACAAAAAAAATCCCCACACACTTCCGCATGCGGGGACCGCGATAAAGCAACCGCAACGACAGCGGCTCACGCCGCCATCGAAGCGCATCAACTTACGCTGCTGCGTCCTTCAGCTTCTTCAACGCACGTGCCTTGACCCGCACGCTTGCCGGCTTCGCCGGGAACCAACGCTCCTGACCCGTGAACGGGTCCTTGCCGAAGCGCTTCTTCTTCGCCGGAACGGTCTGAACGACGATCTTCAGAAGACCCGACAGCGTGAATTCGCCAGCGCCCTTCTTGTGGACCGAACCGAGGATCGTGTCTTCGAGTGCAGCCAGAACTGCCTTCGCCGACTTCGGTTCGACGCCCGCACGCTCCGCAACGTGTGCAGCCAGCGAGGCCTTCGTGAAGGTGTCCTTGATCGGCGACGAAACGCCGGGCGCCTTCACGGCGACCTTCTTAGCCGTAACTTTCTTTGCGGGAGCAGCAGCTTTCTTTGCAGCAACCTTCTTGGTCGGAACCGTAGCAGCCTTCTTAGCCGCTACCTTTTTTGCGGAAGTCGCCATATTTCTCCTACCTCTAAGGGTCATTGATTGCGAGAAGCGCACGCGATATGCACACGCTTCAACGCCGGATTCTACAAGCGCTTTTGCGTTCTGCGCGAATCTTTTGTGTATAACGGTTACGGTTTGTTGCGCGGCGCTGACTACCTCGCGCATTTCGAGCCTGTTTTTAAGGGGTAAACGCGATCACCAGGCGATTTCGCCGCACCTGTCCAGCACGAATCGTAAAACCCGGCCCTCACAGCAAGACCCCAGTCTCAATGACGAAATCGAGCGTGCGTTACGCGCGCAAGCGTCGGGGACCCCTGACAGGACGGCAAGCGCGATCCCTCAAAAGCACGCTCAAGTCCTTGATTCGACACGCGGCAGCAGCTTCGCAAGCGTCGCAAGCGCGGTGTCGATCTGTCCAGCCTCGATGCCGCCATAGCCAAATACAAGCCCTGGTTGCGGCGTTGCCCGCACATAGAAAGGCGCGAGCCCATGCAGTGCGATCGATTCGTCGCGCGCCGCTTCGATCACGGCCGCCTCCGTGAGCGGCGCCTTCAGCAACGCAGCCATATGGATACCCGCCGTCGGCACGATGGGCTCGAACCAGCGAGCGAGGTCGCCCTGCAGATGCGCAAGCAGGCTTGCGCGGCGCGCTGCGTAAAGCTTGTGCATCCGCTTCAGGTGCTTGGCGAAGTCACCGTTCAGCATGAAACTGGAAAGCGCGGTCTGCGTCAGCGAGCAACCATGCCAGTCGCCAATCTGCCGCGCCTTGCACAGCGTGTCGAATAGCGAAGCGGGCGGCACCATGTAACCGACGCGCAGCTCGGGGAAAATCGTCTTTGAAAACGTTCCCACGTACGCGACGAGGCCCGTGCGGTCGAGACTCTTCAGCGGCTCCATCGGCCGTCCTTCGAAGCGGTATTCACAGTCGTAGTCGTCTTCGATGATGACGGCGTCGCGCTGTTGCGCCCATTCGAGCAGCTCGACGCGCCGCGCGAGACTCATCGGCATGCCGAGCGGAAACTGATGCGACGGCGTCACGTAAACGAGCCGCGCGTGCTTCGGCAGCTTGCTCACGATCAGGCCTTCGGCATCGACGGGCACGGCTACCACCTTCGCGCCCACGGCCGTGAGGCACGCGCGCGCGGGAGGATAGCCGGGGTCTTCGATAGCGGCGACGTCGCCGGGACGCAGCGTGACGCGCGCGATGAGGTCGAGCGCATGCTGCGCGCCCTGCGTCACGATGACGTCCTCCCAGTTGCTTGCGACGGCGCGATTAAACGCGAGATAGCGCGAGATCGCGAGCCGCAATTCCTGTTCGCCGGCGGCATCGCGATACGTGCCGCGTCCGCGCGACTGCACGCGAAGCGCGTGGTTCACGCAGCGGCGCCAGACGTCGAAAGGGAAATGGGACTTGTCGGTAATGCCGCCGATGAAGTCGTACGGCGTGCCGGGCGTCGTTTGCGGGCTGAGTACCTCGGGGACGGTGTGCCACACCGGTTGAGCGCGGGCACTGGAACTGGGGTCTGTTCTCGCGTCGTGGGCGGCACGTGCATGTGCTGGTTTTTCGGCGGGCAGCCGCTGTAAACCTGCGGCGACGAAGGTGCCCGAGCCGGGGCGCGCATGCAGGAAGCCCTCGGCGAGCAGGCGCTCGAAGACGTCGAGCGTCGTTTTGCGGGAGACGCCGAGTTGCGTCGCGAGATCGCGGGTCGAAGGCAGTTGGGTGCCGCCTGCCAGGCGGCCTTCGATTATCCCCGCGCGCAGTTGTCGGTAGATTTGCCCCGCCAGGTCGTGGCGGCCCTCTACGGATAGGTGGATTTCCATTTCAGTTTTGGTTCTGGTTTGGTTTTTGCCTGCGGCGAGCTTGTTGTTAGCTTAGCGTGCGCGTTGCCGTTTGGTGGGTTTGTTTGTGCGTTCGCACTTGAGGTGTTTGCTGCGGAAGCGGTTTGGTTTTTTTGACTTTGCGCGGGCATCTGTGGTTGTGCCTTCGCGGGGCGGGTGTAGGTTTTGGTTTGCTCGTGTTTTGGCTGGCATCCGCGTTATGCCTTCGTGCTTCACGCGTCGCCCCTGTGCGGGGCGGCACCTACTTTTCTTTGCCGCCGCAAAGAAAAGTAGGCAAAAGAAAGCGGCTAACACCGCCAACATTTCTTCTTGCCTGAGGGCCCCCACAGGGTCTTACGCTTCACACGGCGGTGTCTTTGTTTGCGTGCGTTGCCAACGCTTCAAATGAACGTCTCACCCGCTTCGAATACCCGTACTCGGGCAAGCGGCAGCGAATGGTATGTGCCGCCCAGGTGGCAAACTGTGTGTAGGTTGTCGCGGCGTATAGCTCGGCGCTCTTACATGGAGGCGCGCGCTATCGGTTCGAAGTGAGGCATGCGAGGCACTACGGCCTACACACAGTTTGCCACCTGGGCGGCAGTGGAATAGCTGGCACGGCGCGCTGTAGTGCGGGAGCGTGAAGCGGGTGAGGCGCACCGCAAGAGGGCTGGCAACGAATGTGGGTCACGTGGTTGCCGCGTGAAGCGTAAGAACCTTCGGGGGCCCTCAGGCAGGAACAAGAACTGGCGGTGTGAGCCGCTTTCTTTTGCCTACTTTTCTTTGCGGCGGCAAAGAAAAGTAGGTGCCGCCCCGCACAGGGGCGACGCGTGAAGCACGAAGGCATAGCGCGGATGCCAGCGCAAACACAAGCAAACCAAAACCAAAACCAAGACCTACACCCGCGCCGCGAAGACACAACCGCGAATACCAGCGAAAGAACAACCCCACAACACCAAAAGAAAAAGGCGCACCCAAAAAGGCACGCCTTGAAAGACCGCTCCGCCCCGAAGGGGCAAAAAAACCTTACTGCACCGACGCCGCCACGCCCTCACCGCTGCGCGCTTGCACAGCGCACTGCTGATGCGCCCGCGAAAGGCGCCCCATCAGCGGCAGCAACAAGATAGCAACAACCGCCCCAACCGCAGCCAGCCACCCGAGCTCAGCAAAGAGCTTCGTATACAGCGGCAAAGAGATCAAAGGATCGAGATCCCCAGCCGGCATCTTCGCCAGATTGGCAACAACGCTGCCCAGATACTGCGACACGCCCGTCGCCACAAAATAAGCGCCCATCATAAAACCGCTCATCCGCGCCGGCACATAGCGGGCGATCATCGCAAGCCCGAGACCGCTCACCAGCAGTTCGCCGAGCGAGTACAGACCATAACCGCCCACCATCCACCACGACGAAACGCGTCCATTGACGGCAAAGCTGCCGCTCCACGCATAAACGAAGAACCCCGCCGCAACAACGGCAAAACCAAACGCATACTTCGCCGCAACCGGCACGTCCTTACCGCTCTTCGCGAGCTTCGTATACAACATGGCAAGAAGCGGGCTCAGCAGCATGATCCAGATCGGATTCAGCGCCTGGAACTGAGCAGCACTCCACGTAAACAGATGCGCGCCGAACAGCGAGAACGTCGGATCGACATTACGCAGCGCGAACAACGTCAGCGACGTCGACATCTGCTGATAGAACACGAAGAACAGAATCACCTGAAGCGTCAGAATCAGCGCTGCCAGCAAGCCCGAGCGCTCCGACCGCTCGCAGCTGAGCAGCATGTACGCGAAGATCGCCAGAATCGCGACACCCGCCGTGTATACACACGCGACGGCAATCGCCTTGTGCTGCAGCACGAACGTCGTCGCCGTGCCCAGCGCGATCCCGCCGATCGCGACTGCCAGCACGCGCTTCCAGCGGATCGGCTCCGCATCCGGCGCAGAACCAACGTGCGACAGCGTCCGGAACATCAGAAAGTAGTTCACCACAGCGATCAACATGCCGCCGCAACAGACGGCGAACGCCGTGTGCCAGCCCCAGTGATCCTTGATCCACGGCGTCGCCAGCATCGACACCGTCGAGCCGATGTTCACCGCCATGTAGTAGATCGTGAACGCGCTGTCGATGCGCGCATCGTCGCCTTCGTAAATGCGCCGCACCAGGTTCGCCGCGTTCGACTTGAACAGGCCATTGCCAACCACGATCACGCCCAGCGACGCATACATGAACTCGAGGCTGTCGTTCGGCAGCGCCAGCATCAGGTAGCCGGCCGCGAGCACCAGCGCGCCGAAAATCATCGAGCGGCGCGCGCCGAGAATCTTGTCGCCAACCCAGCCGCCGATCGACGGCGACGCATACACGAGCGCCGCGAACGCGCCCCACGTGAGCGTCGCGCGGCTGTCGTCAAAGCCGAGCCGGTCGATCATAAACAGCACGAGCAGCGCCGCCATGCCGTAGTAGCCGAAGCGCTCCCACATCTCAATGAGAAAGACCGTCGAGAACGACCGGGTCTGGGATACGGGTGATTTCATGCTTTCCTCTTATTTACGCGATAGCAGCCGCGCGCGCATGCGTCGAGCAGACGCAATGCCACGTGGCGAAGCTGGAAAAACTGGAGATCGTCGATCACTTGCCGTGGTCGATGCGCAAGGCGGCATCGAGCGACGGTGCAGTGCGATACGAGCAACGGACAGCGGGGTCCGCGTCGAAAACGGAACAACCAGGACTTCAGCGGGAGGCCGTCAACGCGGACAGCGCGTGACGAAAGACTCAATGATAAAGCATCGCGCGAGCGGACCGCTTCGGCGGCTGCATCGAAATACGCGTGCTGGATATGCAGGATGGATGCGGAAAGACTGCGAAAGAAATCGACATGGATGTTCACCTTCATTCGTCGGTGGCAGTCCGGTCAGGACGTACCGATCAAAACGCCGTCGCAGGATCGCTGCAAACGGGAGTGCAGGCGGATCAGCCCGGCCAGGCCAACCGCGCGAGGTTGCGATTGTGCGCATCGGAACGCGACTTGTCGCTTCGGGAATTCACTGAGATGCGCACCACCCACGCACGATCCGTCTCAATGCATTACCGGTCTTCTAACGCAAATCCAATAGGTGAGCTTTGCGATCTGGCAACATAGAGTACTTTCTCGAAAAGATCGGATCTGCGTGAACGGCATGGAAGAGTTGTCAAGCTACGCAAGGCTCGGCGGGAAAGAGCAGCACGTCATCAAACAACATTTGCTTATATCAAACTAATTTTGACGGACTAATTTGGTTTTGTTATGGTCACGACACTTGAGAAAGACACGGCACTTGCACTGGGGAGCAAGATCCGCGCGCTGAGGCAAAGGCTGAAGCGTACGCTCGACGAAACAGCGACAGCAGCAGGCATTTCGAAGCCGTTTCTGTCGCAGGTCGAGCGCGGTCTCGCGTCGCCGTCCATCACGTCGCTGGCAGGCATTGCGAATGCGTTGGGAGTGAAGGTGCAGTATTTCGTCGACACACCAAGCGAAGAGCGCTCGGTGTGTCGCGCAAACGAGCTGAAGTTTTTTGGTTTCGCAGACTCGGCGAACCTGTTTGCCCGGATGACCAATCTGTCGGGGGGCCGTCAGTTGGAAGCCATCCTTGTGAGGATGCCACCCGGGCAAAAGCGTTCCGAAGTCACGACGCATGCCGGTGAAGAGTTCATCTATGTCATCGAAGGGCAAGTGTCGTTGACGCTGGAAGGCAAGACCTTCGTGCTGCGCGCCGGAGACAGTGCGCATTACGAATCGACGGTGCCGCATAGCTGGGCCAACACGGCCCGCAAGGAATCGGTCGTCGTGTGGGTAGGTACGCCGAGATTGTTTTAGAAGGCAGGCATTCGATCCTGGTTGGAAGCGCTTCCGCAAGTCGGGGAGCGCACTCAAATCCGCTGTAGGATGCCTGTAATAATAATTGTAAGGAATCCTGCATGCCGTACACCGAACAAGGGCCGCCTCGGCCTTCATCACGCGGATAACCGTTAGCGGCGTCCGCGCCGCTTGCGTTTCTCTCCCGACTCTTTCTGCGAATCCAACCATGAAAACACCGTTCGTTTACACGACGGCGCTGGCCGCGCTCGTCCTCACATTTCAGCAACACGCATCGGCCGTCACGGTCCCGTCGGGCGCCACGCTCGCCGCGAGCCAGGAACTGACCCGTCAGGTTCCCGCCGAAACCGAATCGCTCGACCCCGCACACATCGAATCGTGGACGGGCAACACGATCGGCCTCGATCTGTTCGAAGGCTTGACGCGCATCGACGCATCGGGCGCGATCGTGCCTGGCGTCGCGCAGTCGTGGACGCGCACCGCGCCCGACACGTGGGTCTTCAAGCTGCGTCACGATGCGAAGTGGAGCAACGGCCAGCCCGTCACGGCAGCGGACTTCGTGTATGCGTGGCAGCGCGTCGTCGATCCGAAGACGGGTTCGAAGTACACGGTGCTCGTCGAGTTCGTGAAGAACGCGAAGGAGATCATCGCGGGCAAGGCACCCGTGACGAGCCTCGGCGCGCGCGCCGTCGATCCGTACACGCTCGAAGTGAAGACCGACGTGCCCGCCGCCTTCTTCCCGCAACTGACGGCGATGGCGACGATGGCCCCTGTCGACAAGGCGGTCGTGACCAAGTTCGGCAACGACTGGACGCGCCCGGCGAACTTCGTCGGCAACGGCGCGTTTGCGCTGACCGACTGGCAGCCGAACAACCGCCTCGTCATCAACAAGAACGGCAACTACTGGAACGCACCGAAGGTCGCGATCTCGAAGGTCACGTATCTGCCCATCGAAAGCGACGAAACGGCAATGCGCATGTATCAGGCCGGCCAGTTCGATTACACGTACACGATCCCGTCGGGCATCTACAACCAGGTCGACAAGCAGTTCGGCCAGCAGTTGCAGAAGGGCCTGCAGATCGCAACGTATTACTACAGCCTCAATAACGACGACCCCGTCTTCAAGGACAAGCGCGTGCGCCAGGCGCTGTCGATGGTAGTCGATCGCGAGCTGCTGACGTCGAAGCTCACGTCGAGCGGCGAACTACCGATGTACGGCCTGATCTCGAAGGGCACGGAAGGCGCCGCCGTCTTCAAGCCGGAGTGGGCATCGTGGCCGATGGCAAAGCGCGTCGAATACGCGCGCAACCTGCTGAAGGAAGCCGGCTACTCGGATGCGAAGCCGCTGACGTTCACCTTCACCTACAACACGAACGATCTGCACAAGAAGGTTGCCCTCTTCGTCACGTCGGAATGGCGCACCAAGCTCGGCGTTACCGCGAAGCTGGAGAACGTCGAGTACAAGGTGCTGCTCAAGCAGCGGCATGACGGCAAGGTGCAGGCATCGCGCGACGGCTGGTTCGTCGACTACAACGACGCGATGTCGTATTTCGACCTGATCCGCTGCGGAAGCGTGCAGAACGACCAGCATTACTGCAACCCGAAGGTCGACGCGCTGATCGATCAGGCCAACCAGCAGACCGACGACAAGCAGCGCACCACGCTGCTCTCGCAGGCGCATGACCTCGCGATGAACGACTATCCGATGATCCCGCTGTTCCAGTACTCGGCGGCGCGTCTCGTGAAGCCATACGTCGGCGGCTACGCATCGACCAACTATCTCGACATGCGCGCGTCGCAAGACCTGTACTTGCTCAAGCACTAAACAGCAGGAACCGCACTCATGCTTGCATACACGTTGCGCCGCACGCTGTGGACGATCCCGACGATACTCGCCGTGATCACCGCATGCTATTTGCTGCTGCATCTCACGCCGGGCGGTCCGTTCGATACCGAGAAGCATCTGTCGGATGCCACGCTCGCGAACCTGAACGCGCGCTATCACCTCGACGAGCCGCTGTGGCAGCAGTATCTGCATTATCTGTGGGCACTGCTGCACGGCGACCTCGGCCTGTCGTTCCGCTACACGGACTGGTCCGTCACCGATCTCGTGTTGAAGGCGCTGCCCGTGAGTCTCGGCGTCGGCGGCGTGTCGGTGCCGATCGCCGTGGTGATCGGCGTCACGCTCGGCACGGTTGCCGCCGTGCGTCGCGATAGCGTGATCGATCACGCGGTGATGGTGCTCGGCAATATCGGCAACGTCGTGCCGCCGTTCGTGCTCGGCCCGTTGCTGGTGTGGGTGTTCGCGATTCTGCTCAAGACCGCGGACGGCCACGGCTGGCTGCCCGCGGGCGGCTGGGGCGAAGGCGAGTGGCGCTATCGCGTGCTGCCGATCGCCCTTCTGACGATCATCAACGTCGCGCTGATCGCCCGCGTGATGCGCGGCAGCATGATCGAAGTGCTGTCGGGCAACTTCATTCGCACCGCGCGGGCGAAGGGTTTGCCTGCGCGCACCATCGTCCTGCGCCACGCCATGAAGCCCGCGCTGATGCCCGTCGTGTCGCTGCTCGGCTCGGTGTGCATTTCGTCGATCACGGCGGCTGTCGTCACCGAATCGGTGTTCGCGCTGCCGGGTATCGGCCAGCTCGTCGTCAACGGCGCGATCAACCGCGACTACACGCTGGTGCTCGGCCTCGTCGTGCTGACGACAGCCGTCGCCGTCCTGTTCAACCTGCTCGTCGACCTTGCGTACGCATGGCTCGATCCGCGTATCCGCTATTGAACCCGATGAGAATGCCACCTGTTTCATTGACCGTAGTCGACGCGCCGCCTTCGCGCAGCCCGCTGGCGACGGCCGCGCGCCGCTTCGTGCGCAATCGCGCGGCGTTCGTCGCGCTGCTGCTGCTCGTCGTCATCATGCTCGCGTGCTTCGTCGGGCCGCTGCTGTCGCCGAACAATGCGATCGACAGCGACTGGTCCGCGATCAGCCTCGCGCCCACATTCGACAACATGCACTGGTTCGGCACCGACGAACTCGGCCGCGACCTGCTCGTACGCACGCTGGTCGGCGGGCGCGTGTCGCTCGAAGTCGGTTTGCTCGGCACACTCGTGTCGGGACTGATTGGCGTCGCGTGGGGCGCGACGGCGGGCTATCTGGGCGGACGCGTCGACGCCGTGATGATGCGCATCGTCGACATGATGTACGCGATTCCCTACATGCTGATCGCGATCCTGATGATGACGCTCTTTGGCCGCGCGTTCTATCTGGTCGTGCTGACCATCAGCGCCTTTTCGTGGCTCGATATGGCGCGCGTCGTGCGCGGTCAAACGTTGTCGTTGCGCTCGCGTGAATTCATCGACGCAGCCAAGGCAATCGGCGTCGATTCGCGTTCGATTATCACGCGTCACATCGTGCCGAACCTGATCGGCGTGGTGGTCGTCTACGCGACGGTCACGGTACCTGGCATCGTACTGACGGAATCGGTGCTGTCGTTTCTCGGCCTCGGCGTGCAGGAACCGATGACGAGCTGGGGCGTGCTGATCCAGGACGGTGCGCAGAAACTCGAATCGACGCCGTGGCTGCTGCTGTGCCCTGCCCTCATGCTGTGCGCGACGCTCTATGCCGTGAGCTTCGTCGGCGACGGACTGCGCGATGCACTCGATCCGAAGGACCGCTGAGATGGCACTACTCGAAGTCAAAGATTTAAGCGTGCGCTTCTCGCGCCGCGACGGCGCGCCCGTCGACGCCGTGCAGCGCGTGTCGTTTTCGCTCGATAAAGGCAAGACACTCGGCATCGTCGGCGAATCGGGCTCGGGCAAGAGCCAGACCGTGATGGCACTGCTCGGCCTGCTTGCGAAGAACGGCAAGGTCAGCGGCGAAGCGCTCTACAACGGCACGAACCTGCTGACGATGAACGATGCCGCGCTCAACCGTATTCGCGGCGACCGCATCGGCATGATCTTCCAGGACCCGATGACGTCGCTCAATCCGTTCCTGACGATCGAGCGGCAGATGACGGAGACACTGCAACTGCATCGCAAGCTGTCGCGCCGCGAGGCGAAGCAGCGCGCGATCGAAACGCTCGAACGCGTGCGCATTCCCGATGCGGCGCGCCGCATCGGCATGTATCCGCACGAGTTCTCGGGCGGCATGCGCCAGCGCGTGATGATCGCGATGGCGCTGTTGTCGGAACCCGAAATCCTGATCGCCGACGAACCGACCACGGCACTCGACGTCACCGTGCAGGCGCAGATCATCGAACTGCTGCGCGAGCTGAACCGCGAGCGCGGCACCGCGATCATCCTGATCACGCACGACATGGGCGTAGTGGCCGGCCTGTGCGACGACGTGATGGTCATGTACGCGGGGCAAACGGTTGAACAGGCGCCCGCGCAGCAACTGTTCGCCGCGCCGACGCATCCGTACACGATCGGCCTGCTGAACGCGCTGCCGCGACTCACCGACGACGACGACCAGCCGCTGCAAACCATCCCGGGCAACCCGCCGTTGCCGGGCATGGCGACGCAAGGCTGTGCGTTCGCACCGCGCTGCACGTACGCCGAAGAGCGATGCCGCGCGACGCGTCCGGCGCTCGAATCGATCGAAGGCGAGGTCCATGCGCTGCGCGCGTGCCATCGTCCCGTCCAGGCTATCGCGGAGGTGCTATGAGCGCCCAGGAAACCCTACTCAAGGTCGACAACCTCAGCGTGCATTTCGGCATCGCGCAGGGCGGCTATCCGTGGTCGAAGAAGGCGACGCTGCGCGCCGTCGACGGTGTGTCGTTTGACGTACGTCGTGGCGAGACGGTGGGCCTCGTCGGAGAATCCGGTTGCGGGAAATCGACGCTCGCGCGCGCGATCATCGGCCTGACGCCGGTGACTTCGGGCAGCGTGCGATGGAAAGGACGCGAGTCGGTGAAAGGCACGACACGCGATACCACACAGATTCGCCGCGACGTGCAGATGATTTTTCAGGACCCGCTCGCATCGCTCGATCCGCGCATGACGATCGAACAGATCGTCGCGGAGCCGCTGAAAACGCATCAGCCGCAACTCGGCCGCGAAGAGATACGCGTACGCGTGCGGACGATGCTCGAACGCGTCGGCTTGAGCAACCACCATCTGCGCCGCTATCCGCACGAATTCTCAGGCGGCCAGTGCCAGCGCGTGGGCATCGCACGCGCGTTGATCGGCGAGCCGCAACTGGTGATCTGCGACGAGCCGGTGTCGGCACTTGATGTGTCGATTCAGGCGCAGATCGTCAATCTGCTGCGCGACCTGCAGCGCGAACTGTCGCTGTCGCTGCTGTTCGTCGCGCACGATCTGGCCGTCGTGAAGGCGATCAGCCAGCGCGTGCTCGTGATGTACCTGGGCCGCGTGATGGAGTTCGGCGACAAGCGCGATGTCTATCGCGAGCCGCAGCATCCGTACACGCGAGCGCTGCTGTCTGCCGTGCCGCTGCCCGACCCGGCTGCCGAGCGCGCGCGCAAGCATGTGTTGTTGCGCGGCGAGATTCCGTCGCCGCTCACGCCGCCTTCGGGCTGCGCGTTCCGCACGCGCTGCCCGGATGCAATCGATGCCTGCGCGAACGAGCGGCCCGTTACGAGCGCAACGGGCATCGGTCATACGCAGGTCGCCTGCATACGCGCCGTCATGACCTGACAACCCTTTAGCTTCACGCAAACCTTTTTCCACGACGCAGCTAGCCGCTGCGCCGAGGGAGGCGTTCGTTCGCGCGACGGCGGGAACGGGCGAGAAAGTGTGGCACGGCCGACCGCCGCGCCGCTGTTTCATCAACTAGAAAAAATGGAACTGCAATGACAACCCAACGATCCACATCAGGAGCATCGAAGTTCGCATTGCTGGCAGTGGGCCTGCCAGCACTGACGATCGCCACTGCCGCGCTGGCCGACGATGCAGTCGCACCCGCCGTACCTGCCGCGGCGAGCGCCGCCGTGGCGCAGGCTGCGCCGGTATCGCCCACGGCGCCGGCCAAACCGAAGCTGAAACACACACCGAATGTCGCTGAGGTGCAGCCCGAAACCAACAACGCGCTCGTGAACGCCGAAGCCGACCAGGCCGTGACGCCGACCGCGCCGTTGTCGAGCCAGGCGAAGAGCAAAGGTCTGATCGCCGACAGCCATCTGAACCTGCTGTTCCGCAACTACGCCGACCAGTTCGACAACGAAGGCGGCCCGCACCGTCATGCGTGGGTTCAGGGCATGCAGGCGAACTTCGAATCGGGCTTTACGCAAGGGCCGGTGGGACTCGGCTTCGACGCGTCGCTGTTTGCCGCGCTCAAGCTCGACGGCGGCAACGGCGCGGGCAACATGGTTCACGTGGCGAAGGGCGGCGGCGGCTCCGACCAGCTCGCGTGGGCGTATCCGGGCATGTACGACATCAAGGGGCGCATCTCCGAGACGGTCGTCAAGTATGGCTTGCAGATCGTCGACAACAACCCGTTCATGGAACCGCATGACAACCGCGCGTTGCCGCCGACGTTCCTCGGCGTGTCGGCAGTGAGCAACGATATCCATAACGTCACGCTGCAAGCGGGCAGCTTCACGAAGGTCGACCCGCGCGGCCACACGAACCTCGTAGACCTGACGACATCGTACGGCGGCACGACGTTCAAGCGCCTATCCTACTTCGGCGGCAACTGGGACTATTCGCCCAACGGTACGGTCACGCTGTACGCGGACCAGGCGGAAGACGTCTGGAATCAGTTCTACGCGGCGATCTCGCATTCGATCGGCGATGTGAACACTGTCAAGTGGGCGGGCCTCGCGAACATCTACTCGACGCATCAGACGGGTTCGGCGCTGCAAGGGCACATCAACAACAATGCGTATAGCCTGTCGCTGTCGGCGCAGCATGGTCCGCATCAGGTGTTGCTCGGGTATCAGCAGATTCTTGGTGACCAGTTCTTCGATTATGTGAACGAGACCAACGGTATTTATCTCGTGAACTCGATGGACGTTGACTACAACGCGCCGCATGAAAAGTCGTTCCAGTTGCGGTATACGTTTGATGGTAAGTATGCCGGGTTGCCTGGCTTTAAGGCGATGCTGTGGGGTGTGACGGGCTGGGGCGCGGATGCTTCGGCTGGCGCCGCGTCAAATGCTATCGGGCCGTATACGCGGAATGGCGAGTATGTGCATGGCACGCACCATGAGATCGGTTTTATTCCGAGCTATACGCTGCAAAGCGGGCGGTTCAAGGATACGAAGATCACGTTTATCGCGATGTATCACAAGTCGACAGCGCACTATTCGGACCCGGATAATATGGAGTATCGGTTGGTCGTGAATGTGCCGGTGAAGGTGTTCTGATTTTTTTGTCTGCGACGCTGGGTGGTTTGCTTGTGTTTGCGCTGGCATCCGCGTTTTGCTTTCGTGCTTCATGCGGTGCCGGTCGGGGTGTTTGCCTTTGCGCTGGCATCCGCGCGTTGCCTTCGTGCTTCACGCGTTGCCCCTGTGGGTTTGCGTTTTCGCTGGCATCCGCGATTTGTTAGCGTGCTTCACGCGTCGCCCCTGTGCGGGGCGGCACCTACTTTTCTTTGCCGCCGCAAAGAAAAGTAGGCAAAAGAAAGCGGCTAACACCGCCAGTTCTAGTTCTTGCCTGAGGGCCCCCAAAGGTTCCTACGCTTCACACGGCAATCACGTCATTCATGCTCGTTGCCAACGCTCTTGCGGTACGCCTCACCCGCTTCACGCACCCGCGCTGCATCATGCCGTGCCAGATATTCCACGGCCGCCCAGGTGGCAAACTGTGTGTCGGTCACTGGTGCTCCACACGCCTCACTCCAGACCAATTGCACATGCGCTCCACCCTGTAAGAGCGCTAACTTATACGACGCGACAACCTACACACAGTTTGCCACCTGGGCGGCACAAACCGTTCGCTGCCGCTAGCTCTTGTTCAGGTGTTTGAAGCGGGTGAGGCGCTCATTCGAAGCGTTAGCAACGCACGTGAACAAGGGCGTTGCCGTGTGAAGCGTAAGACCCGTTGGGGGCCCTCAGGCAAATACAAGAGTTGGCGGTGTGAGCCGCTTTCTTTTGCCTACTTTTCTTTGCGGCGGCAAAGAAAAGTAGGTGCCGCCCCGCACAGGGGCGACGCTTGAAGCACGCTAACAAATCGCGGATGCCAGCGAAAACGCAAACCCACAGGGGCAACGCGTGAAGCACGAAGGCAAAGCGCGGATGCCAGCGCAAACACGAGCAAACCAAACCCAACCCAACGCGCCCGCGCACCCCCCAGAACAACCACCCCAGCGTCGCAGACAAACAAAAAAAATCAAAAGATAACCGACACAACAATGGACAACCAAACCGCAATCATCCCAACCAGAAACATTCCCCGCGCGGAGCGCACCTTCTTATCATTCGTATCAGGCACGACGGGACTAGTCGCCACCCACGGCACGAGACCCAAAAACGCAAACCCAACAATCGCAAGCCCAGCAACGAACCTATCGGTCAGCGTCCAGTGGCCTCCTTCCTGGAGACCCCAATAGCCAAGAAAGATAATACCGATCGAGAACGTCGTCGCGGAAGCCGTACATAACGCTGGCACCGATCCTTGGGGAGTGGGCATGGTCCACCTCGCGTGATTCAGTGCCGTCGATTCTACTTCAGCTTCGCCGCGTTCTGGCCCCTCCGAGTTCTTACGCGGATAACCGCGCCAACCTCGCCTCATAAGCTTTCAGATGGCTGTACGCGATACGCAGTAACGACAGCGCCCCATCCTTCTGCGCGTCGCCGCCGCGCGCAATCAGATCACCGACGATATGATCCGCCTCGATCCGCGACTGCCCTTCAATATCGCGCAGCATCGACGCCGTCAACGCCGAGCCATCCGCAAACAGAATGGTCTGCGCACGCGCATTGGACGCTTCGCCGATGGCATAACCGTTCGCCGCCGCGACCGCCTTGCATTCGGCCAATATGCCTTCGATCACACGGCGCCCGTCCGGTGTCTTCAGAATGTCGCCGATCGCGGCACGGTGCAAACAGGTGTTGGCCGCAAGCGTCGCCAGGAACACCCACTTCTCCCACATCTGCTGAAGGATGTTGTCGGACGCCGTCGAGTCGAAGCTCGCACCGTCGAACGCCGATGCAACCGCTTGCACGCGCTCGCTCAATCCGCCGCCGAGCTCACCGAAGCCGATCGCATGCATGTCGTTCAGATGCACGATTTCGCGTTCGCGATTGAGCGTCGCGGCAATCACGCACTGCCCGCCCAATACCTTCGTCGCGCCGAATCGCTGCTTGAGCACATCGATATGACGCATGCCGTTCAGCACGGGCAGGATCATCGTCGATTCGCCGACAGCGGATTCGAACGATTCAATCGCATCGTCCAGGTTGTACGCCTTGCAGCTCAACAACACGAGATCGTATGGCTGCGTGATCTGATCCGCGAGCACGGTCTTCACGTCGCGCAATGTCACATCGCCGCGCGGACTTTTAATGACGAGCCCGAAGTGCCGCAGTTCTTCAGCGCGCTTTTCGCGCACGAGAAACGTGACATCGCGGCCCGCCTGCACAAGACGTCCGCCGAAGTATCCGCCCACAGCACCCGCGCCCACTACGAGAATTCGCATTGCTCCTCCGTTAGTCCGTTTGTCTGGCGTACGCCATGCGCATGAAGTATGTCCCAAATCGAAGATGCCCGCAGCGGACTTGGGTGTCCCGCTGCGGGCATCAAAACAGCAACGAAAACCGCGTCAGACGATTTCCAGCGCGAGCGCAATGCCCTGCCCGCCGCCGATGCACAACGTCACGATGCCGCGCTTGATGCCATCGCGGCGCATCGAATGGATGAGGCGCGTAGTGAGCACCGCACCCGTCGCGCCGATGGGATGACCATGCGCAATCGCGCCGCCTTCAACGTTGACGATGTCGAGCGCAAGCCCCAGCTTCTGCGCGACGGCAAGCGGCACGGCAGCAAACGCCTCGTTGATCTCGACACGTTCGACGTCGCCGAGTTTCCAGCCCGCGCGTTCAAGCGCGATCTGCACGGCGGGCACGGGACCGAGACCGAACATGCCCGGCTCGACGGCTGCGATGCCGAACGAAACCAGACGCGCGGACGCTTCGATGCCATGCGCCTCCGCATAGTCGCGCCCCGCGACGATCATCGCCGCTGCACCGCTATTGAGACCCGGCGCATTGCCTGCCGTGATCGTGCCATCGGGACGAAACGCGGGGCGCAGCTTCGCTAGCGTCTCGATCGTCGTGTCGGGACGCGGTTGCTCGTCGCGCGCGAATTGCACCGCGCCCTTGCGCCCTGCGATTTCGACGGCGACCAGTTCCGCGTCGAACACACCGCGCTCCTGTGCGGCAGCAAAGCGCTGCTGCGAACGCGCCGCCCACTCATCCTGTGCTGCGCGCGTCAGTTCGGCCTTGCTCACGAGGTCTTCTGTGTGCCAGCCAGAGTGCTCGTTCGAAAACGCATCGACGAGGCCGTCGCGCAACATGCTGTCATGCACTTGCGCATTGCCCATACGACTGCCCCAGCGTCCGCTTTCGAGCAGATACGGCGCGCGGTCCATGTTCTCCATGCCGCCCGCGACAGCCACGTCGCCGAGTCCGAGCGCGATCTCCTGCGCCGCCGACACGATCGCCTGCGCGCCCGATCCGCACACGCGGTTCACCGTGAGCGCGGGCACCGAGACGGGCACGCCGCCGCCTATCGCCGCCTGGCGCGCCGGGTTCATCTTGTTCCCCGCCTGCACGACGTTACCCATCACCACCGACGACAACGCCTTCGCATCGAGCCCGCCGCGCCGCAGCGTCTCACGCACGACAGCCGCGCCCAGCTGCACGGCAGGCACTTCTTTCAACGACCCGCCGAATGCGCCAATCGGCGTGCGGACGGGATGGGCAATCACAATATCGCGAGCATTCATCGCTATTCCTCAGGTTGAAGGACTACGCTTGCGTGCCTCGCGCAAACGAGGCACTTTCATTCCGCTTCATGTTTCTTTAATTAGCCGCGACATCTGTCGACGGCTTCGCCTTCGCAACATCGCTATTGGCCGGCACATCCCAGCCACCGCCGAGCGACCGATACAGCGCAACAGCCGCCTGCGCATGCTCGCGCTTAGCCTGATTCAACGATTCCGCGTCGCGCAGATACGCCTCTTGCGCATCGAGTACATCGAGGAAGCTCGACGCCCCGCCCTTGTACAACTCAGTGGAAAGTTTCAGCGCCTGCCCCGACGCACCGAGCGCGCCGCCGAGTTTCTCGACCTGCGCGTCGCCGTTGACGAGATCGCTGCGCGTGTCCTCGATTTCCTTCAGCGCGTTCAGCATCGTCTGCTGCAAGCCGAGTTGCGATTCGCGCATGCGGCTCTCGTTCTGCTCGATGTGCGCGGTGATGCGGCCCGCGTTGAAGATCGGGCTCGTCGCGTTCAACGCCGCGCTAAAGAGGTTGTCCGTCAACGTCGGCAGGCCGAGATACGACGACGCGAGAATGCCGTCGCTCAGGCTCAGGTTGAACTTCGGATAGCGGTCCGCTCGCGCGACGCCCACTTCGGCCGCGCGCTGCTCGACGGTCGCGTAAGCGGTGCGCACATCGGGGCGGCGCAGCAGCGCATCGGACGGCAGCGTCTGCGGCACGCTTTGCGCGGGCACGGGAATCGGATGCGCCTCGCTGAGCAACAGGCTGTCGACGCTTTCCGGCGTGCGTCCCGAGTACACCGCAATCAGGCTCATGTCATGCTGAATGTCCGAGCGGATCTTCGGAAGCTGCGCCTGCAAATCCTGCAACTGGTTCTGCGCGCGCGCCACGTCGAGTTGCGTCGACAGCCCGTATTTCAGGCGCTGTTGCGTGAGCTTCAGCGCGCGAGCGCGGATTTCCTCGTTGTCGTTGACGATCTGCAATTGCGACTGCGCCCAGCGCAAGTCGATATACGCAGCAGCCGCATTCGCGGCCAGCGCGAGCCGCAATTCGTTCAGCGCCGATTGACGCCCCGACACCTGCGCCTGCGCCGCAAGCACCGCAAGACGTTCGCCGCCGAATACATCGGGCTGCCACGATGCCGTCAAGCCGATGCCCGCCTGCTTCACATAGCCCAGCGGCGGCGGCGTATTCTGCCGCTCATACGCAGCCGTCGCGCCTGCATCGAGTTGCGGCGCGAGCGCTGCGCGCTGCTGCTTCGTGACCTGCTGCGCCTGCTTCACGCGCTCGACGGCGGCTTTCACGTCGAGGTTGTCGTTGAGCACAATGTCCACCAGCTTGTGCATGGTCGGGTCGCCGAATTGCGACCACCACTGGTCGGCATCCACGGTATCTTTCGGCGCGTCGACGCTCCACGCGTCCGGGGCGACGGTCTTCACCGTCTGCGGCAAGTCCGCGTGCGTCTCGGGCTGTACGGCACACGCAGCAAGCGTCATGGCGGCGGCAACGGCGAGCGCTTTGGCTACGATCGTTTTCATGTCGGGTCTTCCAATCATCGGATGTGTTGATGGCTTTCGCGTGGTTCAGTGCGCTTCAGTGCGCGTCCGGCGGCGGCGCGGTAAGACCGAAAGGCCGCGAGAACAGCACGCTGATCAGGCCCACTGCGAAGCACAGCGAGACCGCGAGGAACGTGTCGGAGAATGTCAGCACGAGCGCTTCGCGCATCAGTAGCGAATGCAGCGATGCGAGACCCGCCGACGCGCCGTTGATCACGTCGCCACCGACCGCCGAGAAATGCGCAGCCTGGTTGCGCAGCATCGCTTCGATCACCGGGCGGCCAGCCGTCACGTGTTCGTCGAGCCGTTCGTAATGCAGGTTCAGGCGGTCGTTGAGCATCGTGCTGCACACCGCAATGCCGATAGCGCCACCCAGGTTACGCATCAGATTGAAGAGGCCGCTCGCCGACTTGAGCCGCGAAGGCGGCAGCGAACCGAGCGCCATCGTCACGATGGGCGGCACGCAGAATTGCTGGCCGACACCACGCAGCACCTGCGGGATCAGCAGTTCGTGCCAGCCCCACTGATTCGTCAGCGGCACATACAGGTAGCAGCCGACACCAAAGCAGATCAGGCCGAACACCATCAGCAGACGCATGTCGACCCTGCGTGCGAGAAACGAGTACGCCGTGAGCGCGACCAGTTGCGCGCAACCGACCGACAGCAGCGCGAGACCGATCTGCAGTGAATCGAAACCACGCACACGCGACAGAAACACGGGCGTCAGGAACACCGTGCAGAACAGGCCGATACCTGTGATAAACGACAACAGGCTGCCGATACCGAAGTTGCGAATTGCGAGCGCCCGCAAGTCGACGATTGGTTCCTTCGCCGTGAAAGCATGCACGAGGAACAGGAAGCCGCAGATCGCGCAGATCCACGCGCAGAACAGAATCGCGTTGTCGCCGAACCAGTTCTTGCGCGGCCCTTCTTCCAGCACATATTCGAGGCAACCGAGAAAGCCCGACATCAGCACGATGCCCAGATAGTCACCCGTCTTGAGCAGCGAGACATCGGCGTGATCGACGTTGACATAGCGCGGCACGAGCACCGTGACGAGCACGCCCGGCACGAGGTTCAGATAGAACAGCCAGTGCCACGACCATTGATCGGTGATCCAGCCGCCAATCACGGGGCCGATCGTCGGTGCGAGCGACGCCAGCGCGCCGATCGTCGTCGCGGCGATGATCCGCTGCTTGCCCGGAAACAGCATGAAGGCGGTCGTGAACACGGTCGGGATCATCGCAGCGCCCGCTGCGCCTTGCAGGCCGCGAAACAGGATCATCGAGTTGATGTCCCACGCGAGCCCGCACAGCATGCTCGTGATCGTGAAGCCCAACGCGGATGCCGCGAACACCCAGCGCGTCGAGAACACGCGCGTGAGCCAGCCCGACATCGGAATCACCATGATCTCGGCGATCAGATACGCGGTCTGCACCCAGGAGAGTTCATCCTGGCTCGCCGACAGGCCGCCGCCGATATCCTTCAGCGACGACGCCACGATCTGGATATCGAGCGTCGCCATGAAAAAGCCGAGGCACAGCAGCGAAAACGCGAAGACTTTGGTTGCGGTCGGCAGATCGGCCGGGTTCACGGGTGCGGATGTCGTCTTGCTCATGATGGTCGCGGCGTCCGTGGGTTACGAGGCCGAGCGGGCTGCGTCGTGACTGGCCTCTGCGTCAGAACGCAGATGCACCTTCACCGTCGCCGAGAGGCCTGGACGCAGCACGCCTTGCATCTCCTTCGGCACCGACAGCCGCACACGCACGGGCACGCGCTGCACGATCTTCGTGAAGTTGCCCGTCGCGTTCTCCGCGGGCAGCACGCTGAAGGTCGCACCCGTCGCCGGCGCAAGACTCTCGACCACGCCTTCGATGGGATGGCTCGACGCATCCAGATCGACATCGACGGTGTCACCGACCTTCATCTTCTTTAACTGGTCTTCCTTGAAGTTCGCGTCGATCCACAGTCCGCTAGCGGGAACCACCGTCAGCAGCGACACGCCGACATTGGCCAGCACGCCCACGCGCGCCGTGCGATTGCCGACATAGCCGTCGATCGGCGCACGGATCGTCGTGTACTCGACGTTGAGCGCGGCGACACGTTGCGCCGCCACGGCCGTCGCGATGCGGGCATGCGCGTCGTTGATCTGCGCATCGAGCACGGGCAACTGACGCTGCGCCGCCGTCAACGCGGCACTGCTGCGATCCACGGCGGCATGCGCTTTCGCGAGGTCCGCGTCCGCGCGTTCGACGACCTGGTTCGACACCGCATCGTCCTTCACGAGTTGGCGGTAACGCACCGAGTCCGACGCGCTGCGCGTGAGTTCCGCGCCTGACGCCCGCACTTCGGCGGATTGCTCGTTGATCGTCGCGAGTTGCAGCGACTTCTTCGCTTCGAGCTCCGTCACGGCCGCTTCCGCGCTCGCGACTTCGGCATTGGCCTGCGCGAGGCGGGCATCGTAATCGCGCGCATCGAGGCGGATCAGCACCTGCCCCGCTTTCACATACTGGTTGTCCTGCACCAGCACGTCGTTGACGAAGCCGTTCACCTTCGGTGCAAGCACGGTGACGTCGCCGCCCACGTAGGCATCGTCGGTGGTTTCGACAAAGCGGCCCACGAAGAACCAGTACGATGCAGCCGCCGCGACAACGACGACGACGGTGATCACCGCCAGCAGCATCCACGGAATGCTGCGCGTCTGTTTTGCGGCGCCGACGACGCTCGGCGGAGCAATAGAAGGAGTTGTAGACATGGCTCTATGTGCGTATGCACTGGGAAACGTTGAAAAAAAGCGCCTGGAAGCGCCCGCTTTGTTGCCTGAAATCGTGAGCGTTAGCGCCTGGTCATGTCGAACAACTCTTCGCGCAGACTCGCTGCACGCTGCGGTCCGAAGCGCTGCTCGAATTCTTCCTGCGCCGCGAACCAGTGGTCGCGCGCCGCTTGCAACCGTTCTTCGCCTGCTGTCGTCAGCATCACCGTCAACACGCGGCGGTTGCTGCGCGACGCTTCCGTGAACACGAGCCCGTCGCGCTGCAGCGGTTGGATCGCTCGGACCAACGTGGTGCGTTCCATCACCATCGAGTCGGCGAGCTCCTTCATCGTCATCCACTTGCGGCGGCGCAGCCGGCACATAATCGAAAACTGCGTTGTTTTCAGCCCCACCTGACCGAGATGACGGTCGTATAGCTGCGTCACGTAGCGCGCCGCCTGGCGGATCGCAAAGCAGTCGTCGTTGGGCGAAACCTGTATTTCTTCAGTGTCAGTTTCTACGTGCATATGCACACCATTGAATCGATTTCGTCGAACGCGCGATGCAACGCGCAAAAAACAACCGGATTACGAGGTCAGATTGAACAGCTCGGCGCGCAACGCCTTGGCACGGCTGCGACCGAACTTGCTTTCGAATTCGTCCTGCGCGGCGCGCCACGCGATGGCGGCCTGCTCGAACGTTTCCTTGCCCGTTTTCGACAGGCTGAACTGATAGGTACGGCCATCATGCTCGGACGGCTCGCTGAGCACGAGGCCGTCGCGCTGCAACGGCTTCAGCGCGCGCACGAGCGTCGTGCGTTCCATCACCATCGTGTCGGCCAGTTCCACCATGGTCAGGCCCGGCTTGCGGGCGAGCTTCGCGACGATCGTGAATTGCGCCGCCGTCAGGCCAACCTGGCCCAGATGGCGTTCGTAGATCTGCGTGACGAACCGCGCCGCCTGGCGCAGCGCGAAACAGTTGCAATCGTCGTGAGAAATAGGCTTGCTCATGAGAAGGAAGTCTATATGTGCGTATGCACGCTGTCAAATCGCGTTGTGATGCGCCGGATGAAATTCATTGTTGCTCACAGCGCCAACACGCTGACGGCGACCTCGACGCGATGCGCGCCGCCGCCAAGAATCATGCCGCGCAGCAGCGAGACGTCGCTGTAGTCGCGGCCGATCGCGAGCGTCACGTGGTCCATGTCGGCGAGCACGTCGTTGGTCGGGTCCAGGTCGATCCAGCCGCTTTGCGGGCAATGCACCGACACCCAGGCATGCGACGCATCGGCGCCGATCAGGCGCGGCTGTCCCGGCGGCGGATCGTTGCGTAGATAGCCGCTCACATAGCGCGCGGGCAGGCCGAGCGCGCGCAGGCAGCCAATCATGACCTGTGCGAAGTCCTGGCAGACACCGCTTTTCATATCGAACGCACGTTCGGCGGGCGTATCGAACATCGTCGCCGACGGCTTGTAGTCGAAATCCGCGTAAATGCGGTGCATCAGATCGATCGCGCCCGCGACGATCGGTGTGCCGGGGCGGAAGCTGCGCAGCGCGTAGTCGCGTAACGTTGGCTTGAGCGTGACATTCGGCGACGCGAAACGGAACTCGACCTGCGGATGACACTCGCCGCCCGCGCGAAACCGCAGCGAGTCCGCCACCTCTTCCCATTCGGGCGTCGCGTCGGGATCGAGATCGCGCCAGCGCGGCGTGAGCTGCACGGTCGTTTCGCTGACCATTTGCAGACGTTCGTGCGGTGCATCGAGCGCGAAATACAGCACGTCATTGCCGAACGCGTCGATGCGGCTATGCAGATACGAAGGCGACGGCTCGATGCGCTCCGTATGCGTCACCACGCGCTGCCACGAGCACGCGAGCGGGCGAATGGTCGCGAGATGCTGCGCGGTTTCGACGAGCGTCGAATAGTGATAGGTCGTGCGATGCGACACGGACAGCAGCGTCTGCGCGTCTTTCATTGCGACACCTGCGCGGCCAGCGTGTTCGCGTGGCTGAAATAGCGCGCGCTGATTTCGTTGGCGGCTGCCGTCATGCTCATCGTGAGGCGGTCGCACAGCGTGATCAGTTCCTCGTACATGCCGGTGTCATCGGTCGTACACAACTGTTCCAGCGAGGGCAGCGTGCTCACGTCGGGCAGCATGTCGTTGAAACGCCGGTGGCGCGTGTTGCCTGCCGCCATCGAGATATCGTCGAGCTTCGAGCACAGCCGCGCGTACACGCCATACAGTCCGCGCGGATTGGTCGGCTCGATCACGAGCAGATCGATCAGCGCGGGCACTTCGAGGCGCCCCGGATACAGCGAGCGATACGTGAGCGTGCTGTCGAACAGTTGCAGCAGCAGATCGAAAGCGGCGGGCGTCGCCAGCTGGCGCTGCATCGCGACGACGCGCAGTATCGACGTCATCGCCCACACGCGCTCGATATGCCGGCCCGCGAACATCAGGCGCCACGCTTCGTCGCGCGTCATGCGGTCGCCTTGTGCGCCGCTGATCGCCGCGAGTTGCGTGGAAAGATGTTCGAGCGCGTTCATCAGCGACACGCGGTTGTAGCGCGCCTTGCCGCGCGACGACGCATTCGACGACACGGCGGCCGCCGGCGTCAGTTCGTGCAGCGCGTCGCGAAAGTCGTTGCGCGCGGCTAGCGTGATGCGCCAATGATCGTTCGAAAGCCGGCCGCGTATCTCGCCGCTCGCGCGCGCCTGGCTCGCGAGATTCTGGCCGATGCTGTAAGCGCCCGTGTTTTCGTGCAGATTCGCGACCAGCGTGCGCTCGAACGCTCGCAGCGACTGGCCCGCCACGATGTCGCCCGGTTGCACGAGGCCGTATTGCAGCGCGAGTTCCGCGAGCGTACCGAACATGGTGTCCGCGCCGTTGCTTTCCAGCGAGCCGAGAATCAGCCGCAGCAGCCGTACGTTGTTTTCCGCGCGCTCGCCGTAGCGGCCGCTCCAGAACAGGTTCTCCGCCGCGCGGCTCGACACCGTGCGATGCTTGCGCGCGAGGTCCGCGGGCTTGAGCGGCGAAGGCAACAGCGTGAAGGTCGAATTCGGATGGCTGGACAGCACCCACGTATCGACGCTGCTGCCGCCGAACTGCATCGACACGGACGACTGCCGCTCCCCCGCGAGACGCGTGAAGCCGCCGGGCAGGACGTGCCAGTTGCCGTTCGCATCGGCGACAGCGATGGCGCGCAGCACGCTCGGCCGGTTGCCGAGCGTACCGTCTTCGTAGCGCGGCGTACACGAGTACGGCAGCGGCTGCTGGATCGTGAACGCATCGGGCGCGCGCTCGATGCGGCTCTTCCACGCGTCGAGCCGCTGCGCGCCAGGCGCGATGCCAGGCGGCCCGTCCGGCGTGCGCGTGGGCCATGTCGGTTGCAGGAAGGCGTCGTCCATGTTCGCGAACGCGTGCTCGCGCGCGGCGTCCTCGCCGCACCACCACGTCGACACGCCGTTGAGCAACAGAGGCTCGTTCAGCAAGGTCTGCGCGATGCCCGGCAAAAAACCGTGCATCGCCGGCGATTCGAGGAAGCCCGAACCCGGCACGTTCGACACGATCACGTTACCCGCGCGCATCACCTGCAACAGCCCCGGCACGCCGATCGTCGAATCGGCGCGCAGTTCGACGGGGTCGCAGAACGCATCGTCGAGACGCCGCACGACGACATGCACGCGCTCCAGACCCGTAAGCGTCTTCAGATACAGCATGTCGTTGCGCACCGTCAGGTCTTTGCCTTCGACGAGCGTCACGCCCAGATAGCGCGCCAGGAACGCATGCTCGAAATACGTCTCCGCGAACGGCCCCGGCGTGAGCAGCGCGATATGCGGCGCGCTGTCCGTCTTGCCGTTGCGCATCGTCGCGCGCGCCCATTCGGCGAGCGTCGCGATCAGCGTGGAGAACGTCGGCGCAAGGCGGCTCACGCGCATTTCGCGGAACGCGTCGGCGAATACGCTCGACACGATCATGCGGTTTTCCAGTGCATAGCCGAGGCCCGACGGCACTTCGGTGCGATGCGACACGACCGTCCACTCGCCGTTGGGCGCACGCGCCAGATCGACGCCGATCACCTGCAGGAACTGGCCGCCCGGCGGCGCGAAGCCCTTCACGGCGCGCAAATAGCCGGGGTGCCCATAGACGAGCGCGGGGGGCAGCTTGCCTTGCTGCAACAACATCTGCGGACCGTACACATCGGCGACGATCGCGTTGAGTAGCTGTGCGCGCTGCTTCACGCCGCGCTCGATATGCGCCCACTCGTCTTCACCGATGATGAACGGCAGCAGGTCGAGCGACCACGGACGCGGCTCGCCCTTGTCCGCGTAGACGTTGTACGTGATGTCGTTGTCGCGCACCTGCTGGGCGATCGATGCGCGCCCCGGCTCCAGACCCGCGATGCCTTCCTCGCCGAGCAATTCGAAAAAGCGCCGCCACGGCTCGCGCAGCGCGCCCGATTCGTCGCGCAGTTCGTCCCAGTGGCCTTCGCGCACGTCGAGCAGCGGCAGCGAGCGCAGCAGCGCCAGCGCGTCGGTATGGCCTGCTGCAGCTTCGAACGGAAAGGTCGATTGAAAAGCCAAGATGTCGTCGCGAGTCTGTCGTTATGGGTCTAAGGTTGAAGCAGCGGCTTACCAGTGCCGCAAATCCAGAGTGAACGGAAACTCCAGGCTGCGCGGCGGCGCTTGCGTCACCAGCGGCCCCGGCGTGTGGCCCGTCGTGAAGAAGCGCGAGCGTCGCCGGCTTTCCGCTTCGTACGCGTTCACCGGGAACGTCTGATAGTTGCGTCCGCCCGGATGAGCGACATGATACTGGCATCCGCCGATCGAGCGTCCCGTCCAGGTATCTACGACATCGAACGTCAGCGGTGCGTGTACGCCTATCGTAGGATGCAGCGATGACGACTGCGCCCATGCGCGGAAGCGCACGCCCGCGACGAATTCGCTGATGCGGCCCGTCGGTTGCAGCGGCAGGGCTACGCCATTGACGCTCACCACGTGGCGATTGTCGTTCAGCCCCAACACCTTCACTTCGAGCCGCTCCACCGACGAATCGACATACCGCACCGTGCCGCCCGCCGCGCCCTCTTCGCCCATCACGTGCCACGGCTCCAGCGCGCCGCTGATCGTCAGCGACATGCCGTTCGCGAGCATTTCGCCGATGGCCGGGAAACGGAACGCGAAGTGCGGCGCGAACCATTCGCTGTCGAACGCGTAGCCCGCGCCGCGCAGATCGGCGAGCACGTCGTCGAAATCCATCTGCACGAACGTGCCGAGCAGGAAGCGGTCGTGCAAACCGGTGCCCCAGCGCGTGAGGCGCGTGGTGTACGGCGTCTTCCAGAACTTCGCGACCAGCGCGCGCAGCAGCAGTTGCTGCACGAGACTCATGCGCGAGTGCGGCGGCATTTCAAAGCCGCGCAGTTCGAGCAGGCCGAGGCGGCCCGTCGGGCCATCGGGCGAATAGAGCTTGTCGATGCAGAACTCGGCGCGGTGCGTGTTGCCCGTCACGTCGATCAGGATGTTGCGCAGCGCGCGGTCGATCATCCACGGCGGCAGTTGGGCGCTACCCTGGCCGCCGAGCAGATCGATCTGCCGTTGCAGTTCGCTGAACGCCAGTTCGAGCTCGTAGACCTGATCGTTGCGTGCTTCGTCGATACGCGGCGCCTGGCTGGTCGGCCCGATGAACAGCCCGGAAAACAGGTACGACAGCGACGGATGGTTGTGCCAGTACGCGACGAGGCTAGCGAGCAGATCAGGGCGGCGCAGGAACGGACTGTCGGCGGGCGTCGCGCCGCCGAGCACGAAGTGATTGCCGCCGCCCGTACCCGCATGGCGGCCATCGAGCATGAACTTCTCGGTGCTCAGATACGTCTCGTGCGCGGCGTTGTAGAGGAACTCGGTGTGATCGACGAGTTCGTCCCAGTTCTTCGCCGGATGGATGTTGACTTCGATCACGCCGGGATCGGGCGTCACCTGCAGCACATGCAGACGCGGATCGCGCGGCGGCGGATAGCCTTCGATCACGACGGGCATCTTCAACTCGGCGGCCGTGGCTTCGATCGCGGCAAGCAGGTCGAGATAGTCGTCGACTTCAGTGAGCGGCGGCATGAATACGTGCAGCAGCGCACGCCCATCGCCCAACGCGTCGGCCTCCACTTTCGGGCCCGCTGCGCGCGCCGGACTGCGCACCTCGACGCACAGTGCCGTGCGGATCAGCGACGCTGCCGATTCGCCGCGTTCCGGGAGGCGGTCTTGAGGCAGCGTGCCGGGGCCGGTTGTGCCCGTGCCTCTTGTAACGCCTGATTCGGCACCGCCGCGAGCGTCATACGACACGCCTTCATACTGCATCCGCAATTGCGCCGACGTGCGCAGCGGCGCGGGTTCCGCAAACGGATCGTGCGCATGCTGGTACGGATAATCTTCCTCCGCAACCCACGGCAGCGAATCGAGCGGCAGGCGCAAGCCCATCGGCGAATCGCCAGGAATCAGGTACATGCGCGCGTCGCGGAAGAACCATGCGCCGCTCGTCCAGCCCGGACCGTTCGTCGCGCGGGCCAGCGGCAGCACGTAACCCGTCACACCCGACAGCCCCGCCTCGAACACGCGGCGCAGCCGCACACGCTCCATTTCGTCGTCGAGACGCGAATCGAACGGATCGACGTTGACGGGCAGGCGGCGCTCGCGCCACAGGTAGTACCACGTGTCCTCGTAACCGGGCTGCGCGTGCTGGCTGTCGACGGACAGCTTGCCGGCGAGCCGCGTGATGAAGCGATGCGCATCGTCGGATGTATAGCGGCCGGGGCTGCGCTCGTCAGCGAACAGCGACGGGTCGTTCCAGCACGGCTCGCCATCCGCGCGCCAGTAGAGCGACAACGCCCAGCGCGGCAACTGCTCGCCCGGATACCACTTGCCCTGGCCGATATGCAGAAAGCCGTTCGCGCCGTAGTGGCCGCGCAGCTTGTCCATCAGCGCGACGGCATAACCGCGCTTGGTCGGGCCGAGCGCGTCGGTGTTCCATTCGGCGGCGTCGCGGTCGCGCACCGACACAAAGGTCGGCTCGCCGCCCATCGTCAAGCGCACGTCCATCGCACCGAGCTGGCTGTCGACGTGCGCGCCCATCGTCAGCACGCGGTCCCACGCGGCTTCCGTATAGGGCTTGGTCACGCGCGGCGTTTCGAGCACGCGCGTGATCGACATCGCGTGCTCGAACTCGACTTCGGACTGGTCGACGGCGCCCGAAATCGGCGCGGCGCTGCCCGGCTCCGGCGTACACGCAACGGGAATATGGCCCTCGCCCGCGAGCAGGCCCGAGGTCGGATCGAGGCCGATCCAGCCCGCGCCGGGCAGAAACACTTCGCACCACGCGTGCAGGTCGGTGAAATCGTATTCGGTGCCGCTCGGACCATCGAGCGACTTGGTATCGGGCGCAAGCTGAAGCAGGTAGCCCGACACGAAGCGCGCCGCCAGCCCCAGCTGGCGCAGCGTCTCGACCAGCAGCCAGCCCGAATCGCGACACGAGCCCGACCCATTGACGAGCGTTTCCTCGGGCGTCTGCACGCCAGGCTCCATCCGGATCAGATAGCGGATGTCGTGCTGCAGACGCTGGTTCAGTTCGACGAGGAAATCCGCTGTGACGCGCGGCGAACGGTCGATGCTCGCGACGAACTCCTTGAAGCGCGGCGTCATTTCGCGTTTGACGAGATACGGCGCCAGTTCGGCCGCAAGCTCAGGCGCGTATTCGAACGGAAACTTTTCGGCGGCCGGCTCAAGGAAGAAATCGAACGGATTGTAGACGGCCATTTCCGCGACGAGATCGACCGTGATCTTGAACTCGGGCGTGCGCTCGGGAAACACGAGCCGCGCCTGGTAGTTCGCGAAGGCGTCCTGCTGCCAGTTGATGAAGTGCAGTTCCGGCTCGACGCGCATCGAGTACGACAGGATCGGCGTGCGGCAATGCGGCGCCGGGCGCAACCGCACGACCTGCGGCGACAATCCGACGAGACGGTCATAGCGGTAATGCGTGACATGGTTCAGCGCGACACGTATGGACACTCCGGACTCCTGGGCGGGAAAGACCGATAAGGGGGCAGACGCGAAAAGCAAGCTCTATGCCGTTGAGCGTGAAAAGGCTACGGGTGCTGCGTTTGCATCTATCGCATTGTCACGTGGCGGCCTCATGCTTCAAAGGGCTTCGAATGTCAAAGCCCGCGTGCCACGCGACCGACCACACGCACCAAAGCGGCGCATGCGGCGGGGCGATCACGCACGTAATGTGCGCAAGACCCACGACGTTTATAGCGGAGCGGCATGAAGATTGCGGGAACCCACGCGCGTCGCGTTTCCACGGTCACGGCGCCATGCACGGCCGCCGGACACCCATCTCATCCATTGCACGACGACATAAACGTAAACGGATTGAAGCGATGAAAGCCTTCCATTGCAACCGATGCGACCAGCGCGTGTTCTTCGAGAACGTATTGTGCGAGCGCTGCGAGGCGCTGCTCGGCTACGTGCCCGAACTGGCCGAAATCAGTGCGTTCGAAGACGCGGGCGACGGCCAGTGGCGCAGCCTGCATCCCGACGTCAAAGGCAAGCTGTACCGTCAATGCCACAACTATGCGGTCGAGAACATCTGCAACTGGATGCTGCCCGCCGACGATCCCGAAACGCTGTGCCGCTCATGCCGTCTCACGCACACGATCCCGAATCTCGCGGAACCGAACAACCGGCTCTACTGGTACCGGCTGGAGACCGCGAAGCGCCGCCTGCTCTATACGCTCGACTCGCTGGGCCTCGCGATCGAATCGCGCCAGGTCGATCCCGACAACGGCCTCGAATTCGACTTCCGCGAGAACACGGGCGACGGCGAAGCGGTGATGACGGGACATGACAACGGCCGCATCACGCTGAACGTGGCCGAAGCCGACGACGCGCACCGCGAGAAAGTCCGCACCGACATGCGCGAGCCGTATCGAACGCTGCTCGGGCATTTCCGCCACGAGTCGGGGCATTACTACTTCGAAAAGCTGGTTGCGGGGACGCACTGGCTCAAGCCGTTTCGCGAGCGCTTCGGCGACGACCAGGCCGACTATCGCGAAGCGATGGACAACTACTATCGCAACGGCGCGCCCGCCGACTGGGAAAACAGCTTCATCAGCGCGTACGCGACGATGCATCCGTGGGAAGACTGGGCCGAAACGTGGGCGCACTATCTGATGATCGTCGAGGTGCTCGATACGTCGACGGCATACGGGCTTGCGCTGCTGCCGCCCGCGCCGAACGAGCCGTCGCTGACCGACCAGACGCCCGTCGAGGAAGCGAGCTTCGATAACCTGATGAAGCGCTGGTTTCCGCTGACGGACGTGCTGAACAGCCTGAACCGCAGTCTCGGCATGCCGGACGGTTATCCATTCGCGCTGGCGCCGCCCGTCGTCGACAAGCTGCGTTTCGTGCATCGCGTGATCGCGCAGGTGTCGGCGCGCAAGTAGTCACGCACAAGCCGCGCACGCGCGGCCAGCCTCGCGTTGCAGCCTGCGCGAACGCGCGTTACTTCTTCTGCAGCAGTGTCTTCAGCTCTTCGACGTTCTCTTCGACGCGCTTCGCGATCACCGCATACGAATCGGCCTGCGTGCGATACGCGGCTTGCGTGAGCTGCTGCATGTCCGCGAGCGCTTTGTGCAGCGTCTGCTGGACGAGTTCCGCGGTCTGCGCCGACGGCACGCCGCCGGACGCTGCCTGCTTCTGCGCGACGTCCTGCAACTCGGATAGCGTCGAACGCAGCATTTCGGCCTGCTTTTGCGCGAGCGCCTGGATGCCCTGCACGGCCGTCTGATTGGCGGCAATCAGGGCCTCGACGTCCTTGCGACGTGCTTCCATCACGGCCGGCACGTCGAATCCGGGTAGCTTGAACTGTTCGAACAGCTTGTTGAACTCGGCGAACGGATTGGCGGCGTCAAAGGGTTCCATGCTTGATCTCCACAGGGTGCTTCGGTGGGTTGGGCATGTGCCTCGAAGGCTTGACGCAGGCACATGGCACGATCATGCCCGTTAATGCGGCAATGCGCCAGCGAGCAACACGGATGCCAGCAGCCACGGCGGCCATGCTATGCCCATTTCATATCACGTTATGATGCAGTGCAACGACGCACGGCTTACGGGTTTTCCCTGCATTTGCAGGCCCGACAAGCGTCCGCTGGGCGGGCGTTGCGCGGGATTTATATCACGTTGGCATATATCCATGACGACAAGTTGTTTCCTTTCTGACAGCTTTTCCCTTAACTTACGCCTGCCCGATTCCCTCAACAGAACAATATCTTGACCCGTTCCCCTTTTTTCCAGTGGCTGGCGCGCTTTTATCCCGCCGCGATGAACGTCAAATGGCCCGAGCGCATGCGCTCGGCGCTCGGTGCGTTGATTGGCATTGCGTTCACGGGCGGCAGCATGCATCTGCTGCTCGGTCCGAACGTGAACATTCCGCTGCTGGTCGCGCCGATGGGCGCGTCGGCCGTGCTGCTGTTCGGCGTGCCCGCCAGTCCGCTCGCGCAACCGTGGTCGATCATCGGCGGCAATCTGGTGTCGGCGACGGTGGGCGTGGCCTGCGCGATGCTGATCTCCGACCCTGTCGCAGCGGCGGCGCTCGCGGTGGGCGTGGCGATCGCCGCGATGTTCGCGCTGCGCTGCGTACACCCGCCGTCGGGCGCCGTCGCGTTGACGGCCGTGGTCGGCGGACCCGCCATTCATGCGCTCGGCTTTCGCTTCGTACTCGAGCCGATCCTGATCCAGTCGGCGGCGCTGCTCGGCGCGGCGCTCGTCTATCACGCGGTGACGGGCCACCGCTATCCGCACGCGACGCGCGCCGCGCCGTCCGTGCCGCAAGCGCCCGCATCCGGCAACAGCATCACGCGCGCCGACCTCGAAGCCGTGCTGAACCGACGCGGCGAACTGCTCGACATCGACCCTGAAGACCTCGAAACGCTGTTTCGCGAAACGCAGTTGCAGGCCTACGCGCGCACCTTCAGCGAACTGGCATGCCGTGACGTGATGTCCGCGCCCGTCGTCAGCGTCACGCCCGATAGCACGTTGCGCGCCGCAGCGGACCTGTTGCAGCGTCACTCGATCAAGGCGCTGCCCGTCGTGGACAAGCGTCAGCACGTGGCGGGCATCGTCACGCGCGCCGATCTCGCGAACAAGCCGAAAAGCGCGGACCTGCGCCTGATGGAAGCGCTGTCGGCACGTCTCTTCAAGCGCGACGCGACCCGCGGACGGCTCGTCAGCACCGTCATGACGACGCATGTGCGCACGGTCTCGACCAGCACGCCGATCGTCGAACTGGTGCCGCTCTTCGCCGACGACGGCCACCACCACATTCCCGTGATCGACTCGCACGACAGACTGGTCGGCATCATCACGCAGTCCGATCTGATCGCGGGTCTGTACCGGCAGACGCAGATGCAGGCTCAAGCTCAGGCGCAACAGCGTCCCGCCGCCTGAGCGCGGCCGTCTCACGCCGCTGAATTAAAAGCCCTGAAGATACCGGATGGCGATGCGCAGGCATCGCCATTTATATCATTTTGTGATAGATTTTTTGTTTTCCCTTGCGCGACCATCGACATGAAAGTTCTGACACGCACGTTGAACAAGGCGGACTACGAACAGCTCTCGGAGTTTCGCTATCAGATGCGGCGCTTCGAGCGCTTCTCCGAGCAGGCCGCGCAGGGCGAAGGCATTACGCCGTTGCAATATCTGTTGCTGCTGCATATCAAGGGCTATCCCGATCGCGAATGGGCCACCATCGGCGAACTGGCGGAGCGGCTGCAGGCGCAGCATCACGGCGTGGTCGCGCTGGTATCGCGCTGCGAAGCGCTCGAACTGGTCAAGCGCAAGATCAGCGAGACCGACCGCCGCCAGGTGGAGGTGCATCTGCTGAAGGCGGGAGAAAAGGTGCTGGCGCGGCTTGCGGAACTGCATCGCGCCGAGCTGCGCTCGCTCAAGGGTGCGTTCACGATTCCGCAAATCGATCTCTGATTCCGGCTTCCAGTTTGAAAGCGACACACCACTCATGAGCGACAACTCTCACAAGCGGGACTTCTCCAGCAACTCGCGCTTGCCCGGCATTTCGGCGCTGGCGGCGGGCATCGGCCTGCTCAGCACGCTTGCTGCATACGTGCTGCTGAGCCTGATTCATCTGTTCACCAACCTGTTCTTCTTCGGCAGCTTTTCGTTCGCCGATCGTTCGCCTGCCACGAATACGCTCGGCGCGTGGGTGATCGTGATTCCCGTGATCGGCGGATTGATCGTCGGCATGATGGCGCGCTTTGGCTCGGAGAAGATTCGCGGACACGGCATTCCCGAAGCGATCGAAGCCATCCTGTTCGGCAAGAGCCGCATGTCGCCGAAAGTCGCCGTACTCAAGCCCTTATCGTCGGGCATCGTGATCGGCAGCGGCGGCCCGTTCGGCGCGGAAGGCCCGATCATCATGACGGGCGGCGCGCTCGGCTCGCTGATCGCGCAGTGCGTGAAAGTGACTTCGGCGGAACGCAAGACGCTGCTCGTCGCGGGCGCCGCCGCGGGCATGACGGCCGTGTTCGGCACGCCCGTCGCCGCCGTGCTGCTCGCCGTCGAACTGTTGCTGTTCGAATGGCGGCCGCGCAGCTTCTTGCCCGTCGCGCTGGCCTGCGCTGTCGCCGGTTTCGCGCGCGCGATCTTCTTCGGCACCGATCCCCTGTTTGCACTTCAAACCGCACCGCCGACGGCCATTTCGCTCGTGTCGTGCGTGATCGCGGGACTGTTGTCGGGGGCGCTCGCATCGGGCTTGTCGGCGGCGCTCTACAAGACGGAAGACCTGTTTCACAAGCTGCCGCTGCACTGGATGTGGTGGCCTGCCATCGGCGGGCTGGCGGTGGGTATCGGCGGATTTATCGAGCCGCGTGCGCTCGGCGTCGGCTATGACGTGATCGGCGATCTGCTGCATCAACATATCGCGTTGCAAGTCGCGGTGGCGATTCTCGTCGTGAAGGCGGTGATCTGGGTGATCGCGCTCGGCTCCGGCACGTCGGGCGGCGTGCTCGCGCCGCTGCTGATGCTCGGCGCGGGACTCGGCACCGTGCTCGGCCACGTGCTGCCGGGCAACGAGCCCGCGCTGTGGCCGCTCGTCTGCATGGCCGCGACGCTCGGCGCCACGCTGGGCGCGCCGCTGACGGCCATCGTGTTCGCCTTCGGCCTCACGCACGACAGCAACGCGCTGCTGCCGCTGCTCGCCGCGACGCTGGTCGCGCACGGCTTCGCAACCGTCGTGATGAAGCGCTCGATCATGACCGAGAAGATCGCGCGGCGCGGTTATCACATCTATCGCGAGTACGGCGTCGATCCGCTCGAACGGCATTACGTCGATGAAGTGATGACGCAAAAGATCGATTCGATCGACGGCGCGCGCAGCGTGCGCGACGCACTCGCCGCGTATTTCGGCGCCACGCAGAAGCGGCGTGCGTATCCCGTCGTGCGCGCGAACGGCGCGGTGCTCGGCATCGTCGACCGCGCGATGCTCGATGCCGTCCGCGAAGGTTCGACGCAACATACGCTCGATACGCCGCTCGCCGACGTGCTGAAAGGCGCGGCGCCCGTCGTCGCGCTGCCCGACGAAACCTGCCGGCTAGTCGCGACGCGTCTTGCCGTACACGATCTTGAACGGCTCCCCGTCGTCGTCGATCGCGATTCGATGCAGCTGCTCGGCGTCGTGTCGCGCAGCGATCTCGTGAAGCCTTCCGTCGCGCACTTCGAGGAAGAGCACAAGCGCGAGCGCTTTCGGCGTTTGAGCTTTACGTCGGGCAAAAAGCATTTCCCGCCAGTGCGCAAAACGCGCACGCACGGCTAAGGTCTATAGCGACAGCAGTGAAACCCGCGAGCCGGAACAGCCTTCCGGCTCGTGACATCTAACTCCTCGAAACGTGCCCGAGCGCCTGCCCTTCGGGCCCAAGAAGGCAGGCCGCACATCTTCGAGGAGCTTCAAATGAAATCCGTACACTGGCTACTGCTCACCGCGCTTTCACTCGCAGGCGCTCCCGCCTGGTCCCAAAGCGCAGGTCCGACCGATCCGCAAATCGCCGCCATCGTCGTCGCCGCGAATCAGGCCGATATCGACGCGGGCAAGCTCGCCGAATCGAAGACGCATTCGAAGGACGTGAAATCGTTCGCGCAGCAAATGGTCACGGATCATACGGGCGTCAACAAGGCGGCCGTCGATCTCGTACACAGGCTCGGCGTCAAGCCCGAAACGAACCCGACCAGCGACAGCCTCAAACAGGGCGGCGAAGCGAACATCGCGAATCTGAAGCCGCTGCAAGGTGCGAAGTTCGATCGCGCGTATATCGATCATGAAGTCACGTATCACCAGAACGTGATCGATGCGCTCGACAAGACGCTGATCCCATCCGCGCAGAACGCCGAACTGAAAGCGCTGCTGGTGAAGGTCAGGCCCGCGTTCGTAGCCCATCTCGATCACGCGAAGATGGTGCAGGCATCGCTGCCGCAAGCGCAATGAGCCGCGTGCGCAACGCTGTGCTGCGCGGGTTCACAATGGCCTGGTGTGCGTTTGCTGCGCCTGCGTTTGCCGGCGCTTATGTGGTGACGATCGAGCAGATGCGCTTCAACCCACCCACGTTGACCGTGCATCGCGGCGACGAGATCGTGTGGGTCAACAAGGATCTCGTCGCGCACACGGCAAGCACCGACGCGAAAGGCTTCGACTCCCGAAGCATTGCGCCCGACGCATCATGGCGCTATCGGGTCAGCACGCCTGGGCGCTATACGTACCGCTGCATCTTTCATCCGACGATGCATGGCACACTAATCGTCGAACCGGCACCATGACGACATGAAGAGCGACACGATGAACGGCATGACGGCGCAAGCCGCTTCGACACCACGTTCCGACGACGACGACGCGGATATCGTGCGCCGCATCGTCGCGGGCGACCGCACCGCATTCGAGTTGCTGATGCGCCGCCACAACCGGCGTCTCTATCGTCTTGCGCGCGCCACGCTGCGCAACGATGCCGAAGCGGAAGACGCATTGCAGGACGCGTATCTGAACGCCTATAGGTCCATCTTGCAGTTTCGCGGCGATGCGCGGCTCTTCACATGGCTCTCCCGTCTCGTGCTGAACGAATGCTTCGCGCGGATGCGCCGGGAAGCGCGGCGCCAGAACGTGCTGCCGATGCTCCACGATTGTCCCGACGACGAGCACATGTCATCCATCATGGACACGCTGAACGCCCACGACCACCACGCGCCCGACCAGGCGGCGTCCCGCGCGGAAATTCGCGCGCTGCTCGAACGAAAGCTCGACGCGCTACCCTCCGGCTTTCGCACGGTATTCGTGCTGCGTTCGGTCGAAGAGATGAGCGTCGAAGAAACAGCGCAATGCCTCGACATTCCTGAAGCCACGGTGCGCAGTCGTCATTTCAGGGCGAAAGTGCTATTGCGCGAATCGCTTGCGGACGAAGTGGAAAAGTTGGGTCCGGCGCTATTCGAGTTCGGCGGCGCGCATTGCGACCGCATCGTCGCTTCGGTGCTGGCGCGATTGCGCGACGAATAGCAGGAGAAACGCCATGGCGCGAAGAGCCGGTTTGCTTGTGATCGTCACTTTCGCTGCTTCCGTCTTCGGCCTTGAAGCGCAAGCTCAAGCGGAACGCATCCGCATTGAATCGGGCACGTATGGCGCGAATTGCGGCGCAGCAACAGGCAACGCCACGCGCGATCTCGCGAAGCACTGCAACGATCGCGCGACTTGCCGCTACATCGTACACACGCGGCTCGATTCAACGCAGCGAGCGTCATGCGCGCGCGATTTCACCGCGACATGGTCCTGCGATCACCGCGAGTTTCATCGCGCGATGTTGAGCGCCGAAGCGGGCAACGGCAGTTCGCTGGTCCTCACGTGCATACCTTCGACGGGCGCAGGCAAGTGACCTGAACCGCTAAGCTCAAAGGTCCAGCGTCAGGCTCGCGCGCTCTCCTCCCGCAACGGGATGCGCCATGCAGATCAACGCGCAACCGTCCGCGACTTCCGCTTCGATTTCGCCGTCGTAAGCGACCTGTCCCGACAACACTTTCGTCGAACACGTGCCGCACATGCCTGAACGGCAACTCGATTGCGCTTCGATGCCGTGTTTTTCCGCGAAGTCGAGCAGGCTGCCATGCTTCGGCAGCCATTGGACGGTGCGTTGCGATCGCGCGAACGTCACTTGCGCGCCGCCTGCTTCGGCTTTTTCTTCCGCGACGGGTTCGGCCAGCGTCGGCGTGCGCTTCACGCTGGCAGGGCCGAACGCTTCGAAACGGATGCGTTCGTCAGCGACGTTCAGCGCGCGCAAACCTTCGTACAGGTCGCGCATGAACTGCTCGGGGCCGCATAAATAGAAGTCGTAGTCGTCGAATGGCAGCGCGCGCTTTAAAGCAGCAATGTCCACGCGACCTTGCGTGATGCCTTCAGCAGGCTCGCTCGCTGCGCTGTCGAACAGATGCATCGACACCGACGGATACTGCGTCACCACGTCTTTCAGATGCGCGCTGAACGGACGCTCGCGATCGCTGCGCGCACCGTGAAAGAAGAACAGCCGCTTCGCCTGACCCTTGTCCGCGACGCGCGCATTCAGTTCGTGGTTCAGCATCGCGATCATCGGTGTGATACCGATGCCGGCGGAAATGAACACCGCCGGCCGCGGGCTGTGCGCGTCGTAGACGAATGCGCCGCGCGGCGCCATTGCGTCGATCTCCATGCCCGCCGCGAAATGATCGTGCAGCCAGTTCGACGCGATGCCCTCGCGCTTCACGCTGATCCGGTAACGGCGCGGGTCGTGCGCGCCGGACAGCGTATAGGTGCGCGTCAACGGCACATCGCGTCCTTCGACGTGTACGCGAATCGGCAGATACTGGCCCGGCTGATACGCAGGCAACGGCGCGCCATCCGTGGATTCGAAATAGAAAGAGCGAATGGAAGCCGTCTCTTCGACGACAGCCGCCACCTTCAGCTTGTGCCACGGTGACACGGCAGCGGCCTTGCGAATTGCCGCCGCGAATTGCGGCGCGTATTCGACATCGGACCAGCGAAACGGCAGCACGCTCTTGCTGCGTCGCACTTCCTGCACATGAAAACGCATCAGCCGTTCTGCGCCTTCGAAAGCGGCAAGTTCGGCGCCCTGCCAGATGATCTCGGCGCGCACGGCGAGATACAGCAGATCGCCGCTCGCGAAGTCGATGAACAGCAGTCCCGCGCGCGGATCGTGCAGCAGATTGCCGATCGTATTGAAGAACTTGTTGCCCGTGAAGTCGGGCGTGGTGAGCGTCGCGGCGTCGTCGATGTGCACGAAGCCCGGCGCGCCTCCACGATGCGACACGTCGACGCCGCGCGCAAAGCCCGCGTCGTCCGCCATATTCGCGCTTGCGATGAAGAAGGTGTCAGCGCGCGCAAGGAACGCGCGGTCCGCGTCGCTCAAGTGCGTCGAGATTTCCTGCGGCACTGAAACGCCACCATCAGCACGGTCGATGAAGGTCGGCACGCGCCCCTGAATGTACTTCGCGCAGTTGCCGAAGCTCTGGGTCACTTCGAGCGTAACCATATCGCCGTCCACGCCCGTCACGACGCCATTGATCCGGTTGCGCCGCCGCGTATGCGGCTGAATGCCGAGGCCGCCGATCATCGCGCCCGTCTGCCAACGCGCGCCGAGCGGATCGCCGGGCAACGCGCGACTGTCGATGCGCAGCGTGCGCGCATCCGGCGACGACACGAAGCCCGGTTCGCCCGTGCGAATCGTCGCCCACGGCTGCCCGCTCGCGTCGACGCCGCCGAACACCATGAACGGCTGCTGCGCGAAGAACTCGCGGTGCTGGTCCGGCATGTAGCGGCGAATGCTGCGCCGCCCCGACGAGTTCGCCTGACTGTCCACGCCTGCGAGCCGCTGCGCGGCGAGTTCGTCGGCGTGAAACGGCGAGGTGTCGAGGCCCCAGCCGTTCAGAGGAATGAAATCGGACATGTCAGGCTCCTGCAGGCAATACGTCAGCATGTTGCGTCGTACGGAACCGCTCGTCGCTGACTACTCGGCGAGCAGCCCCGCCTTCGTCGCCGGCATCGCGATGAAGCGCGGCAGCGCCTCCACGCGGCGCAGCCACGCGCGAATGTTCGGATACGGCTCCAGCGACACGCCGCCTTCCGGCGCGTGCGCGATATACGTGTGCGCGGCGATATCGGCGATCGTCACGTGCTCGCCGGCTGCAAACGGCTTGGTCGCCAGTTCACGCTCGATCACGTCGAACAGCTTCACCGCGATGCCCTTCGCCGTTTCATGATTCAACGGCGCGCCGAACACGGTGACGAGCCGCGCGGAGCACGGGCCAAACGCGATCTGCCCGGCCGCCAGCGACAGCCAGCGCTGCACGGCCGCCGCGCCGAGCGCGTCTTCCGGTAGCCATGATGCGTCGCCGTAGCGCTTTGCCAGATACACCAGAATCGCGTTCGAATCGAACAGCGTCACGTCGCCGTCCTGGATGGTGGGCACCTGGCCGAACGGATTCAGCGCCAGATACTCGGGCTTGCGGTTGTCACCGGCGCGCATGTCCAGTTCGATCACTTCGAACGGCAGGTCGAGCAAAGTCAGGAACAGCTTCACGCGATGCCCATGACCCGATAGCAGGGTCGTGTACAGGCGGATCGGCTGGGCGGGCTTGGCTGCGGGCATTCGTCACTCCGGGTTCAGTCATATTGGACAATACGAAGGTTAATGCACGGCGCACGGCCGAAGAAGCCTGATAACCTTGAAAACACAATCATCTGAAAGTGGACAATCGACATGGCCGACGTGCGCGACGTGAACCTGAACCGGCTGGCCGTTTTCGTCGCCGTGGTCGAAGCGGGCTCGCTGACGGCGGCCGCCACGCGGCTCGGGCTCGCGAAAACGATGGTCAGCACGCACATGCAGCGGCTCGAAGCGGAAGTGGGCGCGAGCCTGCTGGTACGCACGACGCGCCGTCTCGGCATCACCGAGGCGGGCCGCGCGTTCTACGACGCGAGCGTGAAGATCCTGCGCGCCGCCGAGGAAGCGCTGGCTGAAATCGGCGGCGAGGAAGCGCCCGTGCGCGGCACGCTGCGCGTGAGTTGCCCGATCGACTACGGCACGCTCGTGGTCGCGCCCGTGCTGGTCGAACTGCGCCGCGCGCATCCACGGCTCGATATCGAACTGCTGTGCAGCGACCACGTCGTCGATCTGATCGCGGATGGCATCGACGTCGCGATCCGGCTCGGGCGTCTCGCGGACTCGAACTATCGCGCGGTGACGCTCGGCGGCTTCGAGAAATGGGTCGTGGCGAGCCCGGGATTCATCGAGACGTGGGGCGAGCCGCAAACGCCCGCGGATCTCCCCGCGCTGCCTTTCGTTGCGCTGACGGTGCTGCCGCGCCCGCAAACGCTCGACTTGCGCCACACGAACGGCAGCACAGAAAGCGTGCGCTGCGAAAACGCGTTTCTCGTGAACACGGCGGAAGCCGCGCGCGCGGCGACGCTCGCGGGCGGCGGACTGGGGCTCTTGACAGACTTTTCGATCAGCAACGACGTCGCAGCGGGACGCCTCGTTCGGCTGCTGCCCGAATGGTCGACGGAACCGGCGGGTATCCAGGCCGTGTTTCCGCCGACGCAGCACACGCCGTCCAAGGTCCGTGCGCTGATCGAGACGTTCAGGACGTACCTCGCGCGCGACGCGGCGCCACTGCATCAGTAGAATTGTCCGTCCGGGTTTCAGCCGATCAAGAAACGATGCCGCCGTGCCGTTGACATGGCGAGTCGCGCCATCAGGCGCAATCGACAATCACGAAGCGACCATGAAAAACATCGACGACACGCAAGACATGCTCGGCGCCGCGTTTCTGCGCCATGACGATGCCAGCGCCAGCATGCGCGCCGAAGGCGAGCGGCTCGAACACGACAGCGCCGTGTATCGCACGCTGCTCGAATCGACCAAAGCGATCCCGTGGAAGATCGACTGGGCGACGATGGCCTTCACCTACATCGGTCCGCAGATCGAGGCGCTGCTCGGCTGGGCGCCGTCGTCGTGGAAAACGGTCAATGACTGGGCCGAACGGATGCACCCCGACGACCGGCAGAAGGTGGTCGAGTTTTGCGTCGCGCAGTCACAGGCGGGCACCGATCACGAAGCGGACTACCGCGCGCTGACGAAAGACGGCGGCTACGTGTGGCTGCGCGACGTCGTGCATGTGGTGCGCAAGCCCGATGGCGGCGTCGATTCGCTGATCGGCTTCATGTTCGACATCAGCGAACGCAAGCGCACGGAAGAAAAGCTCGCGCGTCTGCAGAAGGAACTCGAAGACCTGTCGTTCAAGGATGGACTGACGGGCGCGGGCAATCGCCGCATGTTCGACGCCGTGATGCAGCGCGAGTGGGCTGCGGGTCAGGAAAGCGGCAAGCCGCTGTCGCTGATCATGATCGATATCGACTTCTTCAAGGCCTACAACGATTACTACGGCCACCTCCAGGGCGATGAATGCCTGAAGCGCGTCGCGGGCGTGCTCGCACAGGCCGCGCGTTCCGGAGATTTTCTCGGACGGTTCGGCGGCGAGGAATTTGTGCTGGTATTGCCGGACACGGACGCGGATGCCGCCGTGAAGATGGCCGAACGCTGCCGCGATCTGATCGATGCCGAGGCAATCGCGCATGTGCGCTCGCCGCATCAACAGCGCGTGACGGCGAGTTTCGGCGTGGGCACCATCGTGCCGAATGGTTTGTCCGGCGGGATGGACACGACCGCGTTCATCAACCTGATCGACGCGCAGCTGTATCAGGCGAAGGACAACGGCCGCAATCGCATCGTCGCCGTCGATCGCGCGAGCCTGGGTGGTGAGGCGTTCCGCACGCACTCACGCTGAGGCGCGAATTCGCTGACTCTGCGAAAGAAACGCCGCGACGGATCACACCGTCTTCAGCACACGCGGCTTCACCTCGGGCACGGGAATGGGGACGGGAAAGCTGGTTAACTCGCTTTTGCCCGCGACGATCGACAGATACCTCAAGCAACACACGCGCAGGAACGACGCAAAATTGCTCGGCACTTCACCGCGCAGCGCGATGAGTTCGTCGTAGAGCTTGACGGCGAATTGCGTGGTCGTCATGTTCTCGCGCGACGCGATTTCATGCAGCACGTCCCAGAAGAGATTCTCCAGCCGCACAGTCGTGATCACGCCGTGGATGCGCAGCGAGCGCGTGCGCGATTCGTACAGGATCGGGTCCGCGTTCACGTAGACATTGCACATGGTTTGTCTCCATTGTTCGTATGAGTGCGGCGGCGGCCATCGCGCCCGCCTGCCGCACTCGATGAGTTCACGTGCGTCGATCAGATTGTGCGCCTGTTCATCTGCCCTGCGATGTAGTCGGCCTGACGGATCGCCAGTGTCACGATAGTCAGCGTCGGGTTTTCCGCCGCGCCCGTCGTGAACTGGCTGCCATCGGAGATGAGCAGGTTCGGCACGTCGTGCGTCTGGCCGAAACGGTTGCACACGCCGTCCTGCGGCTTCGCGCTCATGCGCGCAGTGCCGAGGTTGTGCGTCGACGGATAGGGCGGCACCTTATACACGGTCTTCGCGCCCGCTGCCTGATACACGGCGCTGCCCTGCTTGAAGCCGTGCTCGCGCATCGCTTCGTCGTTCGGATGGTCGTCGAAATGCACGTTGGGCACGGGCAGGCCGTACTGATCCTTCACGTCGGTATTCAGCGTGACGCGGTTGGTCTCGCGCGGCATGTCCTCGCCGACGATCCACATGCCCGCCGTGTACGGATACGCGTCCATTGCCTGCGTGAAGTCCGAGCCCCAGGCGCCGGGGTCGAGAAACGCCGCATAGAAAGGCAGCCCCAGCGACACCGTCTCCATGTGATAGCCGCCCGCGAAACCACGCGACGTATCGAAGCGCGCTTCGTCTTCGATGATGCCCGCCATCGTCGTGCCCTTGTACATGTCGACCTTGTCGTTGAACACGGCATAGACGGAGCCCGTCGTGTGACGCATGTAGTTGCGCCCCACCTGTCCCGACGAATTCGCCAGCCCGTCAGGGAAGCGGCTCGAATGCGAATTCAGCAAGAGACGCGGCGTTTCGATCGCATTGCCCGCCACCGCGACGATGCGTGCCTTCTGGCGTTGCAGCTTGCCAGCGGCGTCGTAATAGACGACGGCGCTTGCCTTGCCCTTCGCATCCGTTTCGATCTTCACGACCTGCGCCTGGGTGCGCAATTCCATGTGGCCCGTGGCCTGCGCGCGCGGAATCTCCGTGTACAGCGTCGACCATTTCGCGCCTGTGCGGCAGCCCTGGAAGCAGAAGCCGCGCTGAAAGCAATGCGCGCGGTCGTCGCGCACGATGCTGTTGGTCGCCATGTGGCCGGTGTTGCATTCCTTGTAGCCAACCTTCGTCGCGCCGTTGTACATCACCTTGAAGTTGTTGTTGCCGGGCAGCCCAGGTAAACCGTTGGTGCGCGTAACGCCCATTTTCTTTTCGGCGCGGTCGTACCACGGCGCCATTTCCTCGCCCGTCACGGGCCAGTCGAGCAGGTTCGCGTCCTTGATCGTGCCGTAATTCGTTTTCGCCTTGAATTCGTGGGGCTTGATGCGCAGGCTCGCGCCCGCCCAGTGCGTCGTCGTGCCGCCGACGGTCTTGCAGATCCACGCGGGCAGGTTCGGGAAGTCGGTGGCAACGCGCCACGTGCCCGACGTCGTGCGCTTGTCGAGCCACGACAGCATCGAAAACGAGCCCCATTCGTCAGTGGTGAAATCGCCTTGCGTATGCAGCTTGCCCGCTTCGAGCACGATCACGTCGATGCCCTTTTGCGCCAGCTCGTTCGCCAGCGTGCCGCCGCCCGCGCCGGAGCCGATGATGACCACGGCGCGCGCATCGTTGTGCGCGAAATGCACCTTGTTGTTGTCGTCCATGTCAGGTCTCCGTTGCTCAGCTGTCGGTGGGAATCGGACCGCTCGCGGCGGCGGGCGGATTCGGCAGCCACGCCAGATCGTTGAAGCCCTTGGTCAGATAGCCGCCGTCGCCTTGCGCCGCGCCGTAGCCAAAGTGCGCGTAGGCCATGTCGTTGCTGTACAGCGAGACGATGGCCGTCGTGCGCACGGTCGTGAAGAACGGCGTCTTCTGCATCGCGGCGACATCGCGCGCCTGCTCGGCGGGCGAGCGCTTGGTCCAGTCCGAGCCATTGAGCGCGTCGAGCTGCTTCACGCCATCGGCGAGTGTCTGGCGCGCGGCGGGATCTTTCTGCGCCTTCGCATCGAGGTCCTTGACGACGAGCGCATAGACCGCGTCGTCGAGCGTCTTGTGCGGGTACTGCTGCTTGACGAAGGCGAGCAGCACCGCCCCTTGATGCGTATCGAGCGCCTGCATTTCGAGCGCCCATACGCGGCTGGGCGCAAGCGTCGCGAGTATCGACGGGAACGCGAGCGTGCCGATCAGCACACCCGTGCCCTTGAGCCACTCGCGCCTCGCCAGCGAGCGCGGCGCATGCGGTGCATCCGGCTCATGAGCCGTGGCAGACGTTGCGGCGATTGGAATCACTCTGTGACTCATGCCTGTCTCCTTGATGGTTGTGTTGTGGGGGTACCGCGTCATGCGCGGCTTTCTATTGGTAATGCCCGTGCCGTTCGAGTACTTCGATCTTGTAGCCGTCCGGGTCCTGAATGAAGAAGTAACGCGCTAGCAAGGCGCCGTCGTCGTTCTTGAATTCGCGCACGTCGTTCGGCGTCATGCCGAGTTGCAGGAGACGCTCGCGCTCGCGCTTCACGTCGTCGACGACGAACGCGACGTGCCCGTAACCGTCGCCATGCGAGTACGCGTCTTCGCGTCCCTTGTTCCAGGTGAGTTCGATCTCGTTGTCGGATTCGTCGTTGCGCAGATAGACAAGCGAGAAGTCCGGAAAATCGAGCCGATGCGAAGGCTCGAGCCCGAACGCACGCTGATAGAACTTCAGCGAGCGGTCGAGATCCTGAATGCGGACCATCGTGTGGATCATCTTGGCCATGTCGTCCCTCCTCCGTTTGATGCTGAGTGTAGGAGGGCGATGTGCGCCGTGGTAATGCAGGGCTAAATGCGCTTAGGGACTTGCCCTATGTTGCAGATGCGTGCGGGTGCGATGGGATCGGAAGATGTCTTCGAGTGTGAAGACGATGCGATGCGCCTATGGGCAATGAAGTGCGGCGCAGCATGCGCGGACGGCGCATGCCACTGTTCGACGCGCGATCCAGGGTAAGCGATAGGCCCGTGCGAATGTCGCAGCGTGGCTGCTGCGATGCGCCATCTGCCTGATGACAGCGAGCCTACAAAGCGTTCACCTCGTGCGGCGGGCTGATGCCCGCATGCGCGAGCGCTTCATGCAGCGTGTCGAATACGTTCGATTCGCCGACGACCTGCGTAATGCGATGCCGGTCCATATCGGCGCGCAGATAAGGATTCACTCGCCCGAAGATGACAGCCACCTTGCGGTCTTGCAGATCCGTAATCAGATCGCTCAGCGTGAGGGCCGCCGAGTAGTCGAGCGCGGTGATCGCGCCCGCATCGATAACGAGCGAATGCAGATCGCCGGATGCAGCATCGACGAGTTCGATCACTTCCGCTGTGAAGACGTGATCGTTGGCGAAGAACAGATCGGAGCCGAAGCGGTACACGATGAGTCCCGGCGCGCTCATAATGCCCGGCTTCGCGGGCACGGGCTGCCATCTGCCGTTGGCGGGCGACGGTTCCATCACCATCGTATGCGGGCGATAGCTGTGCCGCACATGCCGCAGCAGCGACAACGCGACGGCGAGCAGAATGCCATGCTCGACGCCGACCATCACGACGGCGGCCGCCGTGATGAGCGCGAGCGTGAACTCGCCGGGGCTTTCGGCGCGGATCGCCGCGAGACTCGGCACATTGACGAGACCGACAGCGATCGTGAACACGATCCCGGCGAGCACGCAATGCGGCAGGTATTGCAGATACGAGCTGAAAAAGAGCAGCACGACCACGACCACACCCGCGAACGCCAGTTGCCCGATCTGGCTGCGCGTGCCCGCGCGTTCGGCCATCGCGGTCTGCGTCGGGCTGCCGTTGACGACGAACGTGCCGCTGAATGCAGCAGCGGCGTTGGCCGCCGCCAGCCCGAGAATGTCGGCGTTGGTGTCCACTTCTTCGTGATACTGCTGCGCGAACACGCGCGCCGCGGCAGCACTTTGCGCAATGATCATCACGAAGCACGACGCCGCCACGGGCACGAGGTCGAGAAACTGTTGCCACGTGACAGCAGGAAACCCGAACGGCGGCAGACCGCCGCTGATCGGGCCGAGGATCGTAATGCCGTGCCCGGCGAAATCGTAGGTCTTGCTCGCGGCGATGCTGCCTATCACGGCAATGAGGGGAATCGGCATGCGCGGCAGGAAGCGCTTGCCGATGAGAATCGCGCCCACCACCAGTACCGTGAGCGCGAGCGTCGGCAGATGCGCATGGACGACATGCCCAATCACATAAACCAGTTGCGCAAGACTTCGCGACGAGGGATACGGCACGGTCATGCCGAACATGTCGCCAAGCATCGCAATCGATACCTGTATGCCCACGCCCGTCAGGAAGCCAACCAGCACGGTACGCGAGAGGAAATCGGCGAGAAAGCCGAGCCTGAAAATCCGGGCAAGCAGCAGGAGCGCCGCCGTCAGCAAGGCGACCATGCCCGCCAGCGCGACGTACTCGACACTGCCCATCGGCGCAATGGTCGACGCGCGGCTGGCGAAGATGGTCGCGGTGGCCGAGTCGGCGGCGACCACGAGGTGCCGCGACGCGCCGAAGAACGCGAACGCGACGAGCGGCAAAAACACGGTGTAAAGCCCCGTCACAGCGGGCATGCCGGCGATGCGCGCGTAGCCAAGCACCTGCGGTATGTCCATCGACGCCAGCGAGATGCCGGAGAACACGTCGCGCCATGCGCTCGCGCGGCCGATCGGAAGGATGCCCTTCAGAAGGCTCAGGGATGCTGAAGATTTTTCTTTTGAGTTATGCATGCTCAAGTACGTTGGAGTGCTATCCACGCATCCTGCCCTGAATGTTTGCGCTGTGGCAAGAAACCTCGACGCCTATCCGCGCTCCGTACCGGAAATCATTTACGCATCTGTACCGGTACTGTACCGGCACCGATCGGTACACTGTCGCCAATCTCGAAATACTTGCGGAGCCGTCCATGACCCTCGACACCCTGAGCGCCAGCGCCCTGCCCGCCGGCATCCTGTTCGCGCTCGTCACGACCATCACGCCCGGACCGAACAATACGATGCTGCTCGCATCCGGCGTCAATTTCGGTTTTCGCCGCACGCTGCCGCATATTCTCGGCATCAGCGCGGGCGTGGCGTTGTTGATGCTGTCTGTGGGTTTCGGGCTTGGCGAAGCGTTCCGCCGCTTCGAAGTGCTGTACACGGTGCTCGAAGTGCTGAGCGTCGTGTATCTGCTGTATCTCGCGTGGAAAATCGGCACGTCGGGCGAGATGCAGGTCAAGAAGGGCGAGCGCCGCCCGATGCGCTTTCATGAAGCGATCGCGTTCCAGTGGGTCAATCCGAAGGCGTGGATGATGGTGCTCACGGCCGCGACGACGATTCATCTGAGCGCCGACTTCGGTATCAATGCGCTGTTGATGGCCGTGCTGTTCTATGTGATCGGCTTGCCATGCATCTGCCTGTGGGCCGCGTTCGGCACCGCGATGCGCCGCGCACTGTCGAACCCCGTGTGGCTGCGCACGTTCAACATTGCGATGGCGCTGATGCTCGTCGCGACGCTTTATCCCATCGTGTTGCGCCTGATCGCGTGACGCGCGGACAGTCTGGAAATTTTTCTCGCTTTGCACGACTTTTTGACCAACCGCCGCGCGCTTCAAACGTCCGTTTTCCACCACGGCCCGTCTCGCGAATTGACAGTAGAATAACCAACACATAACCCTGTCCTCGTGAGCGGGCTCAGCACTGTCCTCGCCGGCATCATCGCCGGATTGCGGCACTTGACGGGCTCGATAATTGCTCCAAGACCACGGTTATCTCTGAGCAGATTTCACCGGCGCGTACGCGACGCGCCAGTCCCGCCATTGACAGACGCAGACCGCAAGGGTCGGAGGCGTTGCACACATGGACGCACAGGAATCTCCGGACCGCGAGCGCGGCGGCCGGCAGCAGCAGTACGAGAGCGCGTATCTACCCGACAGCGACGATCCGCAGGCACGGCATTACAGTTGGGTGCAGATCTGCCTGATCTCGGCGATGGGTCTCGCCGTCGGCGTGATGGGCACGGCTGCATATGTGATCTGGTTCAACCGCGACCAGGTGGCCTACGCCGAAGCCGTCGAATCAGCCCGGCGCCCGCTGCCCACGACGGCAACCAGCGCGAACGGCGATCTGCGCATCCCAAGCCATGCAGCTGCAGCTGTGCCGACGAGTTCAGTGTCGGGCCGCGTGATACCGGCAACGCCGACGCAAAAACCCGCTCCCGCCAACACTGACTCGCTCGCCGCAGCCCAGACAGCCGACGACGACACGGACGCAGACGCAGACGCGAACGACCCGTCGCAAGCCGCCCGCACCGCGCCCGGGCCAAACAATTCCGCTGCCGCTCGCGCCGACCGTGGCAAGCAGCCGGGCAACGCCGCGCGCCATGCGCAACGGGCGAAACCGAAGGAAACGTTCGTGTCTCGGCTGACCGCGATGTTCCGCAAGGTCGGCTATAACCGCCGCACCCGGGAACCCGGCAACAACCCCGATCCGTATTCGCACCCCTAGCCCGCCGGCGTGAAGCAAACCGTCACGCCGATCCGCCCGCTCAGCCCGCGATGGCGCCCGCAGCCGATCGTGGTCGGCGCGCTCGCACTCGCGTGCCTCGTGGTCGGGCTGCTCTACGTTGCCGTGCAGGTCAAGGCGCTATTCTCCGATCACTTCCAGCAGCAATACGCAACGCTCGTGCTGGAAGCCGTCGGGCGTGCCGACAACGCGCTCAATGTGGCGAGCCTGCTGAAGCGCAGCGCGCCTTCGAATGGCGCTAACGCGACCTACCAGCAGGCACTCGACGAACTGGGCGCACGCGTCACCGAACTCGACGCGCTGATCGGATCGAGCCCCGTTCCCGCGCCGCGCTTGCCGCAAGCCAACGCGACGGCAAAAAGTCTCGACGAACTGAAGCAGTCGCTCGCGGCCACGGCGGACTACTGGCACGCGCGCCGCGACGCCGTCAGTCACGATGTCCGACGGCGCACGCTGCGCGTCGCGAGCGTGCTCGCCGTCCTGACTGTCGTGGTGACGGGCGCGCTGTTCGCGGCGCTCGTCGTGTTCGCGCGGCGGCATCGGCGGCTCGCAGGTCTCACGCATCAGTTCCGCCACGCCGCCCAGCATGACGCGATGACGGGCCTGCCCAACCGCCAGCAACTGCTCGCGCGGCTCGACCGCATCGCAGCCGAGCGCGCGCCCGGCAAATGCGCCGTGCTGTATGTCGACCTCGACGGCTTCAAGCAGGTCAACGACACCTTGGGCCACGCCATCGGCGACGAATTTCTGATCGCGCTCGCGCAGCGCTTTCGCCAGTCGCTGCGCCCCGGCGATATGGTCGCGCGCATGGGCGGCGACGAATTCGCGGCGCTCGTCTCCGGCTTCGGCAACGACACGGAGCTCACGGGCATCGCCGCGCGGCTGATGAACTGCGTCGGCGAAACCGATACGCAAATGGGTCTCGGCTTCGTGCGCGCGAGCGTCGGCATCGCGACCTATCCCGATCGCGTCGCCGATCACCGGCTGCTGGTCGCCGCCGCCGACGGCGCGATGTACGAAGTCAAGCGCCACGGCAAGAATGGCTACGCGTTCGCCGTCAGCCCCATTCCGCCCGCATGATTTCGACGCGAGACAGCGCTTCCATCGAGTCGATTCCAGCGATCAACGCCGCCGGTTCAGCACGTCCATGCTGTTTCAATCGAATCTGAGAAACGCAATCAACTTCCGTCCGGCGCTGCCGTTATAAGGGTTCAGCAAGGCGCGGCAGCATGCGCGCCGTCTCCTATGAACGGTCGAGTTGAAGTGCCTCACGCGTCAGCCATCAGCCAGTGAAGAACATCGCGTCCGTAATGAGGTCGTTGACAGGCAGACTTCGCACATCCGTCAAGCGCTTGCGGCCCCGCGGCCACGGCAACGCGCCGCATCGCGCATTCATTCTGCTGCCTGCGCTGACCGTGCTGATCCTCGCTGTCTTGTGGGTCACAATCCTGATGCGGCTGCGCGTCGAAAAGACAGCCGTGCTGCATGACGCACGCGTCGCGGCCGGCACCGTCGCGAGCGCGCTCGACACGCACACGCTGAAAACGATTCACGACGTCGACACGATCGCGCTGCTGGTCAAATACGGCTTCGAAAGCTCGCCCGATACGTTCGATCTCAAGAAATACCAGGCCTACGGCCTCATCACCGCCGACACGGCGCTGCAAGTCACCTTAGCCGGCGCAGATGGTCATGTGATCACATCGACGATTCCGTTTTCCGGCGCCATCGACCTCAGCGACCGCAAGCACTTTCGCGTGCATCGCGAGCGAGCCGACGTCGGGCTGTTCCTCAGTGAACCGGTGATCGGCCGCATCTCGCGGCAATGGTCGATTCAGGCGACGCGGCGCATCAACCGTCCGGACGGCAGCTTCGGCGGCGTCGTGATCGTGTCGGAGAATCCGGCCTGGCTCACCGACGGCTTTTACACGAGTGCCGCCCTCGGCGAGCACGGGATGATCGCGGTGCTGTCGGGCCGCGGCTCGATGCTGTCGCGCCGCGCAGGCGATGCGCCGAGCCGCACGGGCGAGTCGCTGCCGACGGGCTACGTCGATCCGCGCGGCAACGACGAAATGTTCACCGACCCGATCGACCGCGTGGAACGCATCGTCGCGCGCCGCGAGGTCAAGCGGTACGGGCTCACGGTGATGGCGGGCCTCTCCGTCGCCGAGACGCTCGACGACTACTACCGGATGCGCCGCGTCTACGTGACGATGGCAAGCGTGATTTCGGCGATTCTGGTCGGACTGTCCACGTGGATCGCCGCGCTGATCCTGAAACTGCTGAAGGGCCGGGAGCAGTTGCACCGGCTCGCGCATACCGACCGCCTGACGGGCCTGTCCAATCGCGGCTGCATCATGGATCGGCTCGAGGAAGCGGTCGCCGCGCCGGACGCCGCTGGCCGCGTGGCCGTGATCTTCGTCGACCTGGACCGCTTCAAGGAACTCAACGATACGTTTGGCCACCATTTGGGCGACACGATTCTTGCTGAGATCGCACGGCGCCTGACGGATGTTGCGCAGGGCCGCGCGCAGGTCGGACGGCTGGGCGGCGACGAGTTCCTGGTCGTGATCGAGGACGACGCGGCGCTGGCGCCCGACGTTGCCGACGCGATCACGGCGGCGCTGGAGGTGCCTGTCAGCGTGCATGGCAATGCGTACCGCGTGTGCGCGAGCCTCGGCATCGCGGTGCTGCAATCCGGCGAACGCGCGGAGGATCTGGTGAAAAGCGCGGACCGGGTGATGTACGACGCAAAGGAACTCAGCCGCGCGAACCGCGCGCCGAGGGCAAAGAACGCGCTCGTCGCGTAATACAGGCAGAACCAATACAACGCATTCGGCGCATCGCTTGCTGGCGACGATACGAATGCTCTAAAACCAGGGGAAAACGGCTCAAGCTTTACGGCTTGCTGTCGTTAGCGCAGTGTATGGAAAGGAAACTCGCACAACGCATCGTCAGTTCGGCGCACCGCGCGGCAGAAGCGATCGCGAACGCCCGCACGGATCTGCCCGAAGTCAAGCGGGATCAGTTGTACAGCCGCGTGTTCATCGGGCTGCTGGAAGACAATGTCGGCGCGGCAAACATCGGCGAACTGATCGACTCGCTTGCCAGGCCCTGACGTTGCCTCTCGCGCCTGCCGTGCTCAGCCCCGCCCGATGCGTTCGATGAAGCGCCACAACGCGTCATCGGTGGAATGCGGGACGTTGAAACGGAACCACGCGCTCGGCGCATCGTCGGGACGGAAGTAGGAACCGGGCGCGAGCCAGATACCATCCGACAGCGCCGCCGTCGCAATCTCGCCCGCGCGCTCCGGCTCCACGGGCAAGCGGGCGAACAGGAACAACCCCGCGCGTGGCCGGTGAAAGACTTCCAGCCCCAGCGCATCCAGCCGTTCCTCGACAATCGCGTGCGCGGCGCGCAGCCTCTCGTTGACCTGCTCGACGTGGCGCGCGTAGCGCCCTTCGTGCAGCACCTTGTCGACGATCCGCTCGATCGCCTCCGACGAAGTCAGCCCCACCGCCATCTTCGTGCGCGCCAGTTCGCGCAGCACGTCGCGCTCGGCGACGACATAGCCGCAACGCAACGCGGGTGTCACCGTCTTCGAAAAGCCGCTGATGTACAGCACGCGGCGTAAGCCCTCCATGGCCGCGAAAATCGGCGCGCCGGGGGAGCCAAGTTCGCGGCTTACATCGTCCTCGATCACCCACATGCGGTTGCGCTCGGCGATCTGCAGCAGCCGGAACGCGGACGCCATGCCGTAGGTCGCGCCTGTCGGATTCTGCAAGGTCGTGTTGACGAAGATCGCCTTCGGATGATGCGCGTCGACGAGTTGCTCCAGCACGTCCGTGTCGATGCCCGCCGGCGTACGCGGCACGCCGATCACGTTCAACCCGGCAAGCTTCAGGATTTGCAGCAGATTGCAGTAGCCGGGATCTTCGACGACGACGGTATCGCCCGCGCGCAGCAGCGTGCGCACGATCAGGTCGAGCGCCTGGGTCGCGCCCTGCGTCAGCAGCACGTTCGACACCTCGACGGGCAGGCCGCGCCGGTCCATCTGCTCGGCGATCTTCGCGCGCAGCGGCGCGAAGCCGTACGGATGCCCATAGTCGCCCAGACGCGCGGCGGGCACGCGGCTCATCGCGCGGAACGCGTGCTGCATGCCCGTTTCGTTGATCCACTCGTTGGGCAGCCAGCCGCCGCCCGCCTTGATCGGCATGGAATGGTCGGCGAACACGTCGGACAGCAGCCAGGTTGCCGTGAGACTGGGCGGCTGCCAGTCGACGGTATGCGTATGCGCGGACCGCGCGCGCGGCGCGACGCGATAACCGGAGCCGCGCCGTGCCGTCACGAGGCCCATCGACACGAGCCGGTTGTACGCCTCCGTTACCGTGAACGTGCTCAGCGAATGCGATTGCGCAAGCTGGCGCACCGACGGCAGCAGCGCGCCGGCGCGCAGCGCCTCGCTGTCGATCGCATGCGCGAAGCCCTGCACCACCTGCTCAACGAGCGTCGGCGCCAGGCGGCGGTCACGATCCAGTTCGATTTCGATCATCAGGGTTCATCCAGACGGCAACGGATACCGCGCCAATTCCAGCACAGTTAGGCCGATTCGACCAGCACAGTTAGCAGCGCAGTGAGTCAACTGTTTATGTCCGCCATTTAACCTCGGACGCTACAGTTTCGCTATCCATTCGAGGAGAAACCCATGACTTCGCGCCCTGTAATCGACGATCTGTCGAACTTCTGGATGCCGTTCACCGCCAACCGCCAGTTCAAGTCGGCGCCGCGCCTGCTGGAATCGGCCAAAGGCATGTACTACCGCTCGACCGACGGGCGCGACGTGCTCGACGCGTGCGCGGGCCTGTGGTGCGTGAACGCGGGTCACGGCCGCGACGAGATCGTCGCCGCCGTCCAGAAGCAGGCCGCGACGCTCGACTTCGCGCCGACCTTCCAGATGGGCCACCCGCTCGCGTTCGAAGCGGCGTCGAAAGTCGCGGAACTGATGCCCGAAGGGCTCGACCGCGTGTTCTTCACGAACTCCGGCTCGGAGTCGGTCGATACCGCGCTGAAGATCGCGCTCGCCTATCACCGCGCACGCGGCGAAGGACAGCGCACGCGCCTGATCGGCCGCGAGCGCGGTTATCACGGCGTGGGCTTCGGCGGCATTTCGGTCGGCGGCATTGCGCCGAACCGCAAGACGTTCTCGGGCGCGCTCCTGCCGTCCATCGATCACCTGCCGCACACGCACAACCTCGAACACAACGCGTTCTCGAAGGGCCAGCCGGCCTGGGGTGCGCATCTCGCCGACGAACTGGAGCGCATCGTCGCGCTGCACGACGCGTCGACGATTGCCGCGGTGATCGTCGAACCCGTGGCGGGCTCGACGGGCGTGCTGATTCCGCCGCAAGGCTATCTGCAGAAGCTGCGCGACATCTGCACGAAGCACGGCATCCTGCTGATTTTCGACGAAGTGATCACGGGCTTTGGGCGTCTCGGCGCTGCGACGGCCAGCGAATATTTCGGCGTGAAGCCCGACCTGCTGACGATGGCCAAGGCGATCAACAACGCCTCCGTGCCGATGGGCGCCGTCGCGGCGAGCCGCACGGTGCATGACACGATCGTCAACGCCGGCGCGCAAGGCGCGATCGAGCTGTTCCACGGGTATACGTACTCGGCGCACCCGCTCGCCGCCGCCGCCTGCGTGGCGACGCTCGACCTGTATCGCAGCGAAGGGCTGTTCGAGCGCGCGGCATCGATGGCGCCGAAGTTCGAAGCCGCCGTTCACGCGCTGCGCGACGCGAAGTACGTGAAGGACATCCGCAACCTCGGCATGGTCGCAGGCGTCGAACTGGAGCCGCGCGACGGCGCGCCGGGCGCCCGCGCTTACGAGGCGTTCGTCAAGTGCTTCGAGGCGGGCGTGCTGATCCGCTTCACGGGCGACATCCTGGCTTTCTCGCCGCCGCTGATCATCGACGAAGCGCAGATCGACCAGATCTTCCAGACCGTCCGCAACGCGCTGGCTTCGATCCAGTAAGCGTCTTGCACGCCGCTGCTGCTCGCCGCCGGTCTTTTGAACGACGGCGAGCGCAGCGGCGGTTCTCCCGCTAGCTTTCAATGATGCGCACGCGCGGCCCGCGTATGCGCAGCCTTCTTCGCGGCCGCCGACCGGCCCGCCGCGCCCTTCGTCGCAGCCGCCTTCTTCGCCGCAGCCGAGCGGCTCGCCGCCGGACGGCGCGCTGCCGCTGCCTTGGTCTGCTTCGACAACGCTTTCTTCGATGCGCCCTGCCCGCTTTCGCGTTTCAGCACGGCCTCGGCAACGCGCGAGCGTTTCGCCGTCGATTCGCTGCTCGGGCGGCGTGCGGCCGTGGTCTTCGAAGCTGTTTTCGCCGTGGCCTTCTTCGCGGCTGAGTGCTTCGCTGCAGGCGTCTTCTTCTGTCCCGCAGCCGTGTCCGCTGCGGCTTTCTTGCGCGCGGCTGCGCTCGTCGTTCCCGCCTTCGGCTGCTTCAGCGCGACGCCCGCGCGGCGAGCCTTCGACAGACCGATCGCGATAGCCTGCTTCGCCGATTTGACGCCGTGCTTGCCTTCGCGCACGTGGTCGATTTCTTCCTTCACGAACTCGCCGGCTTGAGTGCTCGCCGACTTGCCGGCGCGCTTGTCGGCGGCGGCACGCTTGAGGGTTGCTTTATCAGGCATGACATTGCTCCCGTTGAATGGTGGCGTGTCATATGCAGCAACGGGTGTGCCTTATCCTCGCAGACCGCTGTCCTGGCTCGAAAGCCCTGCGTTTTTGGGGGGCCTCCAACCGCTCGCCAGACGAAGGGATGCTTCGATTCGCGCTGCCTGGCAATCACGACGCAGGCGGCCCCGATGCACAACGAAGGCTGCGCAATACGCCGATAGCGTCTATGGTTTACGTCAAAGGCGGCGATGCAACCGTCAGGAGACGCCTCATGAACACACAGACAGTCAGGGCAGGCGCCCATATCGAAGGGATTCACTGGGTGGCCGAATACGCGGAGACCATGCACGAGATTCGCATCTTCCGCGAGGGCCAGGAAGTGGACGTTCACAATGCGCCATCGACGCTGTTCGGCGACGAAGAGAACGCCGGTTCGAAAAGCTGCGCGGACCATCGCGCGGCGGAGGCGGCCGTGCTTGCGTATCTGCGCCATTTCGTGGCCGAGCACGACGCCGAGGAATGACGGCGCGCGAGTAAAAAGGCCAGCCGCGCGGCTGGCCTTCCGGACGCGTCTTGCATATTCGCGGAGTCAGTCCGCGGGACGCAGTTTCTTCACTTCGGCGTCGGACGGCTGCACGCTCGCGCCGTCGATATAACGGTACGACGTCATCACACCCTTGCCGTCCTTCAGCGCGGTCACGCCGACGAACGCGCCCATCGTCGACTGGTTATCCTGCGGTCGATACGTGATCGGCCCGAACGGCGTATCGACATTCAAGCCCTTGAACGCGGCTGCGAGCTTGTCGGGATCGGTTGAGCCCGCCTTCTTGATGCCGTTCGCAATCGACATCAGCGCCGCATAGCCGACCACCGAACCGAGGCGCGGATAGTCGTGATACTTCGCTTCGTAGTCCGCGACGAACTTCTTGTTGGCGGGCGTATCGATGGAATACCACGGGTAGCCCGTCACGATCCAGCCGACGGGCGCTTCTGCGCCGAGCGTGTCGAGATAGTCCGGCTCGCCCGTCAGCAGCGACACGACGCTGCGGTCCTTGAAGAGCCCGCGCGTATTGCCTTCGCGAACGAACTTGCCGAGGTCCGCGCTGAACAGCACGTTGAAGATCGCGTCGGGCTTTGCGTCGGCGAGCGCCTGCACAGTCGAGCCGGCGTCCAGGTTGCCGAGCGGGGTTGCCTGTTCGGTGACGAACTCGACGTCGGGTTGCGCGGCCTTCAGCAGCTTCTTGAATGTCGCCGCCGCCGACTGGCCGTATTCATAGTTCGGGTACACGAGCGCCCAGCGTTTTTTCTTCAGCTTTGCCGCTTCGGGTGCGAGCATCGCTACCTGCATGTAGGTGGAAGGACGCAGGCGGTATGTGTACTTGTTGCCGTCGGCCCAGACGATCTTGTCGGTGAGCGGCTCGGCGGCGAGGAAGAACATGCGCTTCTGCTTCGCGAAGTCCGTTAGCGCGAGGCCCGTGTTCGACAGATAGCCGCCGAATAGCAGTTGCACCTGCTCGCGGGCGATGAGTTCTTGCGCGACGCGGATCGTGTCGCCGGGGTTCGCGTTGTCGTCGCGTGAGACGACTTCGAGTTTTTTGCCTAGCACGCCGCCGGTTGCGTTTACCTGATCTAGTGCGAGGTTCCAGCCGTTTTTATAGGGCATCAGGAAGGCGGGTTGTGCCTTGTAGCTGTTGATTTCGCCGATCTTGATGGTCTGTTGGGCGGAAGCGCTGAGGGCCGTCAGCGAGACGGCTAGTGAAGCGGCAATGCGGGATATCCATGCTGCGTGCGAGGTCATGCGGTGGCTCCGTTTTATTTGTCCGTTCAAGGGTGCGGGTGGGAGGTGCGAAGGTTGAATCGTACCGGTTCTTGGCGTTCGCGGTGTGGGGGTGGGGTTGGTCGGTGTTTCTGCCTTTGCGGCGCAGGCGTTGCCGTTCGGTGTTTTGGTCTTTGCGTTGGCATCTGCGTTAGCGCCTGTGCGGCGCGGGCGGTTTGCTCTGTTCTTTCGCTGGCATCCGCGCTTTGCCTTCGCGGCGCGGTCGGTTTGGTTTTTTGGGGTTTTCGCTGGCATCCGCGATTCGTTAGCGTGCTTCAAGCGTCGCCCCTGTGCGGGGCGGCACCTACTTTTCTTTGCCGCCGCAAAGAAAAGTAGGCAAAAGAAAGCGGCTAACACCGCCAGTTCTTGTGTTTGCCTGAGGGCCCCCACAGGGTCTTACGCTTCACACGACAGCCTTTTCTGTTTGCGTGCGTTGCCAACGCTTCGAATGAACGCCTCACCCACTTCGACCACCTGCGCACGGGCTAACGGCAGCGAATGGTATGTGCCGCCCAGGTGGCAAACTGTGTGTAGGTTGTCGCGTCGTATAGCCTGGCGCTCTTACAGGGTGGAACGCGTGCGCTTTCGGTCCGAAGTGAGGCGTGCGAGGCACTACGGCCTACACACAGTTTGCCACCTGGGCGGCGGTGGACTATCTGGCATGGCGTGCTGTAACGCAGGTGCGCGAAGCGGTTGAGGCGCACCGCAAGAGCGCTGGCAACTAACATGGGTCACGTGATTGCCGTGTGAAGTGTAAGAACCTTTGGGGGCCCTCAGGCAAGAACTAGAACTGGCGGTGTGAGCCGCTTTCTTTTGCCTACTTTTCTTTGCGGCGGCAAAGAAAAGTAGGTGCCGCCCCGCACAGGGGCGACGCTTGAAGCACGAAGGCATAGCGCGGATGCCAGCGCAAACACAAGCAAACCAAACCGACCGCGCCGCGAAGGCTCAAACGCGAATGCCAGCGCAGAGGCAAAAAAACCGCTTGCACAGCGACCACCGCCTCGCGGACGCGAGCAAAAAGCGAAAACCCAACCCCAGCGTCGCAGACATCAAACCCCCAGATACGCCCTCCTCACACCCTCATCCCCCGCAAGTTCGCGCATCGCGCCACCAAACCGAATCTGACCTTTTTCGAGCACGTAAGCGCGGTCACTGACCAACTCAGCGAAATGAAAGTTCTGCTCAGACAGAAGAATGGACAACCCCTCGCGCTTCAGCTCAAGAATCATATTAGCCATCTGCTCGACGATCACAGGCGCGACACCTTCCGACGGCTCGTCGAGCAGCACAAGATAAGGATTCCCCATCAACGTCCGCGACACAGTAAGCATCTGCTGCTCGCCACCGCTCATCTGCCCGCCAAGCCGCTGCGGCATCTCACCGAGATTCGGAAACAGCTCGAAGAGCTTGTCGGGCGTCCACGCAGGCGCCCCCACGCGCGCGGGCTGCCGCCCCGTGTCGAGATTCTCCATCACAGTGAGACCAGAGAACACGCGGCGATCTTCAGGCACATAACCGAGCCCCATCCGGGCAATCCGATGCGGCGGCAACGCAGAAATATCGGCCCCGTCGAAATGAATCGCGCCTTCACGACGCGCCATCAACCCCATGATCGACTTCATCGTCGTCGATTTGCCTGCGCCGTTACGGCCCATCAGCGCGACAACTTCGCCGCGCCCCACTTCGAGGCTCACGTCGAAGAGGATTTGCGCGCGCCCGTAGAACGCATTCAGTCTGTCGACTTTCAGCAGTGGTGCGTTCATGTGCGCGGCTCCGTGTGTGACTCGCCGCCATCGCGCGATAACGCCGCGCGCGGCTGGAACGTCTTGCCCGTGCCGAAGTAGACGGCCTGCACGTTGGCGTCATTGCGTATCGTGTCCGCGTCGCCCTGCGCAATCAGCTTGCCGCGCGCAAGCACGATGATCCGGTCCGCGCTGGAAAATACGACGTCCATGCTGTGTTCGGTGAACAGCACGCCGATATGGCGCTCGGCGGAAAGACGCTTCGTCAGCGCCATCAGTTCGGTCCGTTCCTGCGGCGCCATGCCCGCCGTCGGCTCGTCCATCAGAAGAAGCTTTGGTCGGTTCGCGAGCGCGATAGCCATCTCGACACGCTTCACGTCGCCATAGGCAAGCACGCTGCACGCGCGTTGCGCATGCGCCGTCATGCCGACCTGATCGAGCAGCGCCAGCGCCTCATCCTCGAAGTGCGACGCCGCCGGTTTCCACAATCCGTATAGGCGCTTTTCGCGCGATACGAGCGCCATCTGCACGTTTTCAAGCACGGTCATCGAGTTGAAGGTCGCCGCGACCTGGAACGTGCGACCGACGCCGCGTCGCCAGATATCACGCGGACGCATGCCGACGAGTTCGTGTCCGTCGAACATCACCGAGCCGTGCGTCGGACGCAGTTGTCCGTTCACGATGTTGAAGCACGTCGATTTGCCCGCGCCGTTCGGGCCGATCAAGGCGAGCAGTTCGCCGGGCCTCACGTCGAACGAAACGTCGTCGACGGCTTTCACGCCACCGAACGACATCGACAGATTCGATACGCGCAGAAGGCTCATTGGCCGCGTCCTGCTTGTGCTTCATCGCGCTCGAAGCGCTCGCGCACGAACCCCACGATGCCTTGTGGAAACGCAATCACAAGCAACAGGATCGCGAGGCCGAGCAGCGCCTGCCAGTAGTCGGTCTGACGCGCGACGGTATCCTGCAGCCACGTGAACAGCGCCGCGCCCGCGACAGGCCCCGTCAACGTCTGGATGCCGCCGAGCAGCACCATCACGAGTCCGTCGACGGAACGGCTCACGCTGATCACTTCCGGTGAGATCGTGCCTTTGGAAAACGCATACAGCGAGCCAGCGAGCCCGCAAAACAGCGACGCAATCACGAACGCGGCCCATTGCACGCGTTTCGTGTCGATGCCGATGGCCTCCGCGCGCAACGCCGAATCGCGGGACGCGCGCATCGCAAATCCAAGCGGCGAGAACAGCATGCGACGCAGCAGCCACACGCCAAGCACTGCGCACGCCAGCGTCAGGTAGTAGTAGGCAACGGGCGTCGACAGCCAGTTCGACGGCCATAGTCCGAGAATGCCGTTGCTGCCGCCCGTCACGTCATCCCACTGATACACGACGGACCAGACGATCTGCGCGAACGCGAGCGTGAGCATCGCCAGATACACGCCCGACAGTCGCACGCAGAACCAGCCGAACACCAGCGCGCCGAGCACGGCGAGGAGCGGCCCGAGAACGAGCGCGGCTTCCATCGGCAGATCGAGCACTTTCAGAAAGAGTGCTGCGCCGTACGCGCCGAGGCCGAAGTACGCGGCATGACCGAACGAATGCATGCCGCCCGGTCCCATGATGAAGTGCAGGCTCGCCGCGAACAGCACGGCAATCAGAATTTCGACGAGCAGCACGGGCATGTACGGAAACGCGCCGGCGGCGAGCGGCGCGAGCACGAGCACGGCCAGCACGCATGCCGCGAGCCACTTGAGCTGCTTGCCTGCGGGCTTCAATGGCATTTCCGCGGGCGCCGCCGTGCGAACCGTCGACGTCGCTCGTCCCAGCAGGCCCCACGGCCGCACGACGAGCACCACGGCCATCACGACGAACTCCGCGACGAGCGTGAAGCGGCTCAACGAAAGGTCGACGCCGAACAGCGACACATGTCCGATGCCGATGCACAGCGCCTTGATCTCCGCGATCAGCAGCGCCGCGATGAACGCACCCGGAATCGAGCCCATCCCGCCGACCACGACGACGACGAACGCATTGCCGATCGTTTCGAGATCGAGCGACAGATTCGCCGACATGCGTGGCCCTTGCAGTGCGCCGCCAAGCCCTGCGAGAAACGCGCCGACGAAGAACACGCCCGTGAACAGCCACGCCTGGTTGATGCCGAGCGCGCCGAGCATCTCGCGATCCTGCGTCGCCGCGCGCACGAGCGTGCCCCAGCGCGTGCGCGTCAACGCGTACCACAGCAACAGCAGCACGAGGGGCCCGATCATGATCAACGCGATGTCCCATGTCGGCAGTTGATGGCCGAGCAGTTCGACGGCGCCGGACAGATGCGGCGCGCGCGGGCCGAACAGGTCCTGCGGGCCCCAGATCGCGAGTGCGGCGTCGCGGAAGATCAGCACGAGTGCGAATGTCGCTAGCAGGTGGAACAGTTCGGGTGCCTTGTAGATGCGCCTCAGCACGACGAATTCGACGAGCGCGCCGAGTATGCCGATCACGAGCGCCGAGGCGAGCATCGACAGCCAGAAGCCGATGACGCTGCTCGTGCCGAAGCGGCTCGCGATGCTGTAGGCCACGTAGACGCCCAGCATGTAGAACGAGCCGTGCGCGAAGTTGACGATGCGCGTGACGCCGAAGATCAGCGACAGGCCCGCTGCGACGAGAAAGAGCGCCGAGGCGTCGGCGAGTCCGTTGATCAATTGGACTAGCAGGTTGGGGAGCATTTTTGCCTGGCGGCGGGTGGGTTTGGGGTTGGGGTTAGGTTGTGTCGGGCGACAGGTATACCGGAAATGTTTTTGGTTTGCAGGGGTTTTTGATCTGCGGTTTGGTTTTTTGGTTTGCAGCCGCGGGACGGTAGGGGTGGTTTGTCTGCCATTGCGCTGGCATACGCGGTGTGCTTTCTGTGAGCAGGAGTTGCCGGTCGGTATGTTTGCCTTTGCGTTGGCATCCGCGTTTGAGCCTGCGCGACGCGGGCGTTGGTTTTGGTTTGCTCGTCGTTGCGCTGGCATCCGCGATTCGTTAGCTTGCTTCAAGCGTCGCCCCTGTGCGGGGCGGCACCTACTTTTCTTTGCCGCCGCAAAGAAAAGTAGGCAAAAGAAAGCGGCTCACACCGCCAGTACTAGTGTTTGCCTGAGGGCCCCCAACCGGTCTTACGCTTCACACGGCAGCATTCCTGTTCGCGTTCGTTGCCAACGCTTCGAATGAGCGCCTCACCCGCTTCGAATACCCGTACTCGGGCAAGCGGCAGCGAATGGTTTGCGCCGCCCAGGTGGCAAACTGTGTGTAGGTTGTCGCGGCGTATAGCTTGGCGCTCTTGCAGGGTGGAACGCGTCCGCTATCGGTCCGAAGTGAGGCGTGTGAGGCGCTACGGCCTACGCACAGTTTGCCACCTGGGCGGCGGCGGACTACCTGGCACGGCGTGCCGCAACGCGGACATATGAAGCGGGTGAGGCGCAGCGCAAGAGCGTTGGCAACGAACATGGGTCACGTGATTGCCGTGTGAAGCGTAAGACCCTTCGGGGGCCCTCAGGCAAGAAGAAATGTTGGCGGTGTTAGCCGCTTTCTTTTGCCTACTTTTCTTTGCGGCGGCAAAGAAAAGTAGGTGCCGCCCCGCACAGGGGCGACGCTTGAAGCACGCTAACAAATCGCGGATGCCAGCGCAAACCCCAAAAAAACCAAACCGGCCGCGCCGCGAAGACAAAACGCATATGCCAGCGCAAAGGCAGCCCGAACCACCTAACGGGTGCCACCCCAAAAAACAAAAGCCGCGCAACATAAAGTCACAACGGCTTCACCAAAAAAACAAAAAACCACCACTACAAAGAACTACGCCGTGGCACTGCCCTCCTGGTCCTGCTCCTTAAAAACCTTATCAGCCAGATGAAAAGCAGAATTCGCCGCAGGCACCCCACAATAAATAGCAGTCTGCAACAGAACTTCTTTCACCTGATCCCGCGTCACCCCATTATTCCGCGCGGCGCGCAAATGCAGAGCAAGCTCCTCGCTGCGATTCAGCGCGACCATCATCGCAATAGTCAGTAAACTACGCGTATGCCGCGGCAACCCATCGCGAGTCCAGATCTCACCCCACGCATACCGCGTGATGAAATTCTGAAACTCCTCCGTCACTTCCGTGCGATTCACCAGCGACCGGTCCACATGCGCATCGCCCAGCACCGCGCGGCGCACGCCCATGCCCGCTTCGTATCGTTGATCGTCGTTCATCGCTGCCCCTTCAGAAAATCGAGCACGGTCTTCGTGAACATGTCGGAAACTTCGATGTTCGAGATATGCGACGCATCCAGTTCGACATACCGCGCACCCGGAATCGCCGCCGCCAGTTCGCGCCCTTGCGCCGGCGTCGCGGCGAGATCATGCGTACCCGAAATCACAAGCGCGGGCGCCTTGATGCCAGGCGTCTCAGGCCGCAGATCGGTCGCGTTGATCGCTTCGCAATTCAGCGCATAACCTTCCTTGTCGGTGTGTACGAAAACGTCGCGCACATAATTGAACACGAGCGGCTCGCGTGCAATGAACTCCGCCGTGAACCAACGCGGCAACACAGCATCCGACAACGCGAGCATGCCTTCCGTGCGCGCCCGCGCCGCGCGCGGCACCCATACTTCCGGCGAGCCGATGCGCGCCGCCGTATTACAAAGCACAACGCGATCGATGCGGTCCGCGTAGCGCGCCGCCAGGCCGACGCCCGTCAAACCGCCCATCGAAATGCCGCAGAAATTCGCGCGCGCGATCTTCAACGTATCGAGCAGGCCGATCACGTCGCCCGTCAATTGCTCGATTGAATACGGTCCCTTCGGCGCTTCCGAATGGCCGTGGCCGCGCGTGTCGTAACGCAGCACGCGAAAGTGTTTCGCGAATTCGGCAACCTGCGGCGTCCACATCGACAGGTCGGTGCCGAGCGAATTCGACAGCACGAGCCACGGCGCGTTGCCGTGCCGGTCGCCGTCGATCCGGTAGTGAAGCTCGATGCCATTGACTGCGGCGTAAGGCATTCCTTTACTCCTGATGTTGGTTCACGCGTGCTTTGCGCGCGGTATGAAGAGCCAGCACGGCGTCCACGAAAGCGTGCGCGCTGCCCACGTAATGCGCCGGATCGAGCAGACGTCTGAGTTGCTCGACGGGCAGATGTTGAGTGACGGCCCCATCGGCAGCCAGCACGTCGAAGAGCGTCTTGCCGCTCTTCACAGCCTCTTTCGACGCATGCTCGACGAGATGATGCGCATCCATCCGGCCGATCTTGTCGCCGAGCGCGAGCATCACCGCTTCGCCGAGAATCAGACCATGCGTCACCTCGAGATTCGCCGCAAGCCGCTCTACATTCACTTCGAGTCCCTGCGCGATCTGTTCGATGTTCGCCAGCGCGCCGCCCGCGAGACGTGCAAGATCAGGCAGCGCGTCCCATTCGGCCTGCCAGCCGCCGAGCGCGCGCTCGTGTTCCTGCACCATGCCGCCGAACACCGTTGCGATAAGGCCCGGCGCGCGCGCCGCCGCCGTCAGCACGGCTGCGCAGCCGACCGGGTTGCGCTTGTGCGGCATCGTCGACGAGCCGCCTTTGCCGGCGGCAACCGGCTCGCCCAGTTCGCCGAGTTCGGTCTGCATTTGCAGCGAGATATCGCGCGCAATCTTGCCGAGCGTACCGATCAGCATGCCGAAGAACGACGCCGTTTCGGCGATGCGGTCGCGCTGCGTGTGCCACGGCACAGCGGGCATCTCCAGATTCAATTCTTTCGCCAGCGCGGCGGCAACCACGCCGCCCTTGTCGCGCAAACTCGCGAGCGTCCCGGCCGCGCCGCCGAATTGCAGCACGAGCACGCGCTCGCGCAACGTGTCGAGCCGCTCGCGATGGCGCAGCAGCGCGTCGAGCCATTGGGCGAACTTCAAACCGAGCGTGATAGGCAGCGCCTGTTGCAGCCACGTGCGGCCGATCATCGGCGTCGCGCGATGTTGCTGCGCAAGTGAGGCAACCGCATTGCAGGTGGACGACAACGCGCCGTCGAGCAGATCGAACGAATCGCGCAGTTGCAGCACGGTCGCCGTATCGATGATGTCCTGGCTCGTCGCGCCCCAATGGACGAACTTCGACGCTTCCGCGTCGGCGTCCTTGACGCGCGCGGTCAGTTGCTTGACGAGGGGAATCGCGAGATTGCCGCCGAGCGCGGCGTCGCGTCCGAGCGCGTCGGCGTCGAGCTTGTCGGCACGGCAGGTCGCCTCGATGGCGGCAACGGCCGATTGCGGAATCACGCCATGGGCCGCCGATGCGCGCGCCAGCGCCGCTTCGACGTCGAGCATCCGTTGCAGCGTCGCGCGCGGCGACCAGATGTCGTTCATCGGCTGCGTGCCGCAGATCAGGCCAGTCAAGCGAGCGCTAGCTTCTAGCATGATGTTCTGTGCGTTGGGATGAATGCGCGTTGAGTCGCGCCTGGAAGCGCGCGGCGTTCGGCTTCATTGTCGCCGAACGCCGCGCCGAGGTCACGCGCGCATTTGCGCGCGCGTGGCTGCTACGTATCGAGGCTAAGCGAGGCTCAGGCCGCGCGAGCCTGCTGCGTGCCGTCGATCAGCGCGACGCCCGTCAGCTTCTCCAGTTCCGCGAAGTCGATATCCGAGAAGATTTCGCGCACGACGAGGCCGTCCTTCGTCACGTCGATCATCGCGAGGTCGGTGTAGATGCGGTCCACGCAACCGACGCCCGTCACCGGGTACGAGCATTCGGCGACGATCTTGCTTTCGCCCTGCTTGGTCTGATGCTCCATCATCACGAACACCTGCTTCGCGCCGATAGCCAGATCCATCGCGCCGCCGACAGCGGGAATCGCATCGGGTGCGCCCGTGTGCCAGTTCGCAAGATCGCCCTTCGACGACACCTGGAACGCGCCGAGCACGCAGTAGTCGAGATGGCCGCCGCGCATCATCGCGAACGAATCGGAGTGGTGGAAGAACGCGCCGCCCGTCAGCAGCGTGACGTGCTGCTTGCCGGCGTTGATCAGCTCGTCGTCTTCCTCGCCTTTCGCGGGCGCCGGGCCCATGCCGAGCAGGCCATTCTCGCTGTGCAGGAAGATTTCCTTGTTGGCGTCGAGGTGATTCGCCACCAGCGTCGGCACGCCGATGCCGAGGTTCACGTAAGCGCCTTCAGGAATGTCCTGCGCGACGCGCTTCGCCATTTCATCGCGGGTCAGTCGTTTCATGTCAGGTCTCCTTCAGGCGGCTTGTTCGGGGCGTTGCGAGGCGTGGGCCGCCTGCGGCACTTCGACGACACGCTGCACGAAGATGCCCGGCGTGACGATCACTTCCGGGTCGAGCGCGCCGAGCGGCACCACTTCCGACACCTGCACGATCGCCGTTTTCGCCGCGCTTGCCATGATCGGGCCGAAGTTACGCGCCGTCTTGCGATACACCAGATTGCCCCAGCGGTCGCCCTTGTACGCCTTGATGAGCGCGAAGTCCGCGTGCAGCGGCGCTTCCAGCACGTAATGCTTGCCGTCGATCACGCGCGTTTCCTTGCCTTCGGCGAGCTTCGTGCCATAACCCGTCGGCGTGAAGAAGCCGCCGATGCCCGCGCCCGCCGCGCGGATGCGCTCGGCGAGATTGCCCTGCGGCACGAGTTCCAGTTCGATTTCGCCCGCGCGATAGAGCGCGTCGAAGACGTATGAATCGGTCTGACGCGGGAACGAGCAGATGATCTTGCGCACGCGCTTCGCGTTGAGCAGCGCCGCGAGGCCCGTGTCGCCGTTGCCGGCGTTGTTGTTGACGATGGTGAGCTCTTTCGCACCCTGTTCGATGAGCGCGTCGATCAGCTCGGACGGCATGCCCGCCGTGCCGAAGCCGCCGATCATGACGGTCGCGCCGTCATGCACGTCGGCAACCGCCGACTGGAGTGACTCGAAAATCTTGTTGATCATGTCGAATATCCTCTGAAACGCGTCGATCCGCGTCGCACGATCCACCAGGCAACTGGCGAAACGCGCGCCGGACGGTCTCCACGTCCGCTTTCGTCCTTCATAGTCTGCTGACGACGGAATGCAGACCTGCGTGTTTGGCTCGCCCTTCAATCCCTATCGCCCGTCGAACTTGCGAAAAGTTCTATATGCGAACACAGTTTCGTTTAGCGAACGTACTGGCGCATTATGGTTTGCGCCTGCATCTCTTGTCAAGGCAACGGTTTCGTGGTTTGCCCTATGCCGCGCGGTGCGCCGCCGGGTGCGCAAATCAATCGCGAAACGGCAGCCCCACGTAATTCTCTGCCAGCATCCGCGACGCCGCATCGGAATGCGCGACGTACCGCAACTCAGCCATCTTCAGCCGGTTGATGAACGGCGTGTCATCGAACGATGGATGCAGCATGTTTGTCATGAAATACGAGAAATGCTCGGCGCGCCAGACGCGCTCCAGACAGGTCGCCGAATAGGCGGCGAGCAGATCGTCGCGGCCTTCGCGATAGCGCGCCGCGAGCGCCTTCGACAGCATGCGCACGTCGGCGACGGCGAGGTTCATGCCTTTAGCGCCTGTCGGCGGAACGATGTGCGCGGCGTCGCCGGCAAGATAGAGGCGGCCGTATTGCATCGGCTCGCACACGAAGCTGCGCATCGGCGTCACGCCCTTCTGCGTGATGTCGCCGATGGCGGGCAGCCAGCCGTCGTCGTTCTCGAAGCGCGCGTGAAGCTCGGCCCAGATGCGCTCGTCGGGCCATTGCGCGAGGTCTTCGTCGGGACGGCACTGCAGGTAGAGGCGCGTTACCTCGGGCGAACGCATGCTGAAGAGCGCGAAGCCGCGCTCGTGATGCGCGTAGACGAGTTCGTCGCAGGTCGGCGCGGCGTGGGCGAGGATGCCGAGCCATGCGTAGGGATAGACGCGTTCGAAGGTTTGCAGCGCGTCGGCGGGAATCGACTCGCGCGCGATGCCGTGAAAGCCGTCGCAGCCCGCCACGTAGTCACAGTCGATACGCTGCACTGCGCCATCTCGTGCGAATTGAACCCACGGTTTGTCCGTCGTCAGGTCGTGCAGCGACACTTCGGACACGTCGAAATACAGCGGTTGCTGGTGCTCGACAGCAGCGGCGATCATGTCGCACACCACCTCATGCTGACCATACACGGTAATCGCGCGGCCGCCCGTCAGCGCCGTCAGATCGATTCGATGCCGCTTGCGCTCGAACAACAGCTCGATGCCGTGATGCACCAGCCCTTCGCACTGCATCCGCGCGCCGAGTCCGGCTTCGTTGAGCGTATCGACGGTGCCCTGTTCGAGCACACCAGCGCGTATCCGATGCTCGCAGTGTTCGCGCGACCGGCTTTCCAGCACCACCGATTCAACGCCCGCCAGCCGCAGCAGATGCGACAGCAGTAGACCGGCGGGACCCGCGCCAATAATGGCAACTTGAGTGCGCATCGTTCGTCTCCGAGTCTTTTGTTCGAGTCATCAAACGATTCTCGGCGCTTTCCCGAATATGCGACAACGCGATTTTTAGGATAGGTTGTATACGCATAACCGATACTGCGCGAGTGTCCTTCCCCACGCGCGCGTCAAAGCATGGCCGAACTCGATCTCAACCTGATTCCCTACCTCGTCGCGCTCGAAGACATGCGCAACGTGAGCCGCGCCGCCGAACGTCTCGGCGTGAGCCAGCCACGCGTGAGCACCGCGCTCGGCCGCTTGCGCGAGTATTTCAACGACCCGCTGTTCGTGCGCACGTCGCGCGGCATGGAGCCGACGCCGCGCGCGCTCGCGCTGATTCCCGCTGCCCGCGAGGCGCTGGCGCGCATCGAAAAAGGCATGCTCGACTCGCAGGATTTCGATCCCACGACGTCGACGCATACGTTCTCGCTGGCGTTGTCCGACGTCGGCGAGATCGTGTTCCTGCCGCGGCTGTTGCAGCTTTTCGCCGAGCGCGCGCCGCATGCGAATCTGCGTTCGGTGTCGCTGCCGCCCGCGCATGTCGAGCGCGGGCTGGAATCGGGCGATGTCGATCTCGCCGTCGGCTACTTTCCCGATCTTTCCGGTAACAACTTCTTCCAGCAGCGACTGTTCACGCACCGGTTCATCTGTCTGATGCGCAGCGATCACCCGCTCGCGGGCGCGCCGCTCACGCTCGATCAGTTCATCGGCCTCGGCCATGCCGTCGTGCGCGCCGAAGGACGCAGCCAGGAAGTGCTCGAGCAGTTTCTGGAGAAAAAGCGCATCCGCCGGCGCGCCGTGCTGGAGACGCCGCACTTCATGAGCCTGCCGTTCATCCTCGCGCGCACCGATCTGATCGCAACCGTGCCGCACGCGATCGGCTTCGCGTACGTGTCGGAACACGCGTCGATCACGCTCGTCGAACCGCCGTTGCCGTTGCCCCGCTTCGACTTGCGCCAGCACTGGCATCGCAAGTTTCACAACGATCCGCGCGCAAGCTGGCTGCGCGGCGTTGTTGCAGAACTGTTCAACGATGCGAAGGACGAGTGGCCGAAGTAACGACGGATATAAGGCCCGCCTGTAACGCCCGCAGGGGCCCGCGACGCATATCCCTGTTCGGCGTAGGGCCGGGAAACATGGAACAATGCCGCAACGTGCGATGCGCGTTTTACTGGAACTGGAGCGAAGGATGAATACGAAGAACACAACGTCCGCCGACGCACCCGGCCGGCCGTCCCGCGACGAGGCCGAAGAAGCCGTGCGCGTGCTGCTGCGCTGGGCCGGCGACAATCCTCAGCGTGAAGGGCTGCTCGACACGCCCGCGCGCGTCGTGCGAGCGTATGAAGAATTTTTCGCGGGCTATGAAGTCGATCCGCGCGAGATTCTGGCCCGTACGTTCTCCGAAGTGGACGGCTATGACGAAATGATCGTGCTGAAGGACATCCGCTTCGAAAGCTATTGCGAACATCACATGGTGCCCATCATCGGGCGCGCGCATGTCGCTTATCTGCCAGAGCATCGCGTGGTGGGCATCTCGAAGCTCGCGCGGCTTGTCGATGCGTTCGCCAAGCGTCTGCAGATTCAGGAAAAGATGACCGTGCAGATCGCCGATACGCTCAACGAAGTATTGCAGCCGAAGGGTGTAGGCGTGATTCTCGAAGCATCGCATCAATGCATGTCGACGCGCGGCGTACACAAGGCGGGCGTCGAGATGGTGACGTCGCGCATGCTCGGGACGTTCCGCACTGACCCGTCGACGCGTCGCGAGTTTCTGTCGATCGTCCACGGCCCGACTTCCGTTAGCGTGGCGAATACCTGATTTGTCGCGGGCCAGGATTGTCGGCCCGCTTTAGCCACGCGCCGGAAAGCGCGTGGTTGCCTCAACGGTCTGGTCAGCGTCTCAAGTCTCAAAGCAAGCTTAGTGGTTCTGATTGAACTAGCGCGACCTAAGCAAAGCCAGGATCGGCCAACTCACGCTTCCGCGCGCATCCTCATCGACCGAAACCGTCCGAACGTCGCAAGCAGCACCGCTGCCAGCACACACGCGACGCCTACCATCTGCGCACGGCTGATCGGCTCATGCAGCACGCCCGCTGCAAGCGCGAGCGTCGACACGGGCACGAGCGCCGTCACGAGACCCGCTTCCGCGCCGCTCAGGCGCGAAGCGCCCGCGTACCACAGCACGAAGCCAAGCACCGTCGGCACGAGCGCGTAATAGACGACGCCCGCTAGCGCGGCAACGACGTTCGCATCGAATGGCAGACGCCACGGCTGCTCGAAACAGGCGGGCACGATTGCGACAAGCAAGCCGATCCCGCTCATCAGCGCCGACAGTGGCAAAGCCGGCACAGGCGTGCGCAGCTTGCGGTTGAGCAAGATGAAGAGCGCTTCGCAGACAATTGCTGCGAATACCAGCGCATTACCGGCGACGGAATGCGCGCCGCTCGCGGCCGCCACGTCGTCGAGGCGCACCGTGCAGGCGAGCACGCCCAGCGTCGCGAGCGCGATCGCGCCGAGCAGCGCCGGTGATGGACGCTCGCCGAGCGCGAGCGCCGCGAAACCCGCCGACACCGCGGGCAGTGTCCCCGCGATGACACCCGCATCGGCGGCCGACGCGAGCCGCATTCCGCCGATCAGACAAACCGTATAGCCGACGCTTCCCGCTCCCGCCTGCGCGATCACGAGCAACACATCGTGCGCGTCGAGCTTCGGCCAGCGGACTTTTCGCACGCGCATCATCGCGACAAAGACGGGAAACGCAATCGCAAAGCGCAAAGCCGTCGCCGCAAAGGGCGGCAAGCCGCCCGCAATCGCCTTGCTGACGACGACCGTGCTGCCCACCCCGATCATCGCCAGCGCGCAAAAGGAATAACCGACGTAACGCCCGTTCATGCCACTGCCTCCTCGTATCGAACGATGAGGCGAGCGTATGGCCCGCGCCCACGCGCGGTCTTGAACGTTATTGCAGAGGATCAGCGGACGGCGGCCGCGTAGCTCGCGGGCGTGACGCCGAGAAGCCGCACGAAAGCGCGCGTCATATGGCTTTGATCGGCGAAGCCCGCCGAGACGGCGGAATCCACCAGCGTGGACCCGCTGGCGATCAGTTGCCGCGCCAGCACGACACGGCGCTGCATCCGGTATGCATGCGGCGGCAAACCGACTTCATGCGCGAAACTGCGCAGCAGCTGAAAGCGGCTCATACCGGCTTCGGCGGCGAGATCGGCGAGCGTCGATGCCGACGCGGGATCATCGTCGATACGGCTTTTTGCGCGCGCGACAGGACCGATGCGTTCGGGTCTGCGTGGCAAAGACGTCGCGTGGTATTGACCCACATATGAAAACAACGCGAGCAACGCTTCTTCGCAAGCAAGGTTGTCGGGCGACACGCCCTTGTTTGCCTCGTGTACTGCAACCGAGAAAAGTCGCGCAAAACGCAGCGACAGTTGCGCGTCGTTCAACACGGGGCGCGTCAACTCCACTTCCCGCAACGGCGACTCCGCGCATTCGGCGACCGTGCCGATCACCAGCGACGGCTCGAAATACAGCATCCGCCAGGCGCGTCCGTGTTCGTCGAGCGGACTGCCGTCATGCACTTCGCCGGGATTGACGGTGATGACATCGTTCGCGCGCGCTTCGACAGGGCCGCGCCCGCTTGCCGAACGCTGCCCGCCAGCAACGACGATGCCGATGCCAAAGCGATCGTGCGAATGACGCGCGAACGCGTGCGTCGTATGCGCGACGGTCGCTTCGACGCCGCCGAGCGCGCAACGCAGCATCTGGACGCGCCCACGCGGCTTCATCGTCTCAGGCGCCCGCGCAGACGAAACTGGGCCCACACATCAGCGCCGCCCTTCGTCGTTGCGCCCGCGCTCGCCTTCGCGGATCTTGCCCTGCGACACGCTGCTGCCTGGCGGCACGCTATGCGTGAGCCACACGTTGCCGCCGATCACCGAGCCGCGCCCGATCGTCACGCGGCCCAAAATGGTCGCGCCCGCGTAGATCACCACATCGTCTTCGACAATCGGGTGACGCGCATTGCCCTTTACGAGCGTGCCGTCTTCATCCGCAGCAAAACTCTTCGCGCCGAGCGTCACCGCCTGATAGACACGCACGCGCTCGCCGATGATCGCCGTTTCGCCGATCACGACGCCCGTGCCGTGATCGATGAAGAAGCTCGGCGCGATCTGCGCGCCAGGGTGAATGTCGATACCCGTCGCCGAATGCGCGATCTCGTTGATGAAGCGCGCGAGCAGCGGCACGCCGAGCCGGTGCAACGCATGCGCGAGCCGGTGATGCGTCATCGCCCATACGCCCGGATAGCACAGCAGGATTTCAGTGATGTGCTGCGCGGCGGGATCGCCCACGTACGCAGCCTGGATATCGCTGACCAGCATCGCGCGAATGCCCGGCAACTGCTTGCCGAACTGGCGCGCGACATCGAATGCGAGCGCGCTCAGATCGGCATCCGGCGTCTCCGCGTGCTCCGGCAAGAAGCGCAACGCGCGGCGAATCTGCTCGGCCAGCAGCCGCAGCGTGCTTTCGAGCGTATGACCCACGTAATAATCGACGCTCTCGTCGGTCAGATCGGGCGCGCCGTAGTGCGTCGGGAAAAGCGCGGCGCGCAATCCCGCGACGATGTTGATCACGCCGTCGCGGGAAGGCAGCTCGCGGATGCCGCGCGGGTGGCGCGTGCGATGCAGTTCCTCACGCGACGCGCGCAGTTCGGCGACGATCTGTTCGAGGCCCCAGTTGTGGGAGGAAACATTTGACATGGCGAGGACGGCAGTCGCGCGTGAAGCGCGACGAAAGTGAATTGTCCCCAGAGATTACCGCGTTTCGGCGCGCGCCGCCGGGCGCCGGTGCGGATTGCATAATGAACGCATAAGGAACGGCTCATGCAGTGCCGGCCGTTGCATGTGCGGGAGTGCGTAGCAAATGACGTGCTAAACGGTCATACTGCTTGCATCGATCCAACGCACGGCCCAGTCGCGGGCATGCGCGATAGCAGCTGCTTCGTCAGTGAAGCGGAGGTCGGTGGGAAAGAAGCGGTTGGCGACGAGTTCGCCATCGCTGGAGCGCGACACGACCACATACGGTTGCCAAGTCCCATCGCCCGCGCGCGCTGGCGCGCAGTTAAGCAAGTAGCCACGATGTGTGAATGCAGCATCAACGTGCATGAGTCACCCGCCCCTGACTGCCTCATAGATGGTCCTTTTGCGAGTGCGATGCCGTGTGTCGTGGCAGTCCATGAGACTGCAGCGGTCATGCTCTTGTGTGCGTTGCTGCACTCGAACCAGAATCATACTCTGTAGGAAAAGGGCGTCCACCAAAAAAATAGTAAAAATTCGCGGGTTGCCCTAAGCGCCGTCGCACGTGGATTCCAACGTGATTGGGCGCTCACGCGGAACGAGTTTTGCTCGCTCCCAATGCTTTGAAGGCATGAGTCAAGGAGGGCGTAAAAATGAGCCTCAACACCCGCAAGATACCGGCGACGCAATCGGGAAACGACGTCGCGCGCAGCGCCGAGATGCACAACGACCGCACGCACGACAGCACGGTGGATACCGATAGCAAGAATCACGAAGCCGCGCGCATCGCAGGACACGCGCCGATCGGCCCCGATGAGATCACGACCAGCAACGCATCGCTCGTCAACAGCGTGCCCGACAACCCGTATGCGGAACTGGCGGGATTCGACAGCCGCATCGGCGGAAACCATCTGCTGCTCGCGCTGGAACCGGGCTACCGCGTGATCGACAAGGGCATGACGGTGCCCGAGCCCGTCGAGCACTTCGACGACCGCTTTCATGAACCCAGCACGCAAGCGGGCCAACGCACGCGCGGGCGCGTGCATTTCGCGCTCAATCATCAGCGGCCGATGCGCGTGATCGAACTCGAGCGCGTCAAGTGACGCGATATCCCTTTCGCACGACGCGTGGTCGCATGGCGCGTCGTGCATCTTCGCGTTTGTACGAATGTCGATGCGATTGGAAACTCCTGGTTTCATGACTTCGTCGCACGCACATCTTTTTCGCGTTTGAAACGATCAGCACAATCAGCGCAATTCCATCCACGGAGCAGCAGATGAGCAAAATCATCGTGATCGGCGCAACGGGCACACTCGGCCATGCCGTCGCCACTGAACTGAAAGCGCGGCATGAAGTGATCGAAGTCGGCGCGACGCGTGGCGCACACCAGGTCGACAGCACGGACCCGGCGAGCGTCGAACGGCTGTTTCAAACCATCGGCAAGGTGGATGGCGTCGTTACGACGACGGGCAAGGTCCACTTCGGCCCGTTGCCCGAGATGACGGTCGAGCAATTCTGGGTCGGCCTGCGCGACAAGCTGATGGGACAGATCAATGTCGTGCTCGCCGCGCAGAAGTATGTGAACGACGGCGGCTCGTTCACGCTGACGAGCGGCATTCTCGCCGACGAGCCGATCAACCTGGGCGTCAGCGCGACGACGGTGAATCTCGCGCTCGAAGGCTTCGTGCGCGGCGCGGCGATCGAACTGCCGCGCGGTATTCGCATCAATGTCGTGAGCCCGACTGTGCTGACGGAATCGATGGAAAGCTATGCGCCGTTCTTCCGTGGCTTCGAACCTGTCGATGCGAAGAAGGCTGCGCAGGCGTATCTGCGCAGCGTCGAGGGCGCGCAAACGGGACGCGTGTATCGCGTCGGGTACTAGAACGTTCGATTGACGTCTGTTAACGAGCGCACGTTGTCGTGCGCTCGTTTTTTATTGCGCGGCGCTTGCCGCTTCAGTGAATCTCCGGCTCACCCGTTGCAGCGCTTGCGCCATCGCGTTGCAGGAAGTCGAAGTCGCAGCCCTTGTCGGCCTGCAGCACATGTACCTGATGCATCGCGCCGTAGCCGCGCGAGAATCTCGGTGCGGGCGCGACCCACTCTGCCTTGCGGCGCGCCAGTTCTTCATCCGATACCAGCACGTTCAGCCTGCGCTGCGGCACGTCCAGTTCGATCATGTCGCCGTCGCGCACCAGCGCAAACGGCCCACCGATGAACGACTCCGGCGCCACGTGCAGCACGCAGGCGCCATAGCTCGTGCCGCTCATGCGTGCATCGGAAATGCGCAGCATGTCGCGCACGCCCTTTTGCAGCACCTTCTTCGGCAGCGGCAACTGGCCCCACTCGGGCATGCCCGGCGCGCCAACGGGGCCCGCGTGCTGCAACACGATCACGCAGTTCTCGTCGATATCGAGCGCGTCGTCGTCGATGCGCGCGGCCATGTCGTTGTAGTCCTTGAACACCACCGCACGGCCCGTGTGTACCAGCAGATGCGGCTCGGCTGCGCCCGGCTTGATGACCGCGCCATCGGGCGCGATGTTACCGCGCAGGACGGCCAGGCCGTTGTCCGGCATCAGCGGGTTGTTGCGCCGGCGGATCACGTCGTCGTTGAAGATCTGCACGCCTTCGAGGTTCTCGCCAAGCGAGCGGCCATTCACCGTCTTCTGCGAGCGGTCGATCAGGTCGCCCAGTTCTGCGAGCATCGCCTGCAGGCCGCCTGCGTAATAGAAGTCTTCCATCAGATACGCGCCCGTCGGCCGGATGTTGGCGAGCACGGGCGTACGGCGCGAAATGCTGTCGTAGCGATCGAGCGTCAGTTCGATCCCGGCACGGCGCGCGAGCGCGATCATGTGTACGATCGCATTCGTCGAACCCGACAGCGCCAGGCACGTCGTCACCGCGTTGTCGATCGACTTCACCGTGAGGATGTCCGACGGCTTCAGGTCTTCCCACACCATCTCGACGATACGCATGCCCGTTTTTGCGGACATCTGCGCGTGGCGCGAATCCGGCGCGGGGATGGACGCGAAGCCGGGCAGCGTGAAGCCGAGTGCTTCGGCAGCGCTCGTCATGGTGGACGCCGTGCCCATCGTCATGCAATGGCCAGGCGAGCGCGCAATACCGCCTTCGACGCCCTGCCAGTCCTCTTCCGTGATCTTGCCCGCGCGCAGGTCGGCCCAGTACTTCCACGTGTCCGAGCCCGAGCCGAGCGTCGCGCCGTTCCAGTTGCCGCGCAGCATCGGCCCGGCAGGCAGAAAGATGGTCGGCAGGTCCATGCTGATCGCGCCCATCAGCAGCGCGGGCGTGGTCTTGTCGCAGCCGCCCATCAGCACGACACCGTCGGCGGGATATGAGCGCAGCGTCTCCTCCGCTTCCATCGCGAGGAAGTTGCGGTAGAGCATCGTGGTGGGCTTCTGGAATGGCTCCGACAGCGTCTGCACCGGCAACTCGATCGGAAAGCCGCCCGCCTGCCAGATGCCGCGCTTGACCTCTTCCACACGCTGCTTGAAGTGCGTGTGGCACGGGTTCATCTCGCTCCACGTATTGAGGATCGCGATAACGGGCTTGCCCGCATATTCCTCGCGGCTATAGCCCATTTGCGCCGTGCGCGAGCGATGGCCAAACGAACGCAGATCGTGTACGCCGTACCAGCGGTGGCTGCGCAGTTCGTCGGGGGACTTGCGTTTCTTCGTCTGATCGTTCGACACTTCGACTCCTACCGGCGCTGCTCCTTCACCCGCGACACGATCTGCGTCGGGCTCACGAACTGCAGCGCAATCAATACCCAGATCAGCGTGATCGCCATGTAGATCATCGCCATTGCGTCGATCGACTGCGGCGCGCGCACGCCCGTTGAAAATACAGCGTAGTACAACGCGACGACGAGCGTTTGCGTCGCCGGCCCCGCCGTAAAGAACGTCAGTTCGAACATGCCGATGGTACGAACCAGCACCAGCAGACCGGCGGCAAGCATGCCGGGCACCAGCAAGGGCAGCAGAATATAGCGGAAATAGCGGAACGTATTCGCGCCGAAGATGCGCGCCGCCGATTCCAGATTCGGATCGATCTGCTCGATGAACGGCGTCATCACGAGAATGACAAACGGCAGCGCGGGCACCAGGTTCGCGAGAATCACACCGGACAGCGTACCCGCCAGGCCGATCTTGTACATCACGGTCGCCATCGGAATGCCGTATGTGACAGGTGGCACCATCAACGGCAGCAGGAACACGAGCATCGCGAAACGCTTGCCGCGAAACTGCACGCGCGCGAGCGCGTACGCGGCGGGCACGCCAAGCAAAATGGACAGCAGCACCACCGCGCCGACCACTTCGACCGTCACCCACAGCACTGCCGCGAGCTGGAAGTCGCTCCACGCCTGCGCATACCAGTGCAGCGTGAAGCCCTGCGGCAGCAGCGTGCCGAACCAGCGCGTCGCGATCGAATTGACCGCGACGGTGGCGATCAGCAGCACGATGTTCAGCAGGAAGAAAATCATCGCGCCCCAGACGAGCGCCTTGTAGATGCGGTCACGCAGACTGACATGCGGTTTCATCGATTTCACCGTTTGCCCTTGCGGCGCAGTGGGCCACGGATGCGCGACTTGATGATCGGTTGCCATCAGCCCTTACCTCCCGTCGCCGGTCCACTGTAGAAGAAGCGGCGCGCGCCGAGCATCGCGGCGACGATCACCAGTTGCACGAAACCCATCACGATCGCGATCGCCGACGCAAGCGAGTAATCGTAGCTCTCGAACGCGGCTTCCGCAGCGGCAATCGACATCACGCGTGTCGGCCCCGCGGGCGCGCCGAGCAGCACCGCCGATGGAAACACCGAAAACGCCTGCACGAATGAAAGACACGCGGCCATCGTCAAGCCCGGCACGAGCAGCGGCAGATAGATCTGCCGGAACTGCTGCCAGGGGTTCGCGCCAAGCGTCGCGGCGGCGCTTGCGAGCGTCGGATCGATGCCCGTCACGTACGACAGCGTCAACAGAAACGCGAACGGAAAACCCGACACGACCAGCGAGATCAGCACACCCCAGAAGTTGTGCGTGAGGCGCACTTCGTCGGTATAGAGGTGCAGCCCTTGCAGCGCTTGCGGAAACCAGCCGTTCGGACCGAAGTAAGTGAGCATGCCGTCCGCGATCAGCACGGTGCCGAGCGTGATGGGAATCACGAGCAGCGTCGTAATGAATTTCTGATACGGCGACGGACGCCTCAGCGCGAACGCGACCGGCACCGATATGCCGACGTTGATCAAGGTGGCAGGCACGGCGAGCTTCAGCGTGACGATGATGGTTGGCCACATCGACGTGTCGCTGAAGAACTTCGCGTAGTTCGCCCACATGCCGCCGCCTTCCATCGGACTGAAGGACAGCGCGAGGCCGTAGACGAACGGGTAGACGAACAGCGCGAGGATGAACAGCAAGGCGGGCGACACGAGCCACGCCTTGCCGTCGCGTTGCGCGACGGGTGTCGCTGCGGCGGCGGGCGTCAGCGTGCTCATGACGGCTCTCCGTCGTAGACCAGCGTGCGCGACGGCGGCACGCGCAGCGTGACGCGCTCGCCTTCGGCAAACTCGCCTGCGACGCGCGCCCACAATTCGCCGAACGCGCTCTTCACACGAATCAGCGAATCGCGGCCGCCGTATTCGACCGTCGTGACCTGCGCGTCGAACGCGTTTTCCGAGCCGGGCGCGGCGCGCTCCATATCCTCGGGACGCATCGCGACGGAGACACGCTTGCTGTTGAAGCCATCCATGGCCGTGCCGATCAGCCGCACGCCGTTTGCTTCGACGGCCACGCCTTCGCCCTGCGTGCCTTCGAGCGTAAACGGCAGCACATTGCGATAGCCCATGAAACGCGCGACGTGCAGATTCTTCGGCCGCCCGTAAACTTCCTTCGGCGTCGCGACCTGCTGCACGACGCCCTCTTTCATCACGACGATGCGGTCGGCCATCGACAACGCTTCGTCCTGGTCGTGCGTCACGTAGATGGTCGCGCGATCCAGCTGGCTATGAATGCGGCGGATCTCGGCGCGCATTTCGATTCGCAGTTTCGTGTCGAGATTCGACAGCGGTTCGTCCATCAGAATGAGCGGCGGTTCGATCACAATGGCGCGCGCAATCGCGACGCGCTGCTGCTGACCGCCCGACAACTGCCCCGGCAATTTCTTCTCATGCCCGACCAGCTGCACAAGTTGCAGCGCTTCTCGCGCGCGCTTCACCGTTTCCGCCTTCGCGATGCCGCGCATCTTCAGCCCGAAGCCGACGTTGTCGAGCACCGACATATGTGGAAACAGCGCGTAGTTCTGAAACACCATGCCGAAGCCGCGCTTTTCGGGCGGCAGCACGTCGATACGTTTTTCGTCGAGCCAGATGCCGCCGCCCGACAGCGGCTGCAAGCCCGCGATGCAGTTGAGCGCCGTCGACTTGCCGCAGCCCGACGGCCCGAGCAACGCGATGAATTCACCGCGGCGAATACTCAGATCGAGACCCTGCAACGCAGCCACCGACACCCCTTCGGCATTCACAAAACTGCGGCTGACGGACTCGAGGCGCAACTGTTCAAAGTGATGCTTCATGATCGCTTCCCTACGATGTTGCATGGCCGCGCCCTATGACACTCCATATGACGCGCCGACACATATCGCCGATGCCCGCAAGGCGTCATGCACGCCCTGCGCGGCACCGGCTGCTCCGCTTTGCGCGGTGATGGGTACGCGTTGGTATGAACTTACTTGGTCTTTTGCGCGCCCACTTCGCGGTCCCACTTCTGGAACGCTGCGACCATCGCTGCCGCGCTCAACGGCTGAACGTGCGGACGATCGGCAAGCAGTTTCGCGTATTCCGGACGGCCGAACTTCTTCAGCACGTCCTGGCTGTGCTCGGGCGCTTGCGCTTCCGTGAGACCCTTGATGGCCGGGCCCGGATAGAAGTAACCATCGTCATAGGTCAAGGCCTGCTGCGTCGGCTCCAGCATGAAGTTCATCAGCTTGTAGAGCGTGTCGAGCTTTTCTTTCGGCACGCCTTTCGGAATTACCATGAAGTGCGCGTCGTTGACCCACGTCATGTTGTCGAACGCCTGCACCTTGAATTCAGCCGGCACGATGCCGAGCGCGCGTGGGTTGATGTCCCAGCCCGTCACGGTGACGGTCATGTCGCGCGTGCCTTCGCCCAGTTCCTTCATCACCGCCGACGTGCCGCCCGGGTAGTAAGGAATGCAGTCGTTCAACTGCTTGAGAAACGCCCAGGTCTTATCCCAGCCGTTGACGGGGTCTTTCGGATCTTTGTCGCCGAGCACGTACGGCAAGCCCATCAGGAATGTGCGGCCGGGACCGGAGTTGGCCGGACGCGCGTAGATCAGCTTGTTCGGATGCGCCTTGCACCATTGCAGGAGTTGATCCGGCGTCTTCGGTGGATCGCTGACTTTGGCCGGGTTGTATTCGATCAGCGGGCCGGCCGGCATATAGGCGACTTCGAGACCGAAGCCCTGCGCGAGATCCTGCATCTTGCGCGGACCGGGCGCGTACTTGTCGAGCACGCCGGGGAACGCGGCGTTGTTCTCCGGCAGCAGCTTGATCCACAGGTTCTGCTCGATACCGGCGGCAAGCGCGTCAGTACCCGTCAGCACGAGGTCGATGTCCGAACGGCCGGCCGCCTGCATCGCCTTGATCTTGCCGGGCAACTGCGGCGCGGGCGCGTTCGTGTACGTGATGTTGGAAACGAGATTCGGGTACTTGGCCTTGAAGGCTTCAAAGCCCTTTTGCGTCAACTGGAGATCGCCCGCGACGTCGACGATGTTGATCGTGACGGCATCCACCGCTCGCGCCGATTGCGTGAACCCTGCTACTGCTGCGCCAACGGCTACGCACAGTGCGGCCACCTTCAGTGGCAACTTCGCTGACAACTTGCCAGAAAAAGCCATTTCGTCTCCTCGCCTCTTTATATGGAACGTCCGCCGACGGGATGCGCGGCGCTGACGTGTTACGGGCTGCTAGTGGGTGAAACATAACGAACGGGCACGCATGATGTCAAGCAAATTTTAGCCTGACACGTTCATCGCGCGATGACCTTTCAAATTCTTCAAGTCCTTTTATGGTAAGGATTTCAGCGGGTTTGCCGATTCGTCCGTTCGGCATAGGGAGAACACCAAGACATGACTTGTTAGGCAACTTCACCCGCCGCGCAGGCCCTGAGTATTCACGTACAGCGAATACAGGCCGTGGCTCGCGGCCATGAACAGGCGGTTGCGATGCCTGCCGCCAAAGCACACGTTCGCGCAGCGCTCCGGCAACGCGATATGCCCGAGCGCTTCGCCTTGCGGCGAAAACACGCGCACGCCGTCGAGTTCATCGGTGCCCATGCCCCAGCCGCACCACAGGTTGCCGTGAATATCGATTCGGAAACCGTCCGGCGTGCCGTGCTGCGCGTCGATCAGCACGCGGTTGTTCGCAAGCGTCCGCCCGTCGCCGGCCACATCGAATGCGCGAATCGTGCGCGGCTGGGAGCGCGATTCGACGATGTACAGCACGGATTCATCCGGCGAAAACGCGAGGCCATTCGGGCCGATCACTTCATCGCAAACCATCGTCACTTCGCCCGTCTCCCCGTCCACGCGATACACGTTTTGCGGCAGCTCCGGCTCCTGCTTCTCGCCTTCATAGAAGCTGTCGATGCCGAACGATGGATCGGTAAACCAGACCGAGCCATCCGACTTCACGACGAGGTCGTTCGGCGAATTGAAGCGCTTGCCCTGGTAACGGTCCGCGATCACGGTGATCGAGCCGTCGTACTCGGTGCGCGTGACGCGTCGCGTCAGATGCTCGCAGGTGACGAGCCGCCCTTCGCGGTCTCGGGTATTGCCGTTCGCGTTATTCGACGGCCGGCGAAACGGCGTCACCGCGCCCGTCTCCTCGTCCCAGCGCAGGATGCGGTTATTCGGGATGTCGCTCCACAGCACGTATCGGCCATCGCCGAACCACACGGGTCCCTCGGACCAACGTGCGCCCTGAAACAGGCATTCGACGGAAGCCGAGGCGATACGCAATGCATCGAAGCGGGGATCGAAACTACGAATGGAGGGATCGGGATAGCGGCGCTGGTTCGGGTGATTGAGTTCGGTCATGGCGCTGTCAGAGCAACGCCGGGCATCGAATCGATCGATGCCCGGCGTTCGTGGTGGTTGCTGGTTATTGGTGATGATGCTGCTTGAAACGCTGTCGCGACTCAACGCAAGCCGTCACGCCTGCGCCGGCTTGCCGTCGCGCAGACGCCAGAGCTTCAGCGGATTGTCGTCGTGTAGCGATTGCGGCAGCAGTTCGGCGGGCAGGTCCTGGTAGCAGACGGGACGCAGGAAACGCTCGATCGCCGTCGCGCCGACCGAGGTCGCGCGCGGATCGGACGTCGCCGGGAACGGGCCGCCATGCACCATCGCGTACGACACTTCGACGCCCGTCGGGAAGCCATTCGCCAGGATGCGGCCGGCCTTGCGCTCGAGCGTCGGCAGCAGGCGTCGCGCGATGTCGTAGTCTTCGGGTTCGATCTGCAGCGTTGCGGTGAGCTGGCCTTCGAGGTATTCGGCCACCTTCACCATTTCCTCTATGTCAGCGCACGTGACGATCAGCGAAGTCGGCCCAAAAATCTCGTCTTCGAGTTCCGCGGATGTCAGGAACTGTATCGCCGACGTCTGGAACAGCGCGGGCAGCGCGGCGCAGGTCGCATCCGACGACGTGCCGCGCGCAATACTCTGCACGCCGCGCTGCTCGGTGCGATGCGTAATGCCGCCCTGATACGCGCTGGCGATGCCCGGCGTGAGCATCGTCTGCGCACTCTTTTGCGCGAGTGCCTTTGCCGCGGCGTCGATAAATATCTGTTTGTTCGGTCCGTCGAGAAGCAGCACGAGACCAGGGTTCGTGCAGAACTGTCCGACGCCGAGCGTCACCGATTCGATAAAGCCGGTCGCGATCTGATCCGCGCGCTTCGCAAGCGCGCCGGGCAGCACGAAGAACGGGTTGATGCTGCTCATCTCGGCAAACACGGGAATCGGCTCGCGGCGCTTCTGCGCAAGATTCAACAGCGCAAGGCCGCCGGCGCGCGAACCTGTGAAGCCGACCGACTTGATCGCCGGATGCTGGACGAGCGCTTCGCCGATCTCATTGCCCGCGCCGACCACGAGCGAGAACACGCCTTCATGCAGCCCACAATCGGCGACCGATTTCTGAATGGCACGGCCAACCAGTTCAGACGTACCGAGGTGCGCCGGGTGCGCCTTCACGACAACCGGGCAACCCGCCGCGAGCGCCGATGCCGTATCGCCGCCCGCTACGGAAAACGCGAGCGGAAAATTACTCGCTCCGAACACGCCGACGGGACCAACGGGAATCTTCTGCAAGCGCAAGTCGGGACGCGGCAGCGGCTTGCGATCTGGCTGAGCGGAGTCGAGCGTCGCGGTGAGCCAGCGGCCCTCGCGCACCAGCGATGCGAACAGCTTGAGCTGCCCGACGGTACGCGCCCGTTCGCCTTCGAGCCGCGCCTTCGGTAACGCGGATTCGGCCTGCGCGCGCTCGATCAATGCGTCGCCGAGCCCGAGGATGTTCTCGGCAATGGTCTCGAGAAAATGCGCGCGAATTTCGAGCGACGTCTGACGGTACGAGTCGAACGCGAGCGCAGCCAGCGTGCATGCGCGATCCACTTCGACCGCGCCACCCGCACCGAACTCGGGTTCGATTTCCATGTTGCGCGCCGGGTCGAACGCGCGCAGCGTGCCCTTGGTGCCGCGCACCTCGGACCCGCCGATCAGCATGTCTCCGGTAATTTGCATGTCCTGCTCCTGTCGATGGCTGCGCGGCAGGAACGCATGTCGCGTCGCGCGGCCGGAAATCCAAATAGTGCGACGTCAAGAATGGGCGGACGTTTCCGCGAGACGGCGCTCGAAGTCGAGCAAAGCCAGCGTCGCAACTTCGATCTTCGCATGATGTTCAGGCGGCGTCGAACGCAACAGCAGCAGGATCTGCCCTATGTCCGCGAGCGTCGACAACGTGACCACGTCGTCCAGCACGCGTATCAGCGAAATGTCTTCGCGCAGGGTTTCGAGCGGTATGAGCGCGTGTCAGTCACCCACTCCTGATATCACCTTTGCCGCCTTTACGCTTTGCAACAGCCGGCGCAGGTAGTCGTCGCGCGAAGGATCGTCGCGCACGATCGCGTACTGCACAGCAACGAATGTGCCGCGATCCACGAGCCGTGCGAGCGTGTCGACGAACGATCGGAGACACGTTCATGGAGGCGGCTCGCGGCAAAGACGATCACCTGGCCAAGTTAGCATCGCCACGCCAATGTTGTCAAACAACTTTGGACGCACAAATCTTACAATGCAGCACGCATGAGCACAGTTTCATCATATGAATACAGGCCCTGCGTGCTGCGCTGCAGATCAAACTTTTAATAATTTTGGTATGACAACGAGTGAAAAAGCAGACTGGTTTGAATCAAACGTTTCGTAATCTCTTCCGATTTACGAGATCGAACCGTATTTAATACCGATTCAAAACCGTGCAAAACCCTACTAAATAGCCGTTTATTCAGATGGCTGTCAGGCACGGCAGGAGCGGATTTGCGGCATTTGCTGCAGAATTGCGTCAATGCAATTAAATGTCGGTTGGCATGAAGCCCGATTTTTAGCCATAAATGAAACAGGCAAGAAATTCTCTATCGTTAATTCGCATTATCCTGCGAATATAGTGATAGATTGATGCGCAACAAGACCCATGAGTAACCGCAGCATCGGCATGGCCATAGCCCCCTCCGCTGCGAACCTCGAGAGATAGCACCTTGCCGCAACACTTTATTGAACAGATGTCGCCGTTGCTGGAAGCGGAGAACGACGTCAGCTGGTTCCGCGAAGTCGCCCGACTGGCAGACGGCTGGGGCTTCGACCGCGTGCTGGTCGGCATCCTTCCGCGGCCGGGCATGCGGCTGGAAGACGCGTTCATCCGTAGCACGTACTCGCCGTCATGGCGGCAGTTCTACAACGACCAGGGGTTTGCGCACATCGACCCGACGGTCGCGCATTGCATGACGAAGTCGTCACCACTGATCTGGTCGCCGGATCTGTTCGAGTCGAATCCGGCCCAAACCATGTATGAGGAAGCGCGCGCGTACGGCTTGCGCGCCGGCGTGAGCCTGCCTATCCACGGGCCGAGACAGGAATCGGGACTGATCTGTTTCGTCAACGACCATAACCCGACCGACGACTTCTGGCGTCATCTCGACGTCGTGCTGCCCAATCTGGTGCTGTTGCGCGACCTCGTGATCGACACGAGCCAGCCTCACCTGAATGCGCACACGCAGGCGTTAGTGCCGAAGCTCACGCCGCGGGAACAGGAATGCCTGAAATGGACCGCACGCGGTAAGTCCACCTGGGAAATTTCGCACATTCTTAATTGCTCGGAAGCCGTGGTGAACTTCCACCTTAAGAACATTCGCACGAAATTCGGCGTGAACTCACGGCGCGCGGCGGCCGTGATTGCAACGCAACTCGGCCTTATTGATCCAGGTTGATGAGCTCACGCGCTTCCGGGTTATGGAGCACCTTCTCCGCCCTGCCCAGATCGCCGTCCGTGACCGTCTTGGTGAAGTAGAGGCCCAGCAGGATCGAGACGGGTGCCGGAATTTCAGCGCCCGATTCGAAGCGGCTGCCGCGCGACTGGGTTACGCCAAAGCGCGCCCAGAATTGACGCTGACTCTCTTTCTTTTTCTTGCGGTACGCGATGATCAGCACGCGGTCCACACCAGTCGAAGTATCCGCGCCGCGGCTCTGCACGGTCGGTTGAACGTTTGCGTGAACGCCCGCTTGCCAATGATTCTGAAGTTCCATGATGTTTTTTCCCTGTGTTGGCCCTCATCTCAATTTTGTAATCATCAGACGGACTGAGCACCTATCCAGGTGAATAGGTGTTTTTTTTATCCGAAATGCATACGGTTTCCTGCGTACCGCGACCAACGTAAGGAGCACACCATGCATACGGCGATTCGAATTGGCACACGGCAAGAGTTCGACAACAACCACATCAACGAGATGTACCGGCTGCGCGCCCGCGTCTTTCGGGACCGGATGGGATGGGACGTTCCGACCATCGCCGGGATGGAGATCGACGGCTACGACGCGCTCGGGCCGTACTACATGCTCATTCAGGACGCCGACCGCGCCGTGCGCGGCTGCTGGCGACTGATGCCGACGGAAGGCCCGAACATGCTGAAGGACACCTTCCCGCAGTTACTCGACGGCCACGACGCGCCAATCGGACGGCATATATGGGAACTGAGCCGCTTTGCTATCGAAACGGATGGAGAGCAAACGTTTGGCTTTGCAGATTTGACGATGCACGCGATCCACGAACTGGTGACTTTCGCGGACCGGATGGGTATCACGCGCTATGTGACCGTCACGACAACGTCGATCGAGCGGCTGCTGCGGCGCACGGGTATCGAGGTGACGCGGTTGGGGCCGCCCGTGAGAATCGGCGTCGAACGCACGATCGCGCTCGACATCACCGTCGACGCGATTCGCGCGGCCGTCTGCAAGCCGATGCCCGTGGCGGCTTGAGTTTGAGCCTGAGGGGGGACTAGCTGCGCCGGAACGTGATGTGCGAGATCCGGCGCACGAGCAGCGCCGCCGCCAGCGCGGCGCAGCCCGTCAGCACGACGCCGATGTGGATCGACTGCACCAGCACGTGACGCGCGGCGTCGAACAGCGCCGGCCCTTCGAGGCCGGCGCGTTTCAGCTCGATCAGCAGCGAGTCGCGCAGGTTTTCGTCGACGAGAATGCGCGGGTCGGCGAGCTTCGGCCGCCACGCCGACGCGACGGTTTCGCCGAGCACGCGTAGCGACTCTTCCACGCCGGACGCATAGCGCCGGTTCACGATCGTCGCGACGATGCTGGTGCCGAGCATGCCGCCCACCATGCGCGTCGATTGCAGCAGCGCCGTCGTGATACCGAAGCGCTCGCGGCCGGCAATCTCCTGGCCGAACACGTTCAGGTTGTTGAGGATGAAACCGAGGCCAATGCCGACGGCCGCCATCGACAGTTCGAGATAGAGATGCGGCGTCGCGGGCGTGGCGAGCGCGATACCCACCGACGCGGCCACCAGCAAACTGAAGCCGATCGTCAGAATCGCCGTCGGGCGCTTCATGTGAATCACGATGCGCGTGTTGATCATGCTGCCGAGGGCAATGCATGCGGCAATCGGCGTCGCGAGCAGGCCGGCCTGCTGCGGCGAGAGCCCGAAACCGCCTTGCAGCAGCAGCGGCGCGAAAAAGATCAGCGAGAACATCACGAAACCCGACAGCACCGACAGCGTGAAAAGTGTCACAAGCTGCGGGTCCTTGAACAGATCGAGCGGCACGATCGGGTGCGTCGCGCGGCGCTCGCAGACCAGCAGCGCCGCCGTACCCGCGATAACCGACGCGGCGAGAATCAGGTTGCCCGTGGTCAGGCCATCCTTCGGCACGGCTTCGATGAAAGTCTGAAGTCCGCCGAGCACCAGCGCGACGAGCGCGGCGCCCGCCCAGTCGATCCGCACGTCGCCGGTGCGCTCGCGCCGGTAGTACGGCAGATGCGCCCAGATGAAGTACAGCGCGAGCGCGCCGACGGGCAGATTGACGAGGAACGTCGAACGCCAGCCGAATTGCTCGCTGAGCCAGCCGCCCAGCGACGGCCCTGCCGCCGTGCCGATTCCGTATGCGGCCGCCAGCACCACCTGCCATCGCACTCGCGTGCGCGGGTCGGGAAAGAGATCGGGAATCGACGCGAACGCGGTGCCGACCATCATCCCGCCGCCCACGCCCTGCAGGCCGCGCGCGAACACCAGAAACGGCATGCTGGAAGCGAGGCCGCACAGTGCCGACGCCACGGTAAAGACGATCACGGCCGTAATCACGAAATACTTGCGGCCGAAGTAGTCGCCGAGACGCCCGAACACGGGCACGGTGACCACGGAGGCAAGCAGATAGGCACTCGCAATCCACGCGTAATACTCGAAACCGTGCAGTTCGACGACGATCGACGGCAATGCCGTGCTGACCACCGTCTGATCGAGCGCGACCAGCATGTTGACGAGACCAATGCCAAGCATGGCCAGCAGCGCGTCGCGAAAAACCAGGGGACGGGAAGGATTCACTTCTTTGCGATGCGGCGCAGCGCGCGCCGCATTTTCAGATCAGGGGGAGAGGGAACAGGGCCGCAAGCACAACGCAACGGCCCGGCAAGGCGGAAAAAGTCAGGAGCCGAACATCCGGTCGCGCGCATGCTCGAGATGCAAGCGCATCGCCTGACCGGCCGCGGCTGCGTCCTTGCTGCGGATCGCGTCGAGCACGGCCAGGTGCTCGGCCTGCACGAGCCGCTGGCGTTCGAGCGTCTTCACCAGCGACAGGTTGCGCGACAGATTCATGCTGAACACGATCTGCTCTTCGATGAACGACATCATCGTGATGAAGAACTGGTTCTTCGACGCCCGCGCAACCGCGAGGTGAAACGCAAAGTCGTCCTTCGCGCCGATGCCCTGCGTTTCGATCACGCGCTCCAGTTCGTCCCATGCATGCTGGATCGCGGCGATGTCGTCGGCTTCGGCCATTTGCGCGGCCAGTTCGGCAGCGCCCGACTCCGTCACGATGCGAAAGTCGTAGCAGCGGCGAATGTCGGAGAGCGTCTCCAGCGGCGCGAAACGGCGCACGTCGGGGTCCGGACGGCGCGCGACCGTCGTGCCCGAGCCGTGCCGCGTCACGATGATGCCGTCCGCGCGCAGCCTCGCGAGCGCCTCGCGCACTGTCGGCCGCGACGTCTCGAAGCGTTCCGCGAGGGCATGCTCGGTCGGCAGGCGTTCGCCTTCCTTGTATTCGCCTTCGAGAATGCGGTTCAGGATGTCGCCGTAGATCTTGTCCGGCAGACCTGTCGATTTGCGCTCGTTCATCGTCGAGAGAAGCGGCTTGTCAGAGTAGATTTGAATTGTAAGGCAAATAACGCGGGCTACCGGGCGAAATAACGGCTCATTCCAGCCAGAAGACGCGTGGTAGCACGCACGCCGCCAGTATGACCGACCTCGCGTCTGACGGCAAAATTTGACAAATGTTTGATTGACATCTGCATTCCCGCCGACCAAAGCACGCCCTTTTCGTCGATCATTTATGCTGCAAGCGCAATCCGGACCCATTCATACCGCTTTCACGGGGCCCGCGCAGGCGGAACACGGCGGCGCGACGCTCTCCACGACACGGAGGCTTCATGTACACACGCATCCTGGTTGCCGTCGACGGCAGCAACACGTCGCGCCGCGCGTTCGACGGCGCCCTGAATCTGGCCAGCAAACTGGGCGCGACGCTGCGCGCGTTCTACGCGGTCGAAAACACGCCGATGTACTTCGACGCGCCCGGCTACGATCCGTCCATCTTGCGCAACCGGCTCGTCGAGCAGGGCAAGGAGCTGACGGCCGAACTGTCGGCGGCGATGCGCGCGCAGGGGGTATCGGGCGATATCGCGGTGGGCGAGGCGTCGTCGCTCGACGACGTGCCAACGCTCGTGCTGCGCGCCGCCGCCGATTTCAACGCCGACCTGATCATCATGGGCACGCATGGCCGGCGCGGCATGCAGCGGCTGATTCTGGGCAGCGTAGCCGAGCGCTGCGTGCGTCAATCGACATTACCCGTGCTGCTGATTCCGTCCGCTGCGGGCGGCGGCGAAGCTGAGGAAGAAGCCAAGGCCTGAGCGTCGCGCGCGAAACGAAGCCTGACGCCGCTCAACAACGCGATCGCTTGCGACGCGTCATTTTGCCGCCTGGTTGCGCGCGCATCGAGTGGGACAATCGGTTGTCACCCTTTTTAACGCCGGTTGGTCCCATGCTCAATCCCATCGCAGTTACCGCCGCTGTCGCCCCTGCCCGCGCTGTCCGCCGCAGCCCCGCCTCCTCCACGCAGCGCGCCGTGCGCAGCGCTGCACGCTGTTCGTCGTGCGCGATGCGGCATCTGTGCATGCCGCAAGGCGTGGCCGCCAATGAAATGCCGCAGCTCGAAGCGCTGATCTGCTCGGCGCGCCCGGTACGTCGCGGCGAGGCGCTCTATCGCGCGGGCGATTCGTTCGACAGTCTGTACGCCGTGCGCTCGGGATCGCTGAAGACGGTGATGGCGCATCGCGATGGCCGCGAGCAGGTCACGGGCTTGAGGATCGCGGGCGAAGCGCTCGGCCTCGACGGCATCAGCAGCGACCAGCACGCGTGCAGCGCCGTCGCGCTCGAAGACAGCTCGGTGTGCATCATCCCTTACGCGGCGCTCAAGCATCTGTGCCGCGAGGTCAGTTCGATGCAGGAACGGCTGCACAAGCTGATGGGCGAGCAGATCGTGCGCGAGGCCGCGCAGATGATGGTGCTCGGCTCGTTGAGCGCCGACGAGCGTGTCGCCGCGTTTCTGCTCGATATCTCCGAGCGCAATGCGCAGCGCGGTTATTCGTCGGCGGAATTCAATCTGCGGATGACGCGCGAAGACATGGGCAGCTACCTCGGCATGACGCTCGAAACGGTGAGCCGCACCCTGTCAAGATTTCAAAAGCGCGGACTGATCGACGCACAAGGCCGCCTCATTCATATCGTCGATCCCGAAGGCTTACGCCAGGTCGGCGCCTCGCCGAACGCCTGATCCGCCAGGGTCCGCCGCGCGGCTTCGTCTCGCACGACGCCCGCGCGCATCCGCCTGGCACGTCTCCTGCGCCTGCGGTACAGTTCAAGATTATTCTTCTCGGCGAGAGTCGGGTCTTCGGCACCCCGCACTCGTCTCGTGCAAAGATGCTTGCTGTCCCCACGAGGAGACCCGGCGAATGAACCGCGACCCCGCACCGCACCACCCGCTGGCCGAACGTCTCATCGACGCGCGCCGCGTGACCGACGCCCTGTTCTCGGTTGTCAAACCCGAATACCTCTATGACCGGCCGATTCGCGAGCGCCACCGGATCGTGTTCTACATCGGCCATCTCGAAGCCTTCGACCGCAATCTCTTCGACGAACGCCTGTGCCCGCTGCCCGCGTTCGCGCCGGAACTCGACAGGTTGTTCGCGTTCGGCATCGACCCCGTCGACGGCGGCTTTCCAACCGATCAACCTTCCGATTGGCCTTCGATCGACGCCGTGCGCGACTATGCGAACAAGGCGCGCGCGCAGATCGACAGTCGTCTCGCCGCTTACGAGTTCGGCCGCGGCGGCATGGCAACGGGCTCGCCCGAGCAGCTCATGCATGTCGCCATCGAACACCGCTTGATGCACGCGGAAACGCTCGCGTACATGCTGCATCAGTTGCCGCTGGAGATGAAGGCCGCGCCGCCGGGCGTCACGTCCGCCGCGCAATACGCGCGCAACGTCGAAGCGACGCCGATGGTGCGCGTGCCGGCCGGTGAAGCCGTGCTCGGCATGAAGAAGGAAGATGGCCGCTTCGGTTGGGACAACGAATTCGGCGAGCAGCGCGTGCAGGTCGAAGCGTTCGAGATCGATCGCTACATGGTGACCAACGCGCAATTCCGCGAGTTCATCGACGCAGGCGGCTATCGCAATCGCGCTTACTGGAACGACAAGGACTGGGCGTGGAAGGAAGCCGAGGGCGTCGCGCATCCCGTGACGTGGTCGCAGAATGCTAACGGCCAGTGGACCCTGCGCACGATGTTCGAAGATATCGCACTGCCGCCCGATTGGCCCGCCTACGTGAGCCATGCGGAAGCGAGCGCGTACGCGCGCTGGGCCGGCAAGGCGTTGCCCACGGAAGCACAGTGGCAGCGCGCTGCGCAAGGCGTGCCGAATGCACCATCGGGTAACTACGATTTCCGCAGCTGGGACCCGCAAGCCGTCGATGCGTCGCCGGACAATGTCAGCGCGTTTGGCGTCGAAGGCCAGTTCGGCAATGGGTGGGAATGGACGTCATCGTTATTTGACGCGCTGCCGGGCTTCGAGGCGTTTCCGTTCTATCTCGGCTATTCGGCCAATTTCTACGACGGACAGCATTACGTGTTGAAGGGCGGTTCGGCTCGCACCGCGCAATGCATGATCCGGCCGACGTTCCGCAACTGGTTTCAGCCGCGGTATCAGCATGTGTATGCGGGGTTCAGGTGCGTCAAGGCTTCTGACAGATAAAGCATAAGTTGTCGAACACGCCCGGATGTCTAGCGCATCCGGGAGACCGCCTTGAGAATGGAATCACCATCGCTTGTGACATGAGCCCGTGGGCGTCCTGAAGCGAGGTTTTCCAATGAGATGAGTTGGCGCTGAAGGAGCGTGTCGAGCTCGGCGCGGCCCAGTTCGATCTGATCCGGCGCATCCTTGATGAGCATCAAGGTGGCGAATTCGTGTGGACTCAACATACCGTCTCCTCGATTGAGTCTGTCTGCGCAGGGCAGCATTCCTTACCCTCTCCGCCCGGCGAAATAAACGACGTCGGCTCGCTGACACGCAGCAAGCCGACTGCCAGTTCAACTACGCTCCTTTAGTGGTTCATCTGCTGGATGCCCGCCACTCGCCACGCCTGGTCGCCCTGTGCGTTCCTGACGATGTTCCAGATCTCCTGGAACGGTTGGGCCGTCGGTGCGTCGTCCTCCCGCATTTGACCGTAAAAGCGAACGCTGACCAGTGTTTCATTCGCGTTGCTCTCCGAGCCCACCACCTCGGCATCGAGCTGCGTGACTTCCGTCACGCTCGGCTCGCGGCCCCGGGCTTCCAGATCCATCTTGAGTTGCCTGAACATGTCCGGCGTCGTCAACTCGAACAGGTCACCCTGTTCGTTCCTGTCCCACGCGCCTTGGAGACGCATGAACAGGGTCTTTGCCGATACCAGAAAGGCCGCCTGATCGGCCCCGAGCGCGAGTCCCGGTGCCTGCACAGCGCCTGCAGCGCCCATCGAACCCATCGCTGCACGCGGCCAGCCCGTGGGCGTCGCTTCAGGCCGCGCTTGCCCGATCTGATTGAGAAACTGTGAGCCGTTCGTTTGTTGCCGGTTCGCGGCACCATGTCCATAAGCCAGATCCGGACGACGCCGGTTGGCGATAAAGCGGAACAGCATCACGCCGGCGAAAACCACCAGCCCAATGAGCAGCGCATTCGACAGCATTTGCGCGAGCCCTTCACCCAGCCCAAACGACGACAGCAACGCCGCAATGCCAAGGCCGGCGGCGAGGCCGGCGAGCGGGCCCATCCAGCGGTTACCTGCCGCGGCAGCAGGCGCCTGCGTTGCCTGTTGCGCCGGCTGGGCTTGCTGGCGTTGTTGAGTCTGCCCGGACGGCGACGCCGACTGCGACTGGCGCCCGATGCTTTGACTGCCGCCCACCCGCTTCGCCTCGGCATCATTCGACGCCACCGCGCCGAGGGCAAGCAGTCCCGCCAGACCGAGCGCTGCCGTCCCGCGCGTTACCGCACCGGCAGCACGTCGAAGGTGATTGACGAATTGCATGAACATAAAAATACCTCTTTTGGTAAGTCCGGGGCTGCCCGGATCGCGCTCTTCATAGTCGCGCGGAAAACATTACGAACAGTAATATTATTGGGTCGTCAAACGCGCGGCTGTTGGGCCTGCAAACCGTTATGGCCGACGTGAAAACTGTTGCCGTGGATGTAATGCTCCAGTTGCCGGATCGTGTGTTCCTGCTCGGTAATCAGGTTCTTGATCAGGTCGCCGATCGACACCATCCCGATCACCTGCCCCGCCGTAATCACGGGCAGATAACGAATCCGATGCTCGGTCATGATCGCCATGCATTCGTCGGTCGTGTGCTGAGGGCTGACATGGCGCACCTCTGTCGACATGATGTCGCGCACCGGCGTATTCCTTGATGAGCGGTCCATCAGAACGATTTTCCGCGCGTAATCCCGCTCCGTGACGATACCGGCCAGGCGTCCTTCGTTTGCGACGATCAGTGCTCCCACCTGCCGGTGCGCCATGATCGCGATCGCGTCGTAGACGGATGCGGACGCGTGGGTGGACCACACTGTCTGGGAATCTTTTGAACGAAGAAATTGCGCAACCGATGCCATATGTCACCTCTGTCAGTAGTCGTTAGCCGCTCACCGGCGTCTAGGTGCGAGGCTTCAATCTAACCGAACCCGAGTGAACATAAAATTCGTATTTTTGTTGCCAATACTTCGAAAAAACCGTAGCGTTGACTGACCAATGGAGGAGGCGTGAACTTCAAGCATCTGCATTACTTTTGGGTGGCGGCGCACGCGGGAGGGATCGTCCGCGCTGGCGAGCAGTTGCACATCTCGCCGCAAACGCTCAGCGGCCAGATCAAACTGCTCGAAGAAGCACTGGATAAAAAACTGTTCAGAAAGAGCGGGCGCACGCTCGAATTGACGGATGCTGGCCGGCTGGTGCTCGACTACGCGGACGAAATATTCTCGCTGGGCTCGGAACTCGAGAGCGCGATGCGGCGCGAGAGCGAATCCGGCGCACAAATGCGGTTTCGGGTCGGGATCGCGGATTCAGTTCCGAAGGCAATTGCGTACCGGCTGCTGGAACCCGCGCTGGGCGCGCCCGTGTCGCTGCGCATGATCTGTCACGAAGGCAAGCTGCATGCGCTGCTCGCGCAACTGGCCGTGCATCGTCTCGACCTGATCATCGCGGATGCCCCCATTCCCGCCGACGTCAACATCAAGGCGTTCAATCACCGGCTCGGCCGTTCGACGCTGAGCTGCTTCGGCGCGGAGACGCTGGTCCAAACCGCCAGGAAACGCTTCCCGTTGTCGCTCGGTCAGTTGCCGGTGCTGCTGCCCGGCACGGAATCCGCCGTGCGCCGCAAGCTGGATCACTGGCTGGCGTCACATGCCATTTCGCCGCGCATCGTCGGCGAATTCGACGACGGGGCGATGACCATGGCGTTCGGCCGCGAGGGCCGCGGCCTGCTGTTCGCGCCAACCGCGCTGGAGAGCCAGTTACAGGCAGAGCACAAACTGACGATGGTGGGGCAGATCAACACCATCGTCGAAGAGTTCTTCGCGATCTCGATTGAGCGCCGCATCAGTCATCCGGCGGTCGCGATGATCATGGACGCGGCGCGAAGCGAGTTGTTCAATGGTTAGCCCTTCTGCAGGCCCTGAACGACTTCGGAACCGCTGACTCTAAAGATCAGGGCCCTTCGGCCTCACGTATGAGCCTCTGCGAATTGAACCCATAGAAAACGGACTCAGCGCTATTTGTCCATGCCTCGTTGCGCCGTCGCCAGTCGTTCGAACTGGACTCGAGGCGAGGAGTACGCAAATGATCAAGCTCGTTCGTTTTCTGGTCGCTGCCGCGCTCGGCGCGGGGTCGGCCGGCTTCGCGCAGGCGGGTGGTGTGTCCGTCGGCGTCGGCATAGGCATTGGTGTGCCCGGCTTCGTGTATGCCAGTCCGCCCGTCGTCTATGCGCCGCCGCCCGTCATCTATGGACCGCCGGTGATATATGGACCGCGCCCCTGGCCCGGATACTATCGTTATCCTTATTGGTACGGCGGATATCGAGGCTATTACGGCCGCGGCTACTATGGCCCTGGCTACTACTATAGACGTGGTTACTACGGGTATCGCGGCTGGCGCCACTAGATGCGCCGCGAGCGCAACGCTCACTGCGCCTCGCCACCGGCCATCGACTGAATGATGGTCGCGAGCTGCCTGCTCATCGGCAGGTCGAGGCTGGTGCCCGAGGGCAGGCGGCGCAAGAACCAGCGCTTGTACTGGCGATCGATTTCTCCATCCGCCGCAAGCTCCTGGAAAGTATCCCTCACCACTTGCGCGAGTTGCGGGTCGTCCTTGCGGAACATGATGCCGTACGGGTCATAGGACAGATAATCGCCGACAACGCGGAACTCGCCGCCCGCACGGGCATGCTCCGCGATCAAGCCATACAGCAGCACGTCATCGGTGGCGAAGGCGTCGGCCTTTCCGTCGGCCACCTGCGCGAAGCCCTGCGCGTGGTCAGGCACCACCTGCAATTGAATCCCGAGCCTGAATTTCGCGTCCAGATCGCGCAGCGCCTTCTCGTTCGTGGTGCCGGCCGTCACCGCGACCTTCCTGCCAGCGAGGTCGCGGAATGAGCCGATGGGCGAACCCTTCTTGACCATCACCTTGGTGCCGGCCACGAAAATGATCGGCGAGAAGGCCACCCGTTTCTGGCGCTCCACGTTGCTGGTCGTGGAGCCGCATTCCAGATCGACCCGGCCGCTGACCACCGCGTCAATGCGGTTCTCGGGCGTGACGGGCACCCACTGGATGGTCAGGGTCCGGTTGACCGCGTCCCCGATCGCCGACACGAGTGCCTTGCACAGCTCGATCGAATAGCCGATTGGCTCGTTGCGCACGTTCAGATACGAAAACGGCACCGACGACTCGCGGTAGCCCAGCGCGATGGTGCCCGACTCCCGCACCTTGGACAGCGTGCCCGTCAGCGCGACGGGTGCAACGCTGTCGGGCCCCAGGCGGGATGACTGCGCGTCCTCCTGCGCCCGCACTGCGGCACCGGCAACCAGCAGCCCCGCGATCGCCAGCATCGACCAGAATCGCCGCGTCTTCATGGCCCCGTCCCCGTCAGCTTTCTGCCGGATGGGCGAGCGTCGCGCCAAGCTCGGCGTCGATACGCGCCGCGTTGGCCGCGGCGTCGGCTTCTGACAGCAGTTCCCCTTCCCACTTGCCGACCACCGCGCTCGCGATCGAGTTGCCCACCGCGTTCGTCGCCGAACGGCCCATGTCGAGGAACGTATCCACGCCCAGGATCAGCAGCAACCCGGCTTCGGGGATGCCGAACTGGTTGAGCGTGGCGGCGATCACCACCAGCGAAGCGCGCGGCACGCCAGCCATGCCTTTGGACGTCAGCATCAGGATCAGCAGCATCGTCAGTTGCGTACCCAGCGAGAGGTGCATGTTGTACGCCTGGGCGATGAACAACGTCGCGAACGTGCAATACATCATCGAGCCGTCAAGGTTGAACGAGTACCCCATTGGCATCACGAAGCTGGAAATCTTGCGATTCACGCCGAAACGGTCGAGCGCGTCGAGGATCTTCGGATAAGCGGCCTCGGAACTCGCGGTCGCGAAGGAAAGCATGAATGCCTCCTTGATCAGCGCCAGTAGCTTGAACACGCGCGGCCCGAGGAACACGAAGCCGGCCGCCGTGAGCACCGCCCACAACAGGAAAAGGCTGAGGTAGAAGTCGCCCATGAAAACCGCGAACTTCAACAGGATGGTCAGCCCGTTGACGGCCACGGTAGCGGCCATCGCCGCCAGCACCGCCAGCGGCGCGAGCTTCATCACGTAGCCGGTGATCTTGAGCATGACGTGCGAGAGCTGGTCGATCGCGGCCACGAGCACCTTGCCCTTCTCGCCCAGCGCGGCGAGCGCGATGCCGAAGAACATCGAGAACACGACGATCTGCAGGATTTCGTTGTTGGCCATCGACTCGGCGAAGGACCTGGGGACCATGTGGCCGACGAAGTCCTTGAGCGTGAACTTGGCGGTGGCCAGGTTCGCCGACGCGCCGATGTCGGGCAGCGGCAGGCCGAGATTCTCGCCGGGCCTGAGCAGATTGGACATCAACAGGCCGAGCAGCAGCGAGACCAGCGAGGCGGTGACGAACCAGCCGAGCGCTTTCGCGAATACGCGTCCGACCGAGGCCGCGTCGCCCATGTGCGCAATGCCGACGACGAGCGTCGAGAAGACGAGCGGGCCGATCACCATCTTGATCAGACGCAGGAACACGTCCGACACCAGCGAGATGTAGCCCGCGATCTCCGTAGCAGCCT